>NZNW01000139.1 GCA_002695065.1 Salinicola sp. | reverse complement strand
TTTTCAAAACGTCGTCCAGGGACTTCTTCATGTCGGCGGCCAGCTGATCCCACGTGCAGTCGACGGCGTGCCAGACCTCGCCCTGGCCGTCGCCGATGTCCATGACGTAGCGGTCGCCCGCCTCGCCCAGGACGACGGCCTTGAATTCCTGGACCTCGCCCTCACCGCGCAGCTCCGTCCGAGCGTTATGGAACGCCTCGCAGGTCCGGCACGCCTCGTAGGTTTTTGCCTTGAGCAACATCGGACCGGCCACGGCGCGCGCGGCTTCGATCGCATGGGGCCATGGTTCGAACAGATGGCACATGGTCTCTGGCGGCTTCAGATATCGCTCGGCATTACTCTGAAGCAGATAGCCCGCCCGCGCCACAGTAGTCTTATGGCGGATCGCGGTCATTACGTCCTGTAGCGGCCGGCGCTCCGGCGCGTGATACTGCACATCATTGGTGGCGAGGATGGAAAGATCATGATCCTTGGCCAGCGCGTCGAGCCGGGCAATCCGGGCGAGGTCGTTCCCAGCGTAAAAGAAAGTCGCAGCGATATGGTGTAGCGCCGGTAGTCCGGCGGCAAGATGCGGCACGATTTCCACAAAGGGTGCCGTGACCGCCATTTCTCTCTGTTCGCTTTCCGCTGTGCCGTCTGGCGTGGCCCAGGCTGGAACGGTGAACTCGCATGCCAGATCGGGTGGCGGAATTAGAATCAGTTGCACGTCTTTGCTGTGCCCGGCCAGCATCGCTAACGAGATATCGCACACGCCCTTCTCCTGCCACTCGTTGTCGAGCGTGCGCATCCGGCCCGCGGAAATCAGGCGGCACAAACGACCATAGGCCTCACGGTTTTTGGGATAGGCGAGGAAGGCCAGCCCCTCGACCGTTTCGATCCGGCAACCGATACAAGGCTTGAGCTTGAGCGTTTTCGCCTCTGTGCGCACCCGCACCACGCCCGCCATGCTGTTGGCATCGGCGATCCCGATCGCGTCATACCCCAGCCTGCGCGCTTCCATTACCAAGTCTACCGCATCGCTCGCTCCGCGCAGGAAGCTGAAACACGAGACGAGACCGAGTTCGACGAACGGCGCGCGCGCTGGTGCGTCTATTTCATCGGGATCAAGGTCGATAGTGCGCTTGGGTATCTGCTGGTCATTCTCGGGCATGACACCAGCTTTGAAAAGTCATTATGCCAACTCCTCGAGCCGCTCCTTCACTGCGGCGAGATCGGCATCGAACAGCCGCTCCTGCTCCTCGCGCGCGGGACCATCAAGGCGAAGGAGATAGGACGGGTGGGAGGTGATCCACAGCTCGCTGCCGTCTTCCAGCGGAATGGGCGTGCCCCGAGCCTTGGAGATGCTCACTGTCTTTCCCAGCATGCCGCGCGCCGCGCTCGCCCCCATGGCGAGTATCAGCTTGGGCTGGACGATCGCGCGCTCGCTCTCGATCCACCAGCGGCAGGTATCGATTTCCTTTGCACCGGGATTTTGGTGCAGCCTCCGCTTGCCGCGCTGGACATATTTGAAATGCTTCACCGTATTCGTGACATAGGCCGCCTTCCGGTCGATACCGGCCCGATCAAGATGGTGTTCGAGCAGTTTTCCGGCCGGTCCGACAAAGGGACGGCCAGCCAAATCCTCTTGATCGCCCGGCTGTTCGCCCACAATCATCAGCGCAGCATCCTGCGGTCCCTCGCCCATAACAGCTTGATTATCGAGGCTGCCGATCGGGCATTTGCGGCAGGCGTGAATTGCCTTGTCGATCGCTGCCAGCGTATCGGGCCGCTCTTCGAATTCCAGCGTTCCCTTTTCGACCATAGCACTTTCCCGCTTCTGCGCGCCCGCCACCAATTCGGGAATGAGCGTGGCTTCGGGCATGTTTTTCCAGTATTTTTTCGGCATCTCCTTGAGCATGGCGCCAATCTTCAGCCGCGCCGGATTGAAGATAGAGGCGTAGTAAGTGCGCCAGAGATCCTCCATCGGATCGCCCTGAGGCGCGTCGTGACGTTCAGCTGGCGGCCCCTCCGCCATGGTTTCGCCATCCCAGTGAAGCGAGCCGCGCGGCGTCAGGATCGACCAGCGCATGTTCGAAAAACGCCGCATGAAGAACCCTGCATTGGCCCGAAGAATATGATGCTCCGGCTCGAACCAGGCAACGTAATGCTCACCCCCCTCGCCATCTTCGCCACCGGAACGATCGGGGCTTTCGACCAGCCGAAAGCGCACAAAAGCATGCATCTTGTGGCTGTCACGCCTCACGCTCTTGTCGAGTTCCTCCAGCTTTCTGACATCTGGATCAGCCTTGTCTTCCATCATCCGCGGCTTGCCTTGTAGCCTCCAGAGCAGGCGGTAGAGCAGCGCAAACCGTTCAGGGTCCGAATGAAGGATGGCATTACGCGCAAGTTGTACAAAGCGTCGGTTGGCCCGTACCGGCCTCGCTCCCTTGGGAGGGACAGGCATACGCCGTTCTCCATGGGCGAAGAGGTCCCCGCTACCGCCGGGTTCGGCCCATGCGATACGGTCCGGTGGCACATCGCATTGGACGAAAGCCCGCGCCCGCTCGCGCCAGAAATCGAAATCATCCGCATCAGGCAGTTGGACAACGTAGTAGGTGCCGAGTTTGACGTGTTGGAGCGCAGTCACACGAACAGCTCCAGCTGCTCGGTTTTCGGGGCGAGCAGGCTGCGCAGGTCGGCGCGATCGGTGAGAGTGATCGGCCGCCAGTCGATAGTACAGATGAAAGGTCGAACCTTGGTGATGGACTGAGTCAGCAGCGACACATCGTCCAACCGTAGGCCGCGATGACGGCGACTTGCCAAGATCTTGCCAACCGCCTTCACGCCTAAGCCCGGCACACGCAGCAATTGCTCCTTGGTCGCGCGGTTCACATCAACTGGAAAGGCTTCACGAAACTTCAAAGCCCAAGCAAGTTTGGGATCGATATCAAGCGGCAAATTCCCGTCTGCTTCTGTCGCATGCATGACGTCCGAAGGCTTGTAACCGTAAAAGCGCATCAACCAGTCAGATTGGTAAAGCCTGTGCTCGCGGATCAAAGGTGGACGCTTCAGCGGCAGCACCGCGCTCGCATCTGGGATTGGCGAGAACGCGCTGTAATAGACACGGCGCAGGCGGAAATTATCGTAAAGCCGGCTTGCCTTGCCCACAATATCTGCGTCAGTCGCTGCATCGGCGCCCACGATCATTTGCGTAGACTGGCCGGCGGGCGCAAACCGGGGGGCATGCCTGAACCGCTTGCGGGCATCCTTGGCCTCCACCAGATCCTCTTTCACCTTGCCCATCGCGCCCTCCATCTGGCGCGCATCCTTGTCCGGCGCGAGACGTGTTAGGCCGCTGTCAGTCGGCAGTTCGACATTGATGGAGACCCGATCAGCATAAAGCCCCGCCTGATGGACTATTTCTGCATCTGCTTCCGGGATGGTCTTCAAGTGAATGTAGCCGCGAAAATCATGTTCTTCGCGCAAGATCCGGGCAACCTCCACGATCTGCTCCATCGTGTGGTTGGAATTCTTCACAATACCCGAGGAAAGGAACAGCCCTTCGATATAATTGCGCCGGTAGAAAGCGAGCGTGAGATCGACCACTTCTTGCGGTGTGAAACGCGCGCGAGCCACGTTCGAGCTCTTACGATTCACACAATAATGACAATCAAACACACAGTGGTTGGTCAGTAAAATCTTGAGCAGCGAGATGCAGCGTCCATCTGGCGCATAGGCATGGCAGATCCCCATCCCTTCGGTCGATCCAATGCCCTTACCGCCCAGGCTGTTCTTCTTCGCGGTACCGGAGGACGCGCAGGAAGCATCGTACTTCGCTGCGTCGGCGAGGATCTCGAGTTTTTGAAGGACGGTTTGCAGAGTCATATGTTCTATATATGTTCCGCTCCAGCATTCGCCAATAACAAAAGGTAATTGGTTTGTTTGCGAGAAGTGGGCATGTGAGGTTCATGCTCGCTACGCCCATCGGAGTTGTATGGAGCGAGGTGTAGCCGAAGGTCTGCGGCCTCACTCCTCGAATACGAAGGGGATCCGCTGCGGCCTTATTCACTCAACCGGGAAACGGATGACGATATTCTGGAGTTATCATTATTGGAGCGCCAAGCATGATAACCCAAAATTAACCAGGTTCGTGTAAAAATCGATTAACAAGAGGGACTTGCCGAGTGGCACTTTTCCAGAAAAAATCTGGCCAGAAATCCGATGAGCGCAGGACCGTACAGCGCTATTCTGTCGACTGTACCAGTCGGCTCAAAATGCCTGGCGGCAACCGGGACGGACGCCTGTCGGATCTTTCACAAACCGGTGCGCGGTTCGAGACGGCCAATCCGCCGCAACAGGGCGTTTCAGGCTTGTTGTCGTGGGGTGAGCACGAATTCTTCGGCAAGATCGTATGGACGCGCGATAGCAGTTGCGGATTTCTTTTCGAACGCCCGATACCGGCATCGGTCGTTGAAGAGACCTGTGATGTGGTGGAAGTCGAATCCGGCCCGGTGGCAAAGTTCGATAATATTCCCGTCGCCAAGCGGGGCCGCCGTGCGTCGCTTGTGTCGCGCGACAGTTGAGTTTTGCGAGGAGCCCCCTCGTCATTGTTTATCAGGTGAACAATCCCTGCAGGTACCACTTTGGCTTACCACCTCGTCCATCTCCGATGATGCCGAGCCGATAGATCCAGTAGCGCCTCCCTCTCTGATCCTCAATCCGGTAATAATCGCGTAGTCGGGTACCACCGCGCTCACGCCACCATTCAGGGGCGATACGTTCGGGGCCTTCGACACGTTTGATATCGTGTACCTCGTCGCGCCAGCGGAAACGCTTGGGATATCCATCGGGAGTGGCGTAGAGCACAGCAATCTGCTCGGCCTTGTCGAGCAGTTTCAAAGGGCGTTGATGGAAGACAAACTGACCTTGGTTGGCCGGTTCGGGCTCTAAAGGCGGTTGGCCCCGCTGCGCACGCTCGGGGATGTGGCTGGCTGAAGGCACGAGCCGTGTGACGGCACGGGGCCCAAGGCGCACGGTGAGCCGATCGACCAAGGTGGAAAGCGCGATGCCATGGTTTTTCGAAGCCGTCTCGATATCGCTTTGGTCCAATGCCAAGGCTTCTGACCAACTGGCACGCAAACGCAGCATTTCGATCCCGAACCCTGCATCTACATCATCTAGCTTGCTGACAAAAAGGCGTACAAAATGCGCGGCCTCTCGGGTTGCTGCAGCAAGTTCGATATGCCGCACAACCACTTCACCATCGACGCGCCACAAGCCGAGTTCCAGCCTGCGGGCGCCCTGCCCCTTGCCCTCCAGTTCGCGCACCATATCATCCGCCAGATCGTTCACCACCTGATCGAGCAAGTGGCGGTGTCGGATCGGCTCCAGCAGGCGGCGCTGTACCATCGGAATTTGTTGCGGAATGACTGGCAGCAGCGGTTCCGGTATCCGGCCGAGCAGCTGGTCCAGCCGGATTAGCGGGTTGGCAGAGGGAGAGTTCCGGTTGCGAAACCGTCTATTGATTCCATCGCGATCGACCGCCCAAAGCTCGCTCAGTTTCTTGAGCCCTAGCCGTCGAAGAACAGTGACGACATCCTGATCGAGCCTTAGTGCCGCCACGGGAAGCTCGCCCAGCCGTGTTTCCATTTCCTCATTTTTGCGCAGGATCGTACCCGATGCAGCATAATGGGCCAGTGCCCAAGCTGCCCCGGCAGTCGGAGCTATGGCACAACGCATAGCGATGTCGCGCTGTGCAAACACCGCAGCTACATCGGCAAGCAACTTTTCCTCGCCTCCGAAGAGATGCGGCACTGCGGTTACATCCACCAAAAGCCCATCCGGTACATCCATCGCCGACCAAGGTCCCCAGCGTCGTGCCCAGGCAGCAAGCTTTTCCAAGAAAACGAGATCGCCTTCAGGGTCGGACAGTGCCGTAGTAATTTCAGGGCAAAGCGAATGTGCATCAGCCAACATCATCCCTGCCCTGGCCCCGGCAGCAGCGCTTGTGCGGTTGGTCGCTTCGATCCGCGGCCCATGCGCTGTATCAGCGGTCAGGACAAACGGCTTGTCATCTAGCTCCCGTCTCTCCGCCGCGCCCATACGCCAGCGGTCCATGGCCATGGACGGGAGCCAGATAGAAAGGATACGGCGCGGCTGATCCATGGCAGACCAACAAGCTAGCGCCGCTTGCCTTGGACTTGTCGGAAACGAGACTGTTCCGAAAGCACAACGGATCTATCTTCGATTGCTGTGCTCGACGGCTTGAAAAACGCTCTTTCGGCGAGCCCGAAACGTGGCCCGATATGCTGAACGATAGAGAATGGCTTGCCGGTGGGTGGCGAAGAGACCTGCGGCGCTTCACGACGAGCCTCCAGCCGCTTCCCGAACTCTTCGAAAACCCATTCGCCCGGTGGATGCGAGCGGGCACGGAAGAGCTCACCCCGCCACGACGGATTGCCTGGTGCTTGCGCGTTCCATTCGGGTGCGGTGGATGGAGCCGAAGTCACTTGCCAGCGCATCCGGGCCGAAGACAGGTCACGCGCCGCATCGACCCGCAACAGGAACAAAGGTACCTCGTGTTTCTGCGCAGTCAGCGTCAGCCGACGCGAAGCTGTGAAGTCCAACGCCTTTGGATTGCCGGCAATTTCCCCGATAACAAAGGATAGCTCACGACAGCGCAACCCTTCCTCCATCGCAAAAAGCGCATCTTCCGCCTTGTGGGCCAGCACATGAATGACGCGCGACTGCAAATCCTGCGGTAGCCCGGCACGATACGGTTTACCTCCCAAGCGCGCCGCCTCACGCGTCTGCACCCAGAGTATGCTGCGTTGATCGCTCATCTCCCGGCCTTCTTTCGGCGACGCGTTACGCCAATCGTCAAGTGCCAGCGCCAGCACTGCACCAGCACCTGCCGCTTCTCTCGAGGAGGCGAACACTTCGCTGTGCAGAGCTTTTCCATGTAGGCGAGCCAACCCAGGCCTCCAGCGCTCACTATGACGCTCAGGTAGTGTGGCGACATCTTCAGAGGCGGTCGTCGGCAAGGAGGAGAGAGCTAGTTGGATCATATGGAACCGAATCGTCTGTTCTCTTTATGTTCCAATATTTATCTATTAGCAATTCCTGCTCTATCTTTTCCTCTACTGGCTTGGGACCAAACCTGCCCTTCGGTCATTGAGCAAATGAACCAATCTTGGAGACCAAAATGAAACATGCCGAAGGCAATCCCGACGAACTCAAAACCAAGTTCTGGAAAGCTCTGGCCGACAGCCCATTCCTATTCCTTCAGCTGGGCGGTGACAGCTCAAGCGCCGTTCCGATGAGCCCCCAACTGGACAAGGACGCGAACAGCTCGATCTGGTTTTTCACGCACACGAAAAGCGATTTCTGCAAGCTTGGACCAGTCACTGCAACATTCGCCGGCAAGGGCCACGAAATGTTCGCTCGCTTCAACGGAAACCTCGTAAAGGAAACCAGTCAGGAGCGCTTCGACCAATTCTGGAACAACTTCGTCGAAGCTTGGTACGATGGCGGCAAAAACGATCCGGATATCTTCTTCATGCGGATGGACCTAGGCGATGCAGAAATCTGGAGCGGAGATCTGGGACTTCTCAATACCGCGAAGATGGCCTTGGGCATGACTGTGCAAGACGAAGCCGAAGAACAACATGTAAAGTCTGCCGACCTTTGATTTAATCGGCAAAAGCAAAAGGGGCCGTCAAAGGGACGGCCCCTTTTTTCTAT
>NZNW01000138.1 GCA_002695065.1 Salinicola sp. | reverse complement strand
GGCCAGGCCGATCTCGCGCTGGGCACGGGCGAACCGGGTGAGACTGTCGACCAGCAGCAGCACGTCGCGGCCCTGGTCGCGGAAATACTCCGCCACGCCGGTGGCGACCAGCGCGGCGCGGGCACGCTCGATGGCCGGGCGGTCCGAGGTGGAGACGACACAGACGGTACGCCGACGCGCGTCGGCGTCCAGCTGCACGTCGAGCAGTTCGCGCACCTCGCGGCCGCGCTCGCCGACCAGCCCGAGCACCACCACCTCGGCGCTGCTGCCCTTGACGATGGCCGAGAGCAGCGACGATTTGCCCACGCCGGGTTCACCGAACAGGCCGACACGCTGACCTCTCGCCACGGTATTGAGGGCATCGATGGCGCGTACGCCGAGCGCCAGCGGCTGCTCGATCAGCTGGCGGCTCAGGGGCGCGGGCGGCTCGGCATGCACGGGGTATTCGCGCAGCGGGGGGGCCGAGTGTGCGGTGTCGCCGGGCGGGATCGCCGCAGCGTCCAGCCACTCTCCCAGCGGGCTGATGACGCGGCCCAGCAGCGCCTCGCCGACGCCGACGCCCTGGGCGCGTCCGGTGGCGATCACTTCGCTGCGGGTGGAGAGCCCCTGCAGTTCGCCGATGGGCGAGAGGATGGCGTCCTCCTCCTCGAAGCCGATCACCTCGGCGGCGACGCGACGTCCGCTGACCGGATCGCGCAGGTAGCAGAGTTCGCCGATGCTGACGCCCTCGATGCTGGCGTGAATCAGCAGGCCGCGGATCCGGCGCACCCGACCGCTGACCCGGCGCGTCTCGGTCCGGGCCAGACGCTGGCCGAGCCTTGGCAGCAGCGCGTCGAGCGCCACCGAGGCCTGTTCCGGGTCATGACGGCTCATGCCGACTCCTGGCCGTCCGCCGGCGCGTCGAGCAGCGCCTGGCGGAGAACGTCGAGTTGCGAATCCACGCCGATGTCCATGACCGCGACCGGGCTCACCAGCAGGCACTGCCCCGGCCCCAGCTGGGCATCGGCTTCGACCTCGTAGTCTCCCGTGGCGGGAGGCTCCTCCGAGAGCAGCGCCGCCACTGGCGCCTCCAGCGACGGGGCCACGCGGATGCGGATCCGATGCGCCTGGCGCCACTCGCGCAGCGCCTGGCGAACGCAGCGGGCGACCAGCTCGGCCTCGTCGAACTCGCCAAGCAGCCGCCGAACCAGGTCCAGCGCGAGTTCGGCCAGCGCCGGTTCGAGACGCGCCAGGTAGCGATCCACGTCATCCCGGGTGGTCGCCAGCAGCCGGGCGGCCTGCGTCTCGCCTGCCCGGCGGCCGGCCTCGAAGCCTTCGGCGTAGGCTGCGTCGCGCGCTTCGCCGAGCGCCCGTTCCTGATCGGCCGCCTGTCGACGCGCCCGGTCCAGGAAGGCGTAGCCATCGATCCAGGCCTCGGCTTCCTCGGCCCGCAGGATCACCTTGCCGGGGCGGGGCGGCAGTGAATTCATGGCCGCTCACTCCGAGACGGCGCTGCCGGCTCATCGGACGGGTCCTGGGCGGCATCCTCCGCCCCCGAGACAAGCCGGTCGGCGGCGGCCAGGCGTGCGATCTCCACGGCGCCGGCGTTCGTCTCGGCACCGTCGTCTCGCGCCAGCCTGCCGAACCAGCCCAATCGCAGCCAGGCACGCAGGGTGGCGGGCTGGGCGTCGGCCCAGGCCAGCAGACAGCGTCTGCCGTCTCGCTCGACCTCCGCCTCGAAGGCGTCGAGATCGCCCAGGTCGCTCTCCCCGGCCTGCCCATGCTCCCGCTTGGCCAGTGCCAGGGCGTAGAGATCGGTGCCGAAGCGCTGTTTGATGGCCGCGACCCGAGGGGCACGAATCTCGCGGACCAGGGCGCCGGCATGGAAGATGATCCCTGCCGCGCGAGTGCAGGCCGTCAGCGCATCCTCGTCGAGCTGGCAAAGCGCTTGGTCGATGGGATCTCTCGGCGGCAGCTCGGCCTGGGCGGGGAGATCGTGACGGCGCCGGAGGCGTTCGGCCAGACGATGCTGGAACCGCGGCTGGCGGCACCAGCGGCGTAGCGTCTCGTCGCTGGCGATGCCTTCCAGGGTGCCGATCCAGTGGGCCGGATCGATGCGCACCGGCAGCTCCGGTGATGGCGTGGGCGTTGCCGTCATGACGGGGTCGCCAGGTCATAGGGTCGTTGGCGGCGCTGGCGCCAGACCAGCCAGCCGACCACGATGCCGAGGGCGAGAATCGCCGCGATCATCAGGCCGAACAGCCAGCCGGCACGCGCCACGCTGGCGGCCGGCATCGCGATGCCGAGAAACGAACTCATGGCCGGCTGGGGGGCCGAGCGTGTCTCCTCGGGCAGGGACGAGACCACCGGCACCACCGACACCTTGTCGTAGGAGAGGCCGGCGATACCGTTGGCCACCAGGGTCTTGATCTGCGGGATCAGCGGATCGATGTCCAGCGAGGGAATGTAGCGCACGAAGACCGAGGCCGAGGAGGGCGTGCTGTTCTGCTGCAGCAGGTCGTTGTCAGGCAGCACCACGTGGACCCGCGCCGACAGCACGCCGTCGATCTGGGACACGGTGTGGGAGAGCTCCTGGCTCAGCGCGTAGATCATCTGGGCGCGCTCCTGGACCGGTGACGACACCAGGCCGTTGCCCTGGAAGACCTCGCCGAGATTGGCGAACTTGCGTTCCGGCAGGCCGGCCCGGTCGAGCACGTCGACCGCTTCGGCAAAGCGGCTCTCGTCGACGGTGACGCGCATCCGGCCTTCATCCTCGGCATGGCGACTGGCGGGGATGCCATTGCGTGCCAGGGTCGCCACGATGACATTGGCCTCGCGCTCGTCGAGCTGGGTATAGAGGTCGGTATCGCAGGCCTGCAGCAGCAGGGCCATCAACAGCAGCGCAATCCAGTGCAGCGGGCGTCGGCGGCTGTCCCGGGACGGGCGCGAGGGGTTGAAGCGTCGATCGAGATGCAAGTGTCATTGACCTTTCAATAGGGTATTGGCCGAGCCCGACACCTGCGTGGCACCTCGCACCACCATGGTGGTCTCGATGGAGTGGTCGAAGACCTGGCTCAGCGAGTCGACGACCTTCGCCATCTTGTCGTCGCCGATGGCGGTGGGCGTGTCGCCTGCGTCCAGCGCCGGCGTGGTGACCTTGGCGAAGCGGTCGGGCGCCTGGGCATCGGGGACCTGCGCCTGCTGCGCGAAGGTGTTGACCCGGTCGACGAAGCCGTCGAGGTTGTCGATCAGGTTCGAGCCCAGCTCGCCGGGGCTCGCGCCAGGGGGTGAGGCACCGGCCTGGCCGGCCATGTGCTCGAACAGGTTCTGCGAGGCCAGCGTCTTGGCACTCGTCTCCGATGGGGTCGGCGCGGGTGTCGTCATCGGCACCCCCACCCCCGGTGGTGTCACGGGAGTCATCATTCACCTCGCGTTCGGGCCCATGGCGGGCCGGTGTCGCTTCCAACGACGGCGACCGGTCGTCGCGACGAGTCGCCAACCGGTCGTCGTCCCTCGTCACCTCGCGGGACTCGGGCCTGGGCTTGCTACTCTTCGCCGCCCGACATGGCTTCGCTGAGCATTTCCTTCATCATCGGCATCAGAATCAGCTGCCCGCCCACCTGGACCATGCCCTCGGACATCGCTTCCTGGAACTTGGCGTTGTCGACGGCGTCGTCGAAGGCCTGGGAGTCGGGGGTGGATTCGCCGGTCGCGTTGGCATTACCTACGGCATCGATAGCCATGTATCGTCTCCTTCGGTTTGGCATTGACCGATCGGCATCGAGCCGTCGGTGAGTCGTCGTACCGTTCTTCGAGAGAGCGTTCGGGAACGGTCGCTGATGAGCGTCGCCATGGGATGACGGCCCGCTCGTTCCTGCCTCTGGGTCCGGCCTGCCTGCTTCCGGGGCTCACCGGCGCCGGCAGCCGCGACATCCGCACTCACTGCTCCACGGCCGGTTGTGCCACGCTGCCGCGGAAGACTCTGACCTCACCGGGTGCCGAGGGCGCGGGCGTCCGCCTCGAATCCTCCACCCGCTGCGCCACTTCCGCCAGCCAGGCGGGCGGACCCATCGCCTCCAGACGGTGGCGGCCATCCCGGAAATCGGCGCTCAGTGGCGAACCGATCCTTGCCGCTTCGATATCGGCGCTCAAGCGCGAAACGTCCACTCCGTCGAGATCGAAGCTACGCCGGCCCAGCTCCTCGCGTGCAGCGACATGGAGCACGTAGCCGTCGAAGAACCACGCCAGCCCGTTCGACCGGCAGACCTGTTCCAGAAAGGCCTGGGCGCTGTCGGCGTGGATGTCGCCGCGGACCTCGCCGTTCACGGCACTGCTCACCTCGACCGGCAGCGACAGGTTGCGTCCGAACTCCTGCAGCACGTCGCGTACGTCCTGATCGATCACCACGTAGCGGTAGCTTCGGTCTGCCCATGGGGCGTCGGCCGCGAAGGCGCCGCTGCCCGCCAACCCCAGCATCAGCGCGACGATGATCGAGGTGCGCAACCGGGATCCTTTTCGACGAACGATCATGAAGGCCACCGCCGCAATTGCTTCGATAACCCTAGCAAGATCGCGATGACGGTTTGGTGGCCGGTTATATGTCTTTTTGTGGCTTTCGCTTGCCCTATGTAAACGACTGTCACCGTTCATTGACATGCCTCGCTGCCCCAAACCGCTGGTTCTCCGGTACGCTGTCTGTCCACTCCTCGAGCCTCTGGACTGATTTACGGATGAAGGCATCTTCTACGGTTTCTCGAATGGTCTCGACCCGCGCGGCGGCTTGCCGCAAGGGCCTGACATGGGCGGCGGTCATCGCCGTCGGGTTCGCGCTCTCCGCTTGCGCGGCGACACCGTCCGACACCCGGGAGGACCGGCTGCTCAAGCTGGCCGACGATGTCGACCAGCGCGGCGACCACGCCACGGCGGCGGCCATGTACGAACGTGCGCTGGAACAGGGGGCGCCGTCTGCCGACCTCCTGATCCGGCTGGGCAATGCCCGGCTGGCGGCCGGGGAGCCCGAGGCCGCGGCGCAAGCCTTCCGGACGGCGCTGGCCGACGACATCGACCTGGCCCTGGCGCTGCTGGGCCTGGGCACGGCCCAGCTGCGATTGGGCGAGCCCCAGGGGGCGCTGCGCAGCCTCTCGCGGGCCGCCCCCAAGCTCGACAACGTGGCCGCCTGGAGCCGTATGGGCGCCGCGCAGGCGCTGGCGGGGCATCCCGATCGATCCGTCGAGGCCTTTGCCAGGGCGGCGAGGCTCGAACCGCAGGATCTCGACGTCCAGGCCAATCTGGCGCTGGCCGAGTCCCTGGCCGGCGACGACGCCAAGGCGATCGTTGACATGCGTCGAGTCGCCAACTCCCCCCTGGCCGAAGCGCGCCATTACCGCAACCTCATCCTGGTGCTGGTACTGGGAGGGCAGCG
The DNA here is from genome assembly GCA_002695065.1 of Salinicola sp. Lineage (GTDB taxonomy): Bacteria > Pseudomonadota > Gammaproteobacteria > Pseudomonadales > Halomonadaceae > Salinicola. Next base: position 22,127 of record NZNW01000138.1, on the reverse strand, counting down.
TGAAGAAGCCCGCCGTATCGAGATCCCCGACCTGCCGGCAGCCCGGCGCGAGTCGTTGATCGCCAGCGCCGAGCGTATCGCCGCGCTGCCCAGCGCCGCCGCTCGCGCCCAGGCCCTCGGCATGGCCCGGACTTCCCCCGCGCGCGAGTGAGTTCGGGCCGGCCCCGCGCTGCCCCTCACAGGCCATCGGTCGTCGCGGTATCGCCCATGGCACTGCGCGCCTCGCCTTCCAGCATCGCACGCCGCTCGTTGGCGCGGCCGCGATCGTCGAGCCGCTCGCGGGCGGCGTCGGCGACGGGGCCCGCCATCGGCGGTCCCATCTCCCGCCCGCGGACCAGGTCCTGGGGATTGGCCACCATCAGCTGCAGGTTCAGATCGTTGGCGCAACCCGGCGGCAGCGTCACCATGCCCTCGTCGTCGGGGGACGACTGGCACAGGTTGGGCAGGGTCGCCATCCGGCCATCCGTGGCGGCCTGGTCGCCTTCTGGAGCGGCCATCGCCACCTGGCGGTAGCCGCTGGTCCAGCTCATCGGCCCCATCGACGACTGGCAGCCGGCCAGCAGCGTCGCTATCAGCAGCGGCGCGACATGACGGATCGCGGCTGTCGCGGCGAGCGGGTTGGGTGGCATGGCGGCGGTCTCCTCGCTCATTGCAGATAGAACCCGAAAGGATCGTCGACGCCCGCCGACCTGGCGTGCTGTGCCGGATCGTCGCCAAGCCGGGTGTCGCGGCTGACCCGGGCCTGGTCCAGCGGCGTTCTCGGCGTCGGGGACGAGGAGGGGCGGACCAAGTAGGGCGTGATCAGGATCACCAGCTCGGTCTCGTTGCGCTGGAAACGGCGCGACCGGAACAGCTGACCCAGGATCGGGATGTCGCCCAGCACCGGGATGCGCTCGATCTCGTTGGAGGCCTGGCGCTGGAACAGCCCGGCAATGGCGAAGGTCTGGCCGCTGCCCACCTCGACGACGGTGTCGGCACGCCGCACCTGCAGCGACGGCACGTCGTAGCCGGCGATCTGAACGTTGTCGCCGGAGAGACTGCTGACCTCGGGGCGCACCTCCATCGAGATGCGGCCGTTGGGCAGCAGGGTCGGGGTGCTCAGCAGGGAGACGCCGAACTGCTTGTAGTCGATCCCCACCAGGTCGCTGTTGACCGGCACCGGGATCGGAATCTCGCCGCCGGCGAGGAAACTGGCGGTCTGACCCGAAACCGTGGTGATGTTGGGTTCGGCGAGTATCTGCAACAGGTTGTTCTGCTGCAGCGCCTGCAGCAGGCCGTCGACGCCCTCGCTGCCCGGGGAGCTTGCGATATTGCTGGTCAGCACGCCGAACGAGAACGAGCCGTTGTTGATCAGCGCATTCCAGCTGACGCCGTAGCTGAGCAGTTCGTCGCGGGCGACTTCGGCAAAGCGCACCCGGATGTTGATCTGATTGGCGCCGTCGTAGCTCGAGCGATTGAGACCGCCGTCGGCGGGCGCCTCGGCATCGAGGGCCGACTGCGTGGCCATGGCGCTCTCCACCGTCGCGTTGCGGCCCTCGGCCACCAACTGGTTGCCGGCCATGTGCAGCCTGACCTGGCTGTCGCCGTCGATACCGCGAAGCGCCTGGCTCGCTTTTGCGTCACCGTCGCGGACCTGCAGGCGCAGCGAGGCTTGGCTCTCGTCGTCGGCGCCGAGGGCGATCAGGTTGGTATCGCCGGCCTGCTTGCCGAACAGGTAGATCACCCCGGGGGAGACGACCTGAACGTCGGCGATCGCGGGGTTGGCCACGAACACCGAGGCCACCTGGCGATCGAAGCGCAGGATCCTGCCCTGGCCCGTCTCCAGCGCCAGCGTCTCGCCGGGCGTATCGACGGCGACATCGGCGTGAGCGAACTGTGCGGTCATCAGCAATGCCACCATCACCTGGAGTGCCAGGCCAAGGGCGGCGAGTAGGGGTACGCGGTTACCGCCCCTCATGAAATTGTCTGCCACTGTGCCACGAGCGTCTTCCGTCCCTGTTGTCATCGGATCCCTTGTCGAAAAGCCCCGCTGGCCGCGGGGTCTCTACTCATACATCGAAAAGCGCTTTACTCATACAACGAAAACCGCTTTTTTGTCATCAAGTTACGACTTTGCCTGCGCCTCGGACTCGCGTCGCGGCGCGGGTTTTGGCAGGCGCACCTGGGCGATCGCCTGCAGGCTGAATTCCGGTGCGATCTCCGGCCAGGCCATGACGGCCATGTCGATCTCCTGCTGCTTGAGCCACTGTTGCAGCGACGCGCGCACGTCCCCGGCGATCACGATCACCGGTTGCAAGTCGGCATCCAGCGCGTCCAGCTGTTGCTGAAACCAGCCATTGAGTGCCCGGGAGAGCGGCGCCGGCAGTCCGATGCGCAAGGACTGGGTCTCGGCGTGGCGCTGGGCGGCCCGTAGCGCCTCCTCCAGCGGGCGGGTGGCGACCCAGGCCGGCAGTACCCTGTCGCTGCGGGCATGGCGGTGGCAGATCTGGCGCGCCATGGCGACGCGGATGCGGTCGGCGAGTCGCGCGCTGTTGGACTCCTGTGGCCCCCAGGTCACCATCGCCTCGAGGATGGTGCGCATGGCGCGAACCGGCACCCCCTCGCTGACCAGGCGGCGCAGGATTTCCGCCATCTTCTGCAGCGAGACGACGCGCACGGCCTCGGTGACCAGCTCGGCATAATCCGCTTCCATGCGGGACAGCAGCGAGCGGGCCTCCTGAATGCCGACGAAATCGCCGGCGTAGCGCGTCAGCGTGCGCTCCAGGCAGCGCTCCAGCACCTGGTCCGACGTGCGATAGCGCATCCCTGCCTCCCGCAGCGCGCCGCTCGCGGAGTCCGGCAGCCACTGCCAGGAGCCGCGGCCGACCAGCGCGGGCTGCGTCTGTGCGGAGAGCTCGAGTAGCGCCAGCGTGCCGGCGTCGTCGTCCAGCAGCACGCTGGCCGCCGGCAGCTCGCCGTTGAGCACGGGGACTTCGTCCAGCTCGATGGCGAAGCGCTGCGCCCCGAGGGCCGGTTCCAGACGGAGGCCGACGGTGGGGATGGCGATTCCCAGGTCGCGCTCGACGCGCTCCCGAACCGTCTGGATGCCCTCGCGCAGCAAGTCCAGCGACAGCGCGTCGGCGAGGGACGCGCTCAGGCACAGCATGACGCGATGCTGGCCCTGCTCGTCCTCGGCCAGGCGACCGGGAGCGGTGGCCTCGGCGGGCGCGTCATCCTGCCGCGGCGCGGGAGCGCCATCGTTCGGCGCGCCCTCGGCATCGGCCGTTTCCGCTTCGGCCCGCTCGCGCATGTGGCGCCGACGCAGCAGGAAGGCCGCGCTGCCCAGCAGCGCCGAGATCGCCAGGAACACGCCGGTGGCGAAGCCCGGGATGAAGGCGGCGCAGAACAGCACGGCGGCGGTCAGCCCCAGCGCCTTGGAGTTGCTGCCCAACTGGCCGACGATCTCGCTGCCCAGGTCGCTGGCGTTGTCGGAGCTGACGCGGGTGACCACGGTGCCGGCGCCGATCGAGATCAGCAGCGCCGGGATCTGGGCGATCAGGCCGTCGCCGACGGTGAGCAGCGAGTAGGTCTCGACGGCTTCGCCGAACGGCATGCCGTGCTCGAGCATCCCGATCAGCAGGCCGCCGATCAGGTTGACGAACAGGATCACCAGCCCGGCGATGGCGTCGCCCTTGACGAATTTCATGGCGCCGTCCATGGCGCCGTAGAGCTGGCTCTCGCTCTCCAGCAGCGAACGCCGGCGGCGGGCCTCGACATGGTCGATATCGCCATTGCGCATCTCGTTGTCGATGCTCATCTGCTTGCCGGGCATGGCGTCGAGCGTGAAACGCGCCGCGACTTCGGCAACCCGCTCCGAGCCCTTGGTGATCACCAGGAACTGGGCCACGGTGATGATCAGGAACACCACCATGCCGATGACGACCTCCCCGGCGATGACGAAGTTGCCGAAGGCTTCGACGATCTGGCCGGCGTCGGCGTCGAGCAGGATCAGGCGTGTGGTGGTGATCGACAGCGCCAGCCGGAACAGCGTCGCCAGCAGGATGATCGGCGGCAGCGACGAGAACTCCACCGGGTGCGAGATATAGAACGCCACGATCAGGATCAGCAGGCTGAAGCCGATGTTGACCCCGATCAGCGCGTCGACCAGGGCGGTCGGCAACGGGATGATCATCATCACCACGGCCAGCACCATGAAGACCGCGATGATCACGTCGCTGCGCTGGGAGGCGCGGCGGGCGAGGATGTTGAGTCGACCGAGAAGCTGATTCATGTCATGCCCGCTCCCGTGGTACATCGGCTTCCTGTCGGCGCTCCAGGTAGCGTTGAAAGTGGCGCCGCGCGGCGTCCCGGTCGCCGTTCAGCCACTCGGCACGGCTGCGCAGCAGGAGCAGCGTGGCGTCGCGCTGCCCCGCGGCCTCGAGACGCTCGATCACGTTGAGGGCTCGTCCGCCGTTGCCGTGGGTCAGAAAACCGCGGCACAGCGCCCTCAGGATGCCGGTGTGTTCCGGCGCCATGCGCGTGGCGATCAGCAGCAGTACCATCCCCCGCTGCGTCTGGCCGCTCTTGAGGTAGAGGTGGCCCATCAGGTGCAGCAGGTCGGCGGCATCGCGATCGTCGTTCTCTGTCATGACGGCTCCTCGTCACGGGCGTCGTCGCCACCGGGAGCATCGCCATCCTGCGGCGTCATGGCTTCGTTCATGCGACCATCCCAGGCCTGGCGCCACTCGAGCTCCTCGCCGACGACGTCCCGCGCCATCGCGACGATGTCCTCCTCCGCCTCCAGCGTCGGCAGCACGTCGTCGATCACGTGCTGGAGCAGCTCGATGCTGCGGGCGTTGTCGTAGCTGCGGGCATCTCTGGCCTCGGGTCGCTCGAGCGCGTCCAGTCGCGCGGCCAGCGGCGGCTGGTCGGCGTCGCGCGTCCGCGCAAGATCGACCGCGCGGATGAATTCGTCATCCTGCCCGGAGGGTCTCTCGATGGGGCGGACTGGCTCCGGGACCGTGCCCGAGATGCGATAGCGGTCCGAGTCGACCTGGCGACCGGTGATCTTCATCGAACGATGGCCTCGTCAGCGCGGTCTCTCATTCAAAGCGTCAGCGCGAACTGGTCGTCGCCACGGCTCAGCGTGATGCGGTCCGGCTGAATCGCGGAGATCACCCATCCGGATTCGAGCGCGGCGCCGGGATAGAGTCGCTTCCCGCGGCTGTCGATGACATAGGGGCTATCGCCCAGCCACACGGCCTGCAGCTTCAAATCCGGGCGCGCCGCATCCTGCCGGGTCTTGGCGTCGTTGAGCAGCACCTGGTGGCTGCCGTAGTGCTGATCGAACCAGCGCTGCGTCCGGTCCCAGGCCGCGCTCTGCGCCGCCGCGTACTGTCCGGACACGCTCAGGTAGCCGCCATGATCGGTGACGCTCAGCGAGTCGAGGCCCGCCTCCGATAGCTGTCGGCGCAGCGCTTCCGCCGGGCCCGGGCGCTCCCCCGACGTCAGGCGATGCGCACCGTCGAGCGCCTGGGGATCGAGAGAGGCAGCCGTGTAGCCGCCGATATTGGCGCCGGCCTGATTGACGTCGATGAATTCGTAGACCGCCAGCACCCCGAGCGTCGCTACCAGCGCGGTGAGCGTGGCACCCCGGTTGAGCGAGGTCCGCCAGCGTGGCGGCAGGGCGGGGAGCTTGGGGAGCGCTGGGATCATCGAGGGGGCGGGGGGGCGCGACAGCGCCAGCGACACGCCCTCAAAGCGCAGCTCGGCCGGAAGCTCGCCGCGCTGCCCGGTTCCCTGATGCACGACGCGACCGTTGACGACGACATCGCCGCCGATCGCCTCGACCGCCATCTGGCGTCCGTGGAACCGCAGCATCAGGTGGTCGGGCGCCACGCCGGGGTCGCCCAGCAGAATATCGGCGGCCTCGTCGCTGCCAATCCGGCAGGTCGGCTCGCCCAGATCCATCGTCGCACCGTGATGCAGCCCGGCGGTGACCGTGAGCGTCGCAACGACTTCGCCTTCCGACGCCGTGGGGGAGGTGACGGTATTCATGCGGTTGACTCGCTAATGTCGTACGAAGCGGGAAGAAATTCCTTGGCTGTCCGTACCCGGTTCATCGAGGCGGACAGCCAAGGAAGCTCCAGAAAATCGAGTAGTCTCCATCGTGGCGAGATCCGATGCGTCCCGGACGCATTGCCGCCGTTCCGGCGTGGAGCGTCGCGGGCGGCGTAATTTCGCCCGCGACTTCTCCGCATCAGTTCTGCGGACGCTGCTTGGTCGCATCGAGCATGGTCTTCTTCTCGGTCGTGACCTTGGTGATTTCAGCGGATTTCTCGATCGCCTGATCAAAGACGGCCTTCAATTGATCGATGGAAGAATCAGCGCTGTCATTCGAAGTTGACGGATCGATTGCGGGCGTATCAGCCATGGTGTTTCTCCTGGTAGCGTGAAATTCAAGGTCCGCCATTCCAGCGGTTTGAAAGAGGTGCCAGACCGGGTTCTCGACATCGACCAAACTCTGGGAACGCGATCCAACGTCATTCAGACTACTGGCTCCGAATGACAATGCGACGGCTTGGAAGTAAAAGTTTGATGTTTTGCGTTTCCAGAAGGTAACGGAAAGCAAGCTAAATTGTTTTTAGCAAATTACTGATATGGAAGAATAAAAACTATATTGAACGGTCGTTCAATCCATTCCTGGTATGCACTTATTACCCCTCGTTACGTTGAAATGAGCGTTTCAAACCGCTGTGGCATTTTTCTCCATTTCAATGACTCGACATCGATCGATGAAGTGTGCGCACTAAAATGCACAATTTTCCCGCCCGATTTTCACGTGCCTGTATTTTGAGATTTTACTGAATTAGGTACGTCTGAATTTATCTGAATGATCTGTTCCCAAAACGAGACAGATTTCCAATCTTGCTGTCTCTTTATGGCGTCACTGGCGCGGGGTTATCCCGTTGTGACCCCACGACGCACCTCCTACGCCACGGTTCGTCATTGCTGCCGCCAACGCTGAAGTCCCGGCCCGCAACCTCGTCATCAAAGTCCAACCGGCGTTAACTTGATTAACGTCAACGACATGAATTAACCGGGGTGAATTTTTCTCTTTAAATTCAATCATTTATTGCCGGTTTTCATTTTCGCGTCTATAGTCTGAGACCTCCTTGGGGAGTAGCCGATCACTACCGTGAAACCTTGCGGTCGTGATGTTCGTGTCAACACACCCGGCCATGCCGTGGCACGAACGCCGAGACCGGTTGGCGAGACCATGGGCATCCGCGGTACCGAGTCGGGTACGGCGAATGTCGTGGCAACACCACCGGCTGGAACGGACAATGAATCCTGCATCCCTGGTCATACTCGCTTTCGCCATGTCGACCGATGCCTTCGCCGCTTCCGTCGGCAAGGGCGCGGCTCTCAGGCGCACCCGGTTCCCCGAGGCACTGCGCATCGGCGCCATTTTCGGTACGGTCGAGGCCATCACCCCGGTCATCGGCTGGGCTATCGGGTTGGCTGCCACGCGGTTCGTGTCCGAGTGGGATCACTGGATCGCATTCGTGCTGCTGGGGGCGCTCGGGGCACACATGATCTGGGAAGGGTTCAAGCCGGTTCCGGTCGAGGCGGACGACGGCAGCGCGCCGGAGCGCAAATCGGTCTGGCTGCTTGCCCTCACGGCGCTGGCCACCAGCATCGATGCCATGGCCGTCGGCGTGACGCTGGCCTTCGCCGATGTGAACATCATCGTGGCGGCGGCGGCGATCGGCCTGGCGACGATGCTGATGGTCACCGTTGGCATCATGCTGGGCCGCGCGATCGGATCGCTGATCGGCAAGCGGGCCGAAATCGTGGGGGGGTTGGTCCTGATCGGCATCGGTTGTACCGTGCTCTACGAGCATCTGGTGGCCCGTGTCGCTTGAGAGCTTGCCGACAACTGGCTAGATCCCCGACAACTGTCTAGATCCATGAACTCGAACGAACCGGGAGGTCACATGGCATCACACCCCATCCGGGACAGCGCGCTAAAGGCGGCACTGCGCTCGCCCCGATTCCGACGGCAGCAACAGAAACCGAAGAGAGGCAAGGGCAGCTACTCCCGCAAAGGGCGGCCGCCCGAGGGAGGGCGCCATCGCCAAGCGGCTTGAGGCATTTTCGACCTCCGACCGTTTCGCCATGGTGCTCTCCCCTGTTTTCCCTCCTGCCGACACTTCCGGCTGCTCACTGTCGGCTCTCGTCGCCCCCTCGATTCGCCATGCTTTCCGTGGTGGCGTCTATGCTGAGATATCGATCCTCTCCGGGAGCCTTCATGTCGACCTCGTCTTCGCTCTGGCAGGCCTCGCTTGCCGATTTCCAGCACGCCGTCGAAACGCGTTCCACACCGGGCTGCGGTGCCGCCGCGGCGTTGAACGGGTGCCTGGGCTTGTCGCTGATTCTCAAGGGCGTGCGTTTGCACCGGGGCGAATCCGGCCCGGATCCCCAACGTCGCCGTCTGATAGACGAGGGCGATGCGCTGCAGCAGGCGCTGGCCGAGGCTGTCGACGACGATGCCGCGGCGTTTGACGACTATCTGCAGGCGCAACGGCGATCGAGTGATGATGCCGCCGAATCGGACCCGTGCGATTCGGCCCTTCGCGAAGCCCGCGAGGCGTCGATTCGGATCCCGCTGGCAGCCGCCGAGCGATGTCGGCAGGGGTTGGCACTGGCGGTCGAGGCGCTGCCGCTGACCTCGTCGGCGATGCGTAGCGACACGCTGGCCGGCGCCACCATGCTCGGTGCGGCACTGGAGGCGCTGTTGATCGGGGCCGAAGCCAATCTCGAGGCGTTGCCCGATCATGCCGCGCGGCAGACACTGGAAGTGCGTTGCGAGGCGCTTCGCAGAGAAGTTCGCGAGCTCCGCCGCCGACTCGGCACCGGTGGCTGAACTCGCGACGCCGACAGGGGGTCAGCCCGTGATCAGGAGACTCCACCACGCCACCGTCAACAGCAGCAGCGCCAGCACGCGATTGAACCACTGCCACTGACGCGGTTGCCGGAACAGCTTGGCGACACCGCTGCCCACCAGCCCCCAGAGCGCCAGGCAGGGCAGCGCCACGACCCCGAACGTCAGTGCCAATACGCCGATCTGCGTCGCGCTTGATGCCGCGTCGGTGAACACGCCGACGACCGACATCGCCATCATCCAGGTTTTGGGATTGACCAGCTGCAGGCCGGCGGCCTGGCGTGCCCCGAAGGCCGGCGCGACGGAGGCCAGGTCGCCGGTATCGACTTCCGGCGGTGGGCTGCGGAAGAGCCGCCACGCCAGCCAGCTCAACCAGGCCACGCCGATCGCCGCCATCAATCGACGCACGAGGGGGTGGGCCAGCAGCGTGTGCGACAGCCCCAAGCCAACCGTCAGCACGATCGCCGCCGCCGCCAGGCTGGCGCCGAGAACGGCGGGGAGGGCGCTTTTCCAGCCCTGGCGCGATCCCTGCGCGAGTATCAGTAGATTGGTCGGCCCCGGCGTGATCGAGGCGACGAAGGCGAACAGGGTGAACGGTAACCAGGCGGACATGATCGACTCCGGAAATAGCGTGGAGCCGGGACTATCGCGCCGTTGTCACCTGCGGTCTGGAAGGTTTGAGCAGTCGCGCCCCAAGCTCGCCACGAAGCCGATTCAACCGCCCCGGACGCAGCGCTGGCGATAGTCCGCCGGCGTCAGGCCATAGGCGCGCCGGAACCAGCGCCCCAGATGGCTCTGGTCGGCGAAGCCGAGCTGGCTGGCAACCGAGGCGGGAGGCTCGCCGGCAGCGAGCCGCTGGCGGGCGAGACTCAGGCGCAGTTGCACCAGATAGGCATGGGGCGCCAGGCCGAAGGCCGACTTGAAAGCGCGGGTCAGCCGAAACCGATCGACGCCGCACTGCTCGGCCAGCGTCTGCAGGCCGATATCCTCGGCATAGTTCGCATGCAGCAGTTCCTGGGCCCGGCGGGCGGCACGCGGCAGGCGCGGATCGGTCAACGGACGCCGACGCCAACCCAGGTGCGGCACCAGGCCTTGCAGCAGGGCATCGAGGGCGTCATCGCGTTCGAGCCGCGACGTCGACTGGCGCAGGGTAGTGAAGGCGCGGGCGATTCCCGCGATCAATGGCGTATCGTCGACCAGCGTCGAGGCGAAGCCCGGTTCGCCGGAAACGGTGCCGGCGATCGCGAACTGGCGCAGCTCATGTTGCAGCCAGTCCGGGTCGAGATAGAGCATGGCGTAGGTGAAACCGCCCTCGGCCGGCGCGTGGCCGTCGTGAATCTCGCCGGGTTCGACGAAGAACAGGCGTCCGGGCGTGCTGTCGTGACGAACGCGGCGGCAGTGAAACTGCTGGACGCCCTGCTCGGTGAAGCCGACCAGATAGCTGTCGTGCCAATGGGGATCGTAGGCGTGCCCCTCGAAGTGGGCACGGATCGTCTCGATGCCGGTATCGCTGTCCTGTCGCAGATCGATCCAGTTCGTCGATGTCATGCTGCCTCCCGCCCGGCTTACGGTCGAAGCGGTACGCCGGTTCGATCCTGGCAGCATGCCAGAAACGGGACGCGGGAGTCTGGAACGTTCGTGCAGTCCGGGACCCGCCGCCGGAATCCTGGGCCTTCAGTCCGGCACCGGCGCCTCGAAGGTGTCGCGGCGCCGGATCGTCAGCGTCGTGCCGATCGAGGCGGTGATCACCAGCCCGATCGCCAACCACTGCAGCGTACCCAGCAGCTGGCCCAGGAACAGCAGGCCGGAGAGCGCACCCACCGCGGGCTCGAGGCTCATCAGAGTGCCGAAGGTCTGGGTCGGCAGTCGTGGCATGGCGATCATCTCCAGCGTGTAGGGCAGCGCGGTGGAGAGTATCGCCACCGCCAGGGCGTACGGCAGCACTTCCGGGGCGAAGATCGCCGTGCCCACGTCGAGCAATCCCACCGGGGCGATCACCACCGCGGCGATGGTGATACCGAGGGTGGCACTCTGGGCGCCGTTGATCGCCCCGGCCTTCTGTCCAAACAGAATGTAGAGCGCCCAGCAGACGCCGGCGCCGAGGGCGCAGGCCGCGCCATGAGGGTCGATCGGGCCGCTGCCGCCATCGCCCAGCAGCAGCAGGCAGATCAGGCCGAGGACCGCGAGTGCCACCCAAAGCAGGTCCAGCCAGCGCCGCGACGAGAGCATCGCCACCGCCAGCGGCCCGGTGAATTCCAGCGCCACCGCGATACCCAGCGGCACGGTCCGCAAGGCCTGGTAGAAGAGGAGGTTCATGACGCCGAGGGAGACGCCGTAGATCAGCGTCGATTTCCAGGCGCGGCGGCTCAGCGGCTGACGCCAGGGTCGCATGACGATCAGCAGCAGCAGGGCGGCGATGATCAGACGGATCGAGGTCGTGCCGGTGGCGCCGATGACCGGGAACAGCGACTTGGCGACGGAAGCGCCGCTCTGGATCGAGCACATCGCCACGATCAGCATGGCCACCGGCCAGACTCTGGCGAAGAATTCGCGCATGGCGACTGACATGACACCTCCCGAGGTCTGCGGCATGATGACTCGCCAAACGTGACCGCTTGTCGCCTTGGCGGCGAGCGGCAATGGACGAGAGTCGCGATTGTACGGATGGGCAATATATTGCACAACTCTAACGAGCGCCCCGACGTACTGGTGCATGTCGCCGCCAATGTCAGGCGCCTGCGGCAGGCGGTATCTTTGAGCCAGCAGGCGCTGGCCGAGCGGTCCGGTGTCAGCCGGCGCATGCTGGTCAATATCGAAAAGGGCGACGTCAACGTCAGTCTGAGCACGCTGGATCGATTGGCCGAGGCGTTGGGCGTGCTGTTCTACGCGCTGGTCCAGCCGCCGGACAGCGAGGACTCCGCGCGCATCGACGAGGTAGCCTGGGTCGGTCGCTCGCCGGAGAGCCGGGCGCGGCTGCTGGCGAGCAAGCCGGCACGGCAGGAGGTCGAACTGTGGTCGTGGTCGCTGGAGCCGGGAGACGTCTACGAATCGGCTGCGGACGACGCCGGCTGGCACGAGATGCTGGTGGTGATCGAGGGAACGCTGACCCTGGCCCTCGGCGAGCGTGAGGTGACGATCGAGGCCGGCGACTTCCACGTCTATCCCAGCGACCAGCCCTATCGCTATCGCAACGATGGGGCTGGCCGACTGCGCTTCATTCGCAACGTGGTGTATTGAAGCCGAGCTACGAGCGCGGCGATACCGGCTCTACAGCCCCGCCTTGTCCAGTCCGAACGCCTTGTCGGCGGAGCCGGGAATCGCCTGGAAGGCGATGCTGAGGCGATTCCAGCCGTTGATGGCGACGATCAGGAAGGTCAGGTCCGAGAGCTCCGCTTCGGAGAAGTGGCTGCGAACGTGGTCGTAGGCGCCGTCATCGACCCCATGCTCGGGCAGCCGGGTCAGCGTTTCGGTCCAGGCCAGGGCGGCGCGCTCGCGCGGGGTGAACAGCGTCGATTCCCGCCACAGCGCAACGTGGTGCAGGCGCAATTCGCGCTCGCCGTCGATCTTCGCCTCCTTGACGTGCATGTCGACGCAGAAGGCGCAGCCGTTGAGCTGGGAAGCGCGCAGCGTCACCAGATGCTTGATCTCCTTGATCACGTCGCTCTGCGACAGCGCCATGTTGAAATCGATGTACTTCTGGGCGGCCTGGGGAGAGGTCTGGTAGTAGTTCACTCGGGCTTTCATGTCGCTTACCTGTCTGGGTCATGGGAGTTGAGATTTGAGCACCGAGACAGGATGAAATGCGGGAAGGCGTTCTCACAGAGCCAAGAACGGTGGCGATTTCTGGGCCATCGCGAGACGACCTGCGACGCGTCAAACCATGAGCGCGGCCAGCCGGGCGGCCAGCGCGTCGGCGTGGGCGGCATCGGTGACGTTGGTGAAGCTCAGCAGCAGCCCGGACTGTCGTGTCGGGGTCAGGGACCACTCGGACAGCGCGTGCCCACCCAGCCCGGCGCTGGCGGCCCGGTTCGCGATGGCCACGTCGTCGACGTCGTCGGGAAGACGGGCCAGCAGGTGCATCCCGCCGGCTTGCAGATCGATGTGAATCCGATCGCCCAGATGGTGCTCGAGCGCTTGGCGAAGATTTTCACGGCGCTCTTTGTAGAGCGCCCGCATCCGCTTGAGGTGGCGGGCAAAGTGGCCTTCGTCGATGAAATCCGCGACCACCGCCTGAGTCAGCGTCGGGCAGCCATGGCCCAGGCGCCGCATCGCGCGCTGAAAGATCGCGACCTGAGAGAGTGGAACCACCAGGTAGGCCAGTTTGATGGCGGGGAACAGCACCTTGCTGAACGTGCCGGCATAGAGCACGCGGCCATCGTGATCGAGACTCTTCAGTGCCGGTACGGGATGGCCGTGGTAGCGATATTCGCTGTCGTAGTCGTCCTCGATCACCCAGGCATCCTCACGACTCGCCCACCTCAGCAAGGCCTGGCGTCGGGCCAGCGTCATCGTCACCCCGGTGGGGCTCTGGTGCGTGGGCGTGACGACGGCGAAACGGGCTTGGGCGGCGCGGGAATCTCCCTCTTCGACGTTCAATCCCTCGGCGTCGACGCCCACCGGCGTCAGGTGCATCCCGTCGTGCAGCAGTCGTTCACGCGCCATCACATAGCCCGGCTCCTCGAACCATCCGCTGTCGCCGGGTTTCAGCAGTGCCCGACAGATCAGGCCGAGCGTGTCGCGGTAGCTGTCGGTGATGAAGATCTGTTCGGGCTGGCAGGCGATGCCTCGCGACACGCCGAGGTAGCTCACCAGGGCGCGCTTCAGCGCCGGGTGGCCGGTCGGCGGCGGGTAGTTGAGTTCGGCGCTGGTCTGGGCCCTGAGTCGGCGATGGGCCAGGCGTGTCCACAACTTGTCGGGGAAGGCGTCCAGCGCCGGCAGCCCCAGTTGGAAGGGGAGCGGCGGTGCGAGACCAGGCTTTGGTTCCTGCCCGGTCGCCGTCTCCGATGTCGCCGCCGGTCCCGAGGCATCGGGCAGGTGTGGCGAGACGATGGTTCCCGCCGGCCCTCGCGGCAGAAAATACCCTTCGCTGACCAGCAGCTGATAGGCCAGCTCGACCGTGCCGCGCGACAGGTTCAGCTCACTGGCGAGGCTGCGTACCGAGGGCACCCGTTTGCCGGGTGGCAGGCGCCCGTCCGTCATCGCTTCGCGCAGGCGCTGATAGAGCTGCCGGTAGATCGGCACGTTCTGCGTGCGGTCGAGCCGCAGTGGGGTATTGGACATGTCGATGTCCCAGAAGATCGAAGACGTCTTGGCGCTGCCAAGCGGGTCAGTCCGATTCTACCCTGGCTGCTCTATCAGGAGGATGTCCGATGACGACCGTTCGACTATTACTAGTGACCACGGAGCAGGAGTGTCTGCGCTGCTTCGATGTCATGCGTGAGCTTCGCCCGCATCTCGATGCACCGCAGACCTTCGTCAGCCGGATCATGCGCCAGGTGGCCATGGGCTATCGGCTGTTGGCGGCGTGGGAGGGGAATCGGGTCGTCGGCCTGGCGGGCTATCGCCTGACCGAAAACCTGCTGTATGGCCGCTTCGTCTATGTGGACGATCTCGTGGTCAGCGCAGCGGGGCGACGCCACGGTTTGGGTGCCCGGCTGATCGCGGCCGTGCGCGAGGAAGCGAGAACCCTGGCGTGTCGCCATCTGGTGCTGGATACCGGGCTGGGCATGGCGCTGGCACAGCGCTTCTACTTTCGACAAGGGCTGCTCTCCCGGGGCATGCACTTCGTGGAAGCCTTGAGCATCGAGGAGACGGCATCGTGACGATACCCACACTGCTCGTGACCGCCAGCCCGCACCGCGAAGAGGCCTTGGGGAACCGCCTGGCGCGGAAGATCGCGGCGCGAAAGGGAGGCGACCTGCTGGTACGGGATCTCGCCGCCGAGCCGCTGGCGCCGTTGACGGTGGACTACGCCCGGGCGCTGACGCTGCGCGATCCCTTGCCTCGCTCGAGCGCGACGCTTGAGTTATCCGAGCGCCTGATCCAAGAGCTCGAATCCACCGACCGGCTGATCGTCGCCACCCCCATGCATAATTTCGGCATGCCCGCGGCGCTGAAGCTCTGGGTCGATTACGTGCTGCGCATTCATCGAACCTTCGCGCCGATCCCGCAGGGCAAGGTGGGCCTGCTGGCGGACCGGCCGACGCTGGTCATCGTCAGCTCCGGTGGCTTTCACCGCGCCGGAGAGTCGAAACAGCCCAATTTCCTCACACCGCATCTCGAAGCCGTGCTGAGTACGCTAGGCATTCGCGCGCCGGAATTCGTGTATCTGGAAGGGCTGGTCGGCCGACGCGCCACTCCCGAGGCGATGATCGCAGAGGCGGTTGCCGCGCTGGGCGACGCCTGGTACTGACGGCGGCCGACCCCTTCGAACAGCCCATCATCACGTCGACGGGCAGATCCCCGGCGCATTCGGCATCAAGGACCGCACTGCCACTCGCCTTCCAGCGTGCGCTGGGCGCCGTCGGCGCGGTCGTAGGTCAGCGTCGCCGGCCGAGCGGGCGACTCGCCGCCACCGCTGGGTTCGCCGGTCACCTCGATGCGGAGGGTCTTGCCCTTGCCCTCGAAAGTCGGGTTGCCGGTCATGCCGTCGAATCCGCCTGGCGCCGAGACCCGCTCCACGTAGCCGGATACCTTGACCACCCCTTGCGCCGCCGATGACGAGTCGACATTCCCCTTCGCGACCAGCAGCGGCGAGGCTTGCGCGGTCGAGAACTGGCAGCCCAGCTCGCCCGAGAGGTTGGCCTCGCCGATATCCGACGCCGTCAGGGCGTCCAGGGTGATCGTCGAACCGTCCCCGCCCCGGGTTTCTCCACCAGTGCCCGGCGTCGGCTCGTCGGTGGTCTGGTCTTGGCGTGTCGGTTCCTGGGCGGTGGGCTGTTCCGCCGATGACGCCTGGCCGCTGGCGTCGTCGTCCGCGTCCGGAGACGAATCCGAGCAACCGGCCAGCATCAGTGTCAACAGGCTGGCAGCGACGACACCGGCCCGATATCTCTTTCCCTGGGTGAACTCCATGTTTCCTCCTGGAACGTTTTCTCCTGGAACCATCGATGGGACTCACGATGACCACGCCTGAACTCTACCGCGAGCGGTTAGCCGATGGGTAATGGAAAGGCCGGTAGAGACCTGTCTGCGGAACATGTCGTTCGCGACCGGTTCGAGTGGGGAAAAATGGCGCTCGAACGCCTCGTCAGTCGACCGAGCGCTCAGTTCACCCCCAGATAGATCATCAGGCAGGCGCCGGGCAGGTCGGGAATGCGCAGCGGCAGATAGTCGAACTCGCGGTTGGTGCCGTCCGGCATTCGCATCGCCTTGCGGCCACTGGCCAGGTCGAGCACGCCCTGCTCGGCCCAGAGTTCGCGGAAGGCATCGCTGGCCTCGAGCAGGTCGTCGATCAACCGGCGCATGCGCGGATCGTCGGCGTAGCGCGTGGCCTGGCTGCGGAAGATCGAGACCAGCGTGCGGGCCGATTTTAGCCAGTCGGCACGATGCGTCTCGATACGCTTCTGGGTGAAGACCCACCACAGCTTGTTGCGCGGGTGCTTGTCTCCGGCGCGCTCGATATCGAAGAGCTGCGCCGCGGCCCGGTTCCAGGCGATCACTTCCCAGTAGGCGTCCATCACGTAGGCGGGATCCGGCTCCATCCTGTCCAGCAGACGCTGGAGGATCGGGTTGATCGTCGAGCCGTTGTCGATGGCGCGCGGCGGTGCCGGTCGCCCGGCCAGCGCATAGAGATGCTCGCGCTCGGTTTCGTTCATCATCAGTGCGCGAGCCAGGCAGGCCAGCGCCTGATCGGAGGGCTGCACGTCCCGGCCCTGCTCCAGGGCGGTGTACCAGGCCGAACCCATGCTGGCGCGGCTGGCCACTTCCTCGCGGCGCAGGCCCGGCGTGCGTCGACGGCGTCCCGGTGGCAGGCCCACCATCTGGGGGGTGATGTCGGCGCGCTTGGCACGCAGGAACTCGCCCAGCGAGGGCGAAGGGGAGTCGAATGCACTCATGAAGTGATGGCCGAACCTGGGGTTTTCAAACGTAGGATAAAGTCACGGATTTTGTAGGATAGCGGAGAATACTAGGGTTTCCGACAGCGGCGTCAACCGACGTCTTCGCGGCTGACCGGAGAGAGTGGATGGAACCCGATTCACGTATCACGCTGGGTCTCGGTCTCGATGATAGCGAACTCGGCGTCTTGCTGGCCTCGAATTGGGCCGACGCGACGCTGTTGCTGGACGCGTCGACCGCTCCCGCCAGATCTTTTCCCGGGCCCGGTTCGAGCGCGGCTGTCGGCGACGTGGTCGGCCTGCCCTTGTCGATCGACGATGCCGGTGCGCTACAGCGGGCGGCGGCCTGGATCGACGACCGCTACGGACGGCTGGATGCCCTCGTCATCGGCTCGATCGAACGTCTCGCCGAGCCCGACCGTCGCTGCCCCTGGGCAAGAGGGGCCTTACCCTACCGCTTTGCCACCCTGGGGCCGATCCTCGCCTTCCTGCCACTGCTCGCCCGGGCGCGAGCGGCCAGTATCGTCCGCTTTTCCACCGCCGGTTCGGTCAGTGGCGAGGCGTTGTCCGGCCTGCTGCAGGGCACGGCGATTCGGCTGGAGACCCTGCCATTGCCCACGAGCTCGCCGACGTGCGACCAGGACGCCTTCAGCGGCGAGATCGGCAAAGGCGCTTTCTGCATCGACTGATCGGGCTGCCACGAAATGGCGACCGCCCCGGACCGGGAAGCGGGCTAGGCTCGATAAACACCCACGCTCGATAAACACCCACTATCCGCATGTGGCAACGACCTGACGATAATTCGATAACGAGACACAACCGTGACCCGAGGCTCGATATGCAATGGACGATCAACGGCCAGGTTCGGGAGGCCGAAGTGGATTTCCGAACGTCACTGCTCGATCTGCTGCGCGAGCAGTTCCAGCTCAGCGGCACCAAGAAGGGTTGCAACCAGGGCGCTTGCGGCGCCTGCACCGTGCTGGTCGACGGTGAGCGCATCAACGCCTGCCTGGCACTCGCCGTTCAATATCAGGGGCGGGAGATCACCACGGTCGAGGGGCTGGCCGAGCGCGGCACGCTGCATCCGGTGCAGACGGCGTTCATCGAACACGATGGCTTCCAGTGCGGCTACTGCACGCCGGGCCAGCTCTGTTCGGCGGTGGGCATGGCCGGTGAATTCGAGCGCGGCCTGCCAAGCGCGGTCACCCAGGATCTCGCGGCAGCGGATCTCGAATGGAGCCGTGACGAACTGCGCGAGCGGATGAGCGGCAATCTCTGCCGCTGCGGCGCCTACAACGGAATCGCGGATGCGATTACCGCCGCTCTCGGTAGGGAGCTGGGTGAGGAGCTAACGCGATGAGAGCCTTCGATTATCACCAGGTCGCCGACAGCGAACAGGCCATCGAACAGGCCGTGCGCTCTCGGCAAGCCAAGTATCTCGGCGGCGGTACCAATCTGGTCGATCTGATGCGCGAAACCGTCGAGCGCCCGCAGACCCTGATCGACGTGACGCGTCTCTCCCGCGATATTGACGAGACCGCCGAGGACGGCCTGATCATCGGTGCCGCCGCCACCAACGCGGCGCTGGCCGGTGATGCGAGGATCCGCAGCCGCTATCCGCTGCTGTCCCGCGCGATTCTGAGCGGCGCCAGCGCCCAGATCCGCAACATGGCGACGGTCGGTGGCAACCTGCTGCAGCGCACGCGCTGCGCCTACTTCTACGACGTGGCGACCCGCTGCAACAAGCGCGAGCCGGGCGCCGGCTGCGATGCGCTGGAGGGTTTCCATCGCTATCACGCCATCCTCGGCACCTCGTCATCCTGCATCGCCACGCATCCCTCGGACATGGCGGTGGCGCTGGCGGCGCTCGACGCTCGCATTCATCTACGCGGCCCCGAGGGGGAACGGCAGCTGGCGATCACCGAGTTCCATCGAGAGCCAGGCGAGCGTCCGGATCTCGAGACCGAACTGCAGCCCGAGGAGTTGATCGTCGCGGTCGAGTTGCCGCCGCTGCCGATGGCGGTGCGTTCCGAGTATCGCAAGGTGCGCGACCGCGCCAGCTATGCCTTTGCGCTGGTATCGGTGGCGTCCATGGTCGAACTCGACGGCGAAACGATCCAGAACGTACGCCTGTCGCTGGGTGGTGTGGGAACGAAGCCGTGGCGGGCATGGCGGGCAGAAGCGGCGCTGAGGGGCCAGCCGGCCACCGAGGCGACGCTCGCCGCTGCCGTCGATGCCGAGCTGGCCGCTGCCCGGCCGCTGCCGGGCAACGCCTTCAAGCTCGAACTGGTGCGACGGCTGATGATCGCGGAACTGTCGCAGCGTCTTTCGGATGCGCGTAATGGAGGTGACGCATGAGTGCTCTCGATAAAGGACGGTCGGGTGATCGCCAACCCTCGGGCGTCGCCCTGGCCGGGGATTACTGGCGTCCGGAGGGCCGGCTGGATCCCCTGAGCGAGAAGGGGCGAATCGGGATCGGCGCGCCGTTGTCGCGCGTCGATGGGGCGGAGAAGGTCACCGGCGGCGCGCGCTTTGCCGGCGAGTTCACCTTCGATGGCATGGTCTACGCCGCGCTGGTCTACAGCGCCATCGCCAACGGCCGGATTCTGGCTATCGATCAGCGGGAAGCCGAGGCGATGGACGGCGTGGTATTGGTGATGACCCACGAAAACGCACCACGACTCAATACGCCGCCGGTGTTCCTGCGCTCGCCCAACGGCGCCGCCGGCGACGATCATCCGATCATGCAGACCGATCGCGTCCACTGGAACGGCCAACCGGTGGCGCTGGTACTGGCCGAGACCCAGGAACAGGCCGATGCCGCCGCCGAAAGCATCCGCGTGGATTACGCGGCGGAGCCGGCGATGACCGATTTCGAGCTCGCCAGGACCCACGCGCGTCAGCCGGACAACGTGCTGGGCGGGCCGGCGGAGATCACGGTCGGCAATGCCGACGAGGCGTTCGCGAGCGCGCCCCATCGTATCGACGCCATCTACACCACGCCGCGCCACAATCACAACGCCATCGAACCTCACGCGCTGACGCTGGCCTGGGTGAAGGCGGGTGAGAATGACGGTGAGGACGAGACGCTGCGGATTCACGATGCGTCCCAGTGTGTCGATCTGGCCGTGGCATCGCTGGCCGAGGTGTTCGGCATCGATGCCGCGCAGATTCACGTCACCTCGCCGTTCGTGGGCGGTGGCTTCGGCGGCAAGGCGCTGTGGCAGCATCAGATCCTGGCCGCGGCGGCGGCCAAGCTCGCGGATCGTCCGGTACGGCTGGCGCTGTCGCGCAAGGGCGTCTATCGCGTCGTCGGCGGGCGGGCCTGCACCGAGCAGCGGGTGGCCCTCGGCGCGGATGAAAATGGCAGGCTGCAGGCGCTGATCCACTCGGGTGTCGCGGCGATGACCCGCCACAACAACCTGCCGGAGCCTTTCTTCCAGGCCACCAAGTGCCTGTACGCCGCCGACCATATCCGACTGTCGATCGATGTGGCGGACATGCACATGCTGGCCAATACCTTCATGCGCGCGCCGGGCGAGTCGGTGGGCACCTTCGCGCTGGAGTCGGCGCTGGACGAGCTGGCCGACCGGCTCGGCATGGATCCGCTCGAGCTGAGGGCGCGCAACGAGCCGGAACGCGACCCCACCAGCGGACTGGCGTTCTCCTCGCGCCACCTGCTGGAAGCGGCGCGCAGCGGCGCCGAACGCTTCGGCTGGTCCGAGCGGAGCGCCACGCCCGGTCGTCGACGCGAGGGCGAATGGCAGATCGGCATGGGCTGTGCGACGGCGACCTATCCCTATATGCGCATGCCCGGGGCGGCGGCGCGCATCACGCTCACGCCTGACGGCGCGACGGTAGGTATCGCCGCTCACGAGATGGGCATGGGCACGGCGACCGTACAGACCCAGGTCGCCGCCGCGCGGCTGGGCTTGCCGGTGGAGAAGATCGCTTTCCACTATGGCGATTCGCACCTGGCCGGAAGCGTGCTGGCGGGCGGCTCGCAGCAGACAGCGGCGATCGGCGGCGCGGTAATCGCCGCGCAGCGGGCGCTGGTCGCTGAACTGTTGGCGCTGGTGGGCCAGGGTTCGCCGCTGTCCGGTCTCTCGCCGGACGAGATCGAATGCCGGAACGAAGGCCTGGGCGTGCTCGGTGACGATTCGCGTTTCGAGACCTACGCGCAGATCCTGGCGCGTGCCCAGCGCAGCGAACTCTCCGTGGAGGCGGACGCCGCCGGGTCGGAAGAGCTCGCCAACTGGTCGATGCACTCGTTCGGCACGATCTTCTGCGAGGCGGGTGTGAATTCGGTGACCGGCGAAATACGCCTTCGCCGTCTGCTGGGGTCGTTCGACTGCGGTCGGATCCTCAACCCCAAGACGGCGACGAGCCAGTTTCGCGGCGGCATGATCATGGGTCTCGGCCTGGCGTTGATGGAAGAGACGCTGTTCGATCCGCGTAGCGGCCGGGTGATGAACCCGAGCCTCGCCGACTATCACGTGCCGGTGCAGATGGACGTGCCGGAGGTCGAGGTGATGTGGACCGACATTCCCGACCCGCACACGCCCATGGGCGCCCACGGCATCGGCGAGATCGGTATCACCGGCGTCGGCGCGGCAGTGGCCAATGCCGTCTACAACGCCTGCGGCAAGCGCGTCCGCGATCTGCCGATCACGCTGGACAAGCTGCTGTAGCCGATCGACGACGGTTTCGGTTCGCGCGATTTTTGCGCATGATTGGCGGCACCGTTTTTTCGCGCCCGACGATGCCGTCGGCGCACACTGCCGAGGATCGAAATCGCCATGAAAGGAATCACGTTGGGTATGTCGCTACTGCTGCTGGGCTCGTCGAGTCTGGCGCTGGCGGAGGGCGATGATGCCGATGTTCGCGGTGTCGTCGATCCGGTCATCGAGTCGCTGATGCGCCAGCAGAGCATTCCCGGCATGGCGGTGGCGGTGATTCGCCCGCAGGGGACGCAGATCCTGAATTACGGCGTCGCCGACCGCGATGGCAGCACACCGGTCGACGATGACACCCTGTTCGAGCTCGGCTCCATCAGCAAGACCTTTACCGCGACACTGGCTTCGCTCGCCGCCGTCCAAGGCAAGCTAGACCTGGACGCGCCGGTCAGCCGTTATCTGCCCGAG
>NZNW01000137.1 GCA_002695065.1 Salinicola sp. | reverse complement strand
CCCTGGGCTGCTGCCACGTTGAGGGTGGCGTTCTCACCGGTACTGCCGGTATCGGCGACCGCTACCGGGGCATCATTGGTGCCGGTCACAGTGATGGTCACCGTCTGCGGGGCACTGACGCCGCCATTATTATCCGTAGCGGTGTAGCTGAAGGTGACATCACGGCTTTCACCCACGGGCAGACTGTCGAAGTCCGCACCCGGATTGAAGGTGTAGGAGCCATCGCTATTGAAGCTCAGCGCACCATTACCCTGACCCACATCGGTCGCGAGCTGATAGCTCTCGACCGTGCCGTCGACATCGGTAGCCACCGGGACCTGGCCATTCAGGGTGGCGTTCTCGACGGTGGTTTGGGTGTCGGCCTTGGCCACCGGCAGATCGTTGGTACCGGTCACCGTCACGGTCAGTGTCGAGGTAGAAGTGCCACCCTGACCGTCGCTGACGGTGTAGCTGATCTGCGTCTTGTCAGTTTGGCCTGCAGCAAGGCGATCGAACGCCGTGCCCGGATTGAAGCTGTAGGAACCGTCCGCGTTCAGTGTAAAGGTGCCACCGTTGGAGCCGGTGATCGCCTGACCGACGTTGGCATCGGTGCCGTTCACTGCCCTGACACTCAGGGTGCCGCCGTCGACATCGCTATCGTTGGCCAGCACGCCCCGAGCGGCGGAGACGTTGAGGATGGCATTTTCACCGGTGCTGCCGGTATCGGCGCGAGCTACCGGCGCATCATTGGTGCCGGTTACCGTCACGGTCAGCGTCGAAGTAGCGGTGCCACCCTGGCCGTCGCTGACGGTGTAGCTAACTTGGGTGGTGTCCTGCTGCCCCGCAGCCAGACGATCGAACGCCGAGCCTGGGTTGAAGCTATAGGAACCATCCGCGTTCAGCGTGAAGATGCCACCGTTGGAGCCGGCGATAGACTGCCCCACGCTGCCTGCCACGCCATTGACCGCGCTGACGCTCAGCGTGCCGCCATCGACATCGCTGTCATTGGTCAGTACGCCCTGAGCGGCGCCGACGGTGAGGGTGGCGTTCTCACCCGTACTGCCGGTATCGGCGCGGGCAACAGGGGCATCGTTGGTGCCGATGATATCGATCGTGATGGTCTGACTCGCGGAACCGTCAGCCGATTTCACTGCAAAGGTCTCGGTTCGAACCTGACCTTCACCAAGGTATTGAACCTTGCTGTCATCGACATTGAAGGTCCACCGACCATCGGTCGTGATGGAAAGCGAGCCCAGCGAGGAGGTCACGCCATCAGTCGTTCCACTGGCACCCATGAAGGTCGCGCTACCCGGGTTGAAACTCGACTGTCCGGTATCGATGTCGGTCACCGAGAGCGTGCCCGTCGTGGCGAGTTTCCCGCCGCTAACGCCACTATCTTCAACGACGCTGCCAACAGCAGGGCCGCTGATGATAGCCGCGTCGTTGGTGCCGACAATCGTCGCAGTCAAGGTTGTCACTGCGAAATTGCCGTGGCCATCGCTGACGGTGTAACTGATCTGGGAGGTGGTTTTTTCGCCCGCACCGAGTGAGTTGTAGGTATCTCCCGGCAAGAATCGATAACTGCCGTCGGATTGAACGATGAACGTTCCGCCGTTGGAACCGGCGATGGACTTTCCAACGCCCTCCGAGCTGCCATTGATGGCAACGACATGCAGCGTCGACCCGTCGCTTCCCAAGTCAGAATCGTTGGCCAGAACACCGTGTGCCGCATCGATGCTCAGCCCCTGCTCCTGCTGGGTCGAGCCAGTATCGGCAATCGCCGTTGGCGGCGTGGTGTCGACACCATAAGTGTGCGTGGTCGTGGCGGTGCCGGTGTTGCCGGCCGCGTCGGTGTGGCTGACCGTGGCATTGATCCGGTCGGCGCCGGCGTTGGCCAGCACCGCACCCGGGACAGAGACACTGAAGTTGCCGTTGGCACCCACCGTCGTGGTGTAGGTCTGGCCGCCTATCTCGATCGTCACCGTGTCGCCGCTGACCGCATCGCCGCCGGCCTTGCCGCTCAAGGTGACATTCTGCCGCGATTCGGCGGCGTTGATCACGTCGTCGCCGGCGATGGTATTCAGGCTGATCGTGACGACCGGCGCGATGGTATCGACGGTATAGCTGCCGGCGGTATTGGCGCTGCCGGTGTTGCCAACCGCATCGGTGTGGCTGACAACGGCCTGTATCGAGCCATTCTGGGCCAGCTGGTTTCCGGGCACGGTGATGCTGAACGAGCCGTCGGCTTTGACGCTGCCGGTATAGGTCTGGTTGCCCACGGTCAGTGTCACGCGGTCGCCGGCGGCGTATTCACCGCTGACCTTGCCGGTCACCGGGATCGATTGGTTGGCTTCGGCGGCGTTGACGACGTCATCGCCGGCAATGGTGTCCAGGGTGATACCGAGCGTCGGTGACGTCGTGTCGACGCCATAGGCGTGCGTCGTCGTGGCGGTACCGGTGTTGCCGGCCGCATCGGTGTGGCTGACTACGGCCGTCACCGTCGAGCCTGGCGCCGTTGCCAGGAGGCTGCCCGGCACGACGACGCTAAAGGTCAAATCGTCGGCGACCGGAACCTGATACTGCTGGCCGCCGATAGCGATGGTGACGGTATCGCCCGCCACGGCATCGCCGCCAACACGCCCCGTCAGGGTAATGGATTGACCGGACTCGGCGGCGTTGATCACGTCGTCGTCAGCGAGGGTATCCAACTGCACGGTTGGCGCCGGCGCATCGAGATCGACACTGTAGGGCCGGGTCGAGGTCGCGGTGACCACGCTGCCCTCGCTGGCATGCGTCAACGTTGCCGTGGCCGAGGGAAATTGAGCCAGCAGGCTGCCCGGGACGACAATCGAAAAGCCGAGATCCTCGTCCAGCACCGTGGAATAGGCGACATCACCAATGGTGACCGTGACCTGGTCTCCCGCGACAGCGTCTCCGCCGCCCTTGCCGCTGACGGTGATGCTCTGGCCCGATTCCGCGAGATTGACGATGTCATCGATAGCGATGGCATCGAGGCTGACACTGACGGCCGGGGTCGGCGTAGCCCCGCCGTCTGCCGTGCCGTCGCCCGGCGTCGCGTTCGGCTCCGGATTGAAGCTCGCGGGCGTCACCGTCACCCGATCGGGATCGGACAGTGTCGCTGCATAGCGATAGGTGCTGGACTCTTCGCGTGCGGTCCGGGCGATGTCGAAAGGCGCGGAGAAACCGCCGCCCTCCGACATCGTCCCGCCGCCCTCTCCGGCACCGGCCGCCGGGGCTTCCTGAATGGCCGTGGGATCCTGTCCGGAAGCGATGGCCGCCTGCAGTGCCGCCACCTCCGGATCCGCCGCAGCAGGTTCCGCCATGGTCAACGTGGCGACGCCTTCGATGATCTGCAATGTCAACGGCTGCCCTGCACTCAACGGCAGCACGGTACCGTCGGCGAGAATCAGTCGGCCGCCGTCCGGGGAGAAGAGAGTGGCGCCTTCCGGAACCGCCATCCCCTGAACCAGGGGCTTTTGCGGGTCCATCAAAAAGACATTGCCATCAACCCGAACGACAGTGACGAGAGCAGCCATCGACTTTCACCTCAGCAGACCGAAGAAGCGGAGACCAGTGCCCCGTCATTCGCGAAAAGTAACGTTTTTGTATCCGCATGCAACAGAAATTTATCAATTATTCTGTAATGCTTTTGCTAATCGTAGTGCAGGTTTTACAAACCTTAGCAAATCCAGCGCGTTATAAAATGTTAGCGCGTCGGGGCTCGACCAAAGAGACGATTAGCACGTCAAATCGATGGCGTTATAAGATTGGGCAGGCCCACTCCCCACGTGCGAGACATCCATGTTCGACGTAATCCCCGCCAGCCTGCGTCAATCCTGCTCTTCCCGCGTTCAGGAGATGCCCGACAACCAGATCGTCGCGGTCGCGGACCTCGCCCGGCACGATGCCTCGGTCGTGCGGCTCTGGATCGGTGAAGGGGATCTGCCCACGCCTGTCTACATCAAGCAGGCGGCGATGGATGCACTGGCGGATGACGATACCCGTTACAGCTACTCTCAAGGCTTGCCCGAATTGCGCCAGGCGCTCTCCGACTACCATCGTCGGCACTGGCAGGCGGACATCTCCAGCGATCGCTTCTGCGTCACCATTGGCGGCATGAACGCCGTCACCATGGCCATGCAGGCGATTCTCGATGAAGGCGACGAGGTCCTCATGCCGACGCCGGCATGGCCCAACGCCAGGCAGATGATCGAGATCGTAGGTGGGGTCAACGTCTCGGTGCCCTTCGATTTCTCCCCGGATGGCGACATCTCGCTCGCTCTGGACAAGCTTTTCGCCAAAGTGACAGACCGCACTCGCGCCATCTTCATCAACTCGCCATCCAACCCGACGGGCTGGCGCATGCCGCTCGAGGACATGCAGCGATTGAAGGAGTTCTGTCGCGACAAGGGGCTATGGATCGTGGCCGACGAGGTCTACAACCATTTCGTTTATGACGACGAAGGCCCAGCGGCATCCTTCCTGCAGATCTGCGGGCCGAATGACAAGCTTCTGGTGACCAACACGTTTTCCAAGAACTGGTGCATGACGGGGTGGCGCGCGGGATGGGTCGTGTTCCCTAAAGGCATGGATCAGCTGTTCGCCCGCCTCTGCCAGTACAACACCACTGGCGTGGCATCGTTCATCCAGCGGGCTTGCATCGTCGCGTTGGAAGATGGCGACGAATTCATCCGCCAGCAGGTCGAACGTTGTCGAGCCTCGCGAGACATCCTGGTCGAGGGCCTGAGCGCGCTGGACAACGTGACCGTATTCTCGCCTCAGGGCACCTTCTACCTGTTCTTCAAGGTTCACGGGCTCGATGAATCCAGCCTGGAGACGGCCAAGCGAATTCTGCGGGAAGCCAAAGTCGGCGTAGCGCCGGGCAGTGCCTTCGGCCCGGAAGGTGAAGACTATCTGCGGATCTGCTTCGCTATCGCTCCCGAGCTTGCCAAGGAAGCGCTCGACCGGCTGACCCCGTTTCTTGCCAGGCTGGCCGCCGCACCGCAGGACACTGCCGCCAATCTAGAGGGCTAAAACCGCCTATCTAGAGGGCTAAACGAGACTGCCCGCCGATGACAGCGGGCAGTGTCGCGCGACATTCGAAACCGTTCAGCAGGTCGATAGCCTTTCCAGAAGCTCGCTGCGGCGGGTTTCCGGCATGAACGCGGCCTCGATGGCGTTACCCGCCAGCTGCTTGAAGCGATCACGATCCCACTCGAAGGCCTCGTAACACGCCAAATAATTGTTCAGCACGCCGCCACCGAAATAGGCCGGATCGTCCGAGTTGAGCGTCACGTTCACACCCTGCTCGATCATCGCGGGCAACGGATGATCTTCCATCGTCGGAACGACCTTCAATCGCACGTTGGAAAGCGGACAGACCGTCAGCGGAATCTGCGACTCCCGCAGGCGAACCATCAGTTCGGCATCCTGCAGGCAAGCCACGCCATGATCGATTCGACAGATGTCGAGTACGTCCAGCGCCTCGCTGATATAGGCCGCCGGCCCCTCTTCCCCCGCGTGGGCGACGCGTGGAATACCCAGCGCCTTGGCCCGCTCGAACACCGCCGCGAACTTGGCCGGCGGATTGCCCACCTCGGCACTATCGAGTCCGACGGCGTCGATCGACTCGTAGAAGGGCGCCGCTCTCTCGAGCACGTCCATCGCTTCGCTCGCGTCACGATCCCGCAGGAAGCTCATGATCAGCGCCGTGGTCATGCCCCAGCGGCGCTCTGCGTCTCGCATGGCGCGACGCAATCCCTCGAACGGGACCGCCAGCTCGACCCCGCGGTTCAGATGCGCCTGGGGATCGAACGACAGCTCGACATGCACCACGCCCTCTTCATTGGCGCGCTCGAAGTACGCCATCGCCAGGTCATGGAAATCCTGCTCGGTGTGCAGCACCCGCATGCCCTGGTAGTAAAGATTCAGAAAAGACTGCAGATCGCTGAAATCGTAGGCCGCGCGCACCTCATCCACCGTGTCGTAAGGCAGCGCCACGTTATTGCGCGCCGCCAGCGAGAACATCAGCTCCGGCTCCAGCGAACCCTCGATATGTAAATGCAGTTCG
Source organism: Salinicola sp. (assembly GCA_002695065.1). Classification (GTDB taxonomy): domain Bacteria; phylum Pseudomonadota; class Gammaproteobacteria; order Pseudomonadales; family Halomonadaceae; genus Salinicola. Next base: position 99,076 of record NZNW01000137.1, on the reverse strand, counting down.
ACCTTGGGTAGTTCACGCAGCCAAGTCTTCACGAGCGCTCCTCGCCAATTGAGTGGATGCGTTTCAGGATGCCGAAAATGGTCCATGGAAGAAAGCGTCGGCGAGGATGCCGACGGACCCCAGGAGCGATGACCAGCTCGATTTTAACGCAGTATCCAAGAGCGCGGTGATCCGTCGGCATTCTCGGGCTCACACCCGCGTCGTCAGCACCTTGATGCCCAACGCCACCATCGCCAGGCCCAGCACCCGGTCGATCCAGTGGCTGAAGCGCTTGAAAGCGCGATGGATTGGCGGCGTGGAGAGCAGCAATGCCACCGCTGAGAACCAACCCAACTGGATGAGCATGATCCAGGCGCCGTAGATGGCGATCTGATAGAGCGGCATGTCAGGCGACAGCACGATGGTGAACAGCGAGACGAAGTAGATGGGTGCCTTGGGATTGAGCGCGTTGCAGAGAAAGCCCGTGCCGACGGTACGCAGCGCCGAACGCGGCGGCAGGGTTTCAGCGTTGTCAGTGCCTGGCTCGAGGGAGGCGGGTCGGGATCGCAACCCCTTGATGCCGAGATAAAGAAGATAAGCCCCGCCCAGCAGTTTGATCGCCCACAACGCTTCGGCGGAATTGGCAATCACCGCCGCCAGCCCGAAAGCGGAATAGACGATATGAATCGACAGCCCCAGCGCAATGCCCAGGCTGCACAGTAGGCCGATACGCTTGCCGTGGTTGAGCGTCTGCTGGGTGACCAGCACGAAGTCCGGCCCCGGCGAGGCGGCCGCCAGCAGATGCACGAAGGTGATGACGATCAGACCGTGTAGGATTTCCATGACGATTCCTGCGATGCTGAAGAGAAGCGTGAGGGACTCCTGCCATGATCGAACACTTTCGCCATCAAGCCTACTGCAATCTGTGGTCCAACCATCGTCTGCTGAAGGCCTGCGCCCCATTGCCGGTGGCCGAACTCCAGGCCAGGCGCAGCAGCTTCTTCCCCTCGATCCGTGCCACGCTCAACCATATCCTGGTCGTCGACGCCTACTATATCGACGCGCTCGAGGAGGGCACGCTCGGTCAGCGGGCATTCGAGGACGAGACCCCGCACGCGAGCATCGATGCGCTGTGGCCGGCCCAGGAAGCGCTGGACCGGCGCCTGGTCGCTGTCTGCGAAGCGCTGACCCCCTCGACGCTGGCCGAAAACGTCACGCTCCAACGGGCCGAGCGCCGGCAGCTGGAACCGGCACATCGCGTGCTGGCGCACCTCTTCGTCCACCAGACGCATCACCGTGGTCAGGTTCACGCCATGCTCTCGGAGAGCGATGTCGCACCGCCACAGCTCGACGAATTCTTCCTGCTCGACGAAGCGCCTCTAAGGCAGGCGGAATTCGAGGCGCTGGGAATCAGCGAAGCGCAGGTGTGGTCGACGCTTCGCTAGCGTCGGTCAAACCAACTCGCGATGCGCCTCGGCGAGCGCCGCCATGCTGTTGAAGCGGAAGTCGACCCTCGGCATGTCGCCTGGATTCATGGTCGCGCCGAAGCCTTCCTTGTCGTGGCGACGATAGATCCAGCAGTTGGCCAATCCATACCGGTTGGCCGGCTGGTGGTCGTGGAACATGCTCTCGGCGGTATGCAGGATTTTCGACTTGTCGATTCCGCGCTCACCGAGTTTTTCCAGCATATAGTCGAAGTTGCGCGCCGCCGGCTTGTAGGAGCCGATGTCCTCGGCCGTGTAGACCGCATCGAACTCGACACCAAGCTTGCGCTGGCTGTAGGCGAAGCTCTCGTTGTCGACGTTGGATAGCACCACCAGCTTGTAGTGCTGCTTGAGATAGCCGAGCGCCTCTGCCGTGTCGGCGAAAGCCGGCCACTGCTTGACGAAGTCGCCGTAGGCAAGGCACTCGTCGTGACTGACCGCCACGCCCCACTCTTCCGCCAGGCGCTTGTAGACGACCGCCAACAGCAGCCGGTACTGCAGATGCGGCGTGTAACGCTGCTGGGCCGATTCATGCCGGGCGTGCGCCTCGAGCACCTGGTCGCGACTCAGGCTCTGCCCGGTGCGCTGCAGCAGTGGCTGCAGCCCGGCGACCATGCCGCTCTCCCAGTCGATCAGGGTGCCGTAGACGTCGAAGGTCAGGGTGGTGAAATCCGTCAATTGCATGGGGATCCCTCTGGTAGTGTCGAGATGCGTTTCCAACGTCGTATGTCGATGATTCGGCCGGCGTTCAGCCGGAATCCGTATTGAGCAGGCGCATGGCGACCTGGAGCTGCAGTCTGGCGTCGGCGTCGTTCAGGGGCATGCCCAGCGCTGTCTCCAATCGCTCGATCCGGTAACGCAGCGTGCTGATATGGATATCGAGCGCACGGGCGGCCCGCGCCAACTGAAAGCCACTGTCCGCCAGTGCCGAGAGCGTCTCGATGGCGCTCTGCCGTCGCGCGCCTTGCCCCAGGGCACGGGAAATACGCTCGAGGAACAGTCGTCGAGCCTCGGTATCGCCCTCCAGCACCCGGTCGAACAGCAAGGCTTCGAAATCCCGGCGCTCTCCCGGCCTGAGGGAGGGCAGCAGGCGCGCCACGTCTCCGGCACCCTCGGCAATGGCCGTCGCCCCCCGCACTTCGCGACTGATCGCCATGGCCGCCGCGCCATCGTTGAGTTCGCGCCAGAGCATTGCCGTCGAGATATCGGTGCGAACCAGGAACAGCAGTTGGTTGAGCGAGACGGAGATCAGCGGCGGCAGGCCCTGTGCCTCGAGCTGCTCCCTCAGGCGACGCTCCCATCGCTCCCGACGCAGCAGCCCGTCCCGGCTCAGCGGCACCGGCTCGTTGAGCAGGATGGCACAGACATGGTAGCCGGTATGAGGATCCCACCCCTGCAGCGACGCGCGCTCCAGCGCGGCCGGGGTGGGCTCGAATCGTCCCTCCAGCAGCGAGTCGACGAAGGCGTAGCCGAGCCGGGTTTCCTGTGCCTGCAGCGCCCGTTGGTGGGACAGGTGCAGCGCCGAGATCAGGGCGGCCTGCTCGGCGGCGCGCCGTTCCATCTCGCCCACGGGAGAAGCCGTCTCGTCGATCCACAGCGTGGCGGCCGGCACCTCCAGAATTCGCACCGGGCAGGCCAGCATTCGGCCGCCGCCCTCCTCGCCCAGGGAGCGCGCCGAGACCGCGGTCAGAAACTGGGCATCAGCCAGCATGGCCGAGGTCGGCAGGCGCATCGCCTCGATCCCGGCGCTTCCCCCCAGCCATTCGCCCTCCAGACCGGTGAAGAGCACGTCCCGCTCGAGCAGCAGGCTCAATGCCGTGGCGATATCGCCCAGGCTGCGCGCCGTCAGCGCCGACCGGGTGAGGTCGCGATGAATCCGCTCCGCCTGGGCGATCAACTGTCCCTGGCGGGCGATCAGCCAGGCGTGCACCTCCTCGGTGATCTGGCTGAACGGAACGTCCCAGGGGATCTCCAAGAGCGGAAAATCCAGCGCTTCGGCCACGCGCCGGCTGGTCTCGGGAAAGGCGGTGAGGAACCTCGGCACCGCTAGCGCCACGCCGGCCAGCTCCTTCTTCACCAGCGCCTCGATCAGTGCCCGCTCGGCGGACGGCTCGTCAGGCCAGTGATAACCGGTGGTCAGCAGCAGTTGGCCCGCGCGAACCCAGGCGACGATATCGGGATGATCGACCATGTGCACCCAGCGCAACGGTCGATCCAGCGAACGCTCGCCAGCCACCACGCGAGCGTGGCGCAGATTGGTCTCACGCAGCGCCGTGGCCAGGTCGAGTTCGACCGGCGGTCGCGCCATGCCGGCCTCGTCAACCGACACGGCGGTCAGCCATCCAGCCGCGTCGAGACGAACTTGGTATCGAGATATTCATCGATGCCGTAGCGGCCACCCTCGCGACCCAGGCCGCTGTCCTTGACGCCGCCGAACGGCGCCTGGGGCACGGAAGGCGCGCCATCGTTGACGCCGACGATACCGTAGTCCAGCACTTCGGAAACCCGTGCCGCCCGACCCAGATTGCGGGTCCAAAGGTAGGCGGCGAGGCCGAACGGCGTGGCGTTGGCGGCGGCGATCGCCTCTTCCTCGCTGTCGAATACGATCAGCGGCGCGACGGGTCCGAAGGTCTCCTCCTGCATGATCTGCATGTCGTTGGAAACGTCCGCGAGCACCGTCGGCGCGACGAAGAACCCGTCGACATCCCGCGCCGCGGTCAAACGCTTCGCGCCCTTGGCCAGCGCATCGTCGATGTGAGACTGCGCCTTGTCGCGCCCGGCCTGACTGACCAGCGGACCGATCTGGGTCGTCTCGTCCTCCGGCTGCCCCATGCGCAGTTCGTCGACCGCCGCGGTCAGACGCGCGGAGAAGGCGTCGAGAATGCCACGCTGAACGTAGATGCGATTGGCACAGACGCAGGTCTGGCCGCCATTGCGGAACTTGCTCGCCATCACCTCGGCCACCGCGGCCTCGATGTCGGCGTCGTCGAAGACCAGGAACGGCGCGTGCCCGCCCAGCTCCAGCGACATGCGCTTCATGGTGGCGGCGGACTTGGCGTAGAGATGCTTGCCGACCGGGGTGCTGCCGGTGAAGGTCACCTTGCGGATGCGTCGATCTTCCATCAGAGCGTCGCTGACCGCCGCGGGTCGCTCGGCGGTGATCACCTGGAACACCTCCGCCGGACCGCCGGCCTGCTGCCAGAGCTGGGCCAGCAGCAGCGCCGTGACCGGCGTCTGCTCCGCCGGCTTGACGATCACCGAGCAGCCTGCCGCCAGCCCCGGTGCCACCTTGCGGGTAATCATGGCGGCCGGGAAGTTCCATGGCGTGATCGCGAGCACCGGGCCGACCGGCTGACGCAGCACGGCGAGCCGCTTGTCCGGATGCTGGCTGGGCAGGATGTCGCCATCGATACGCTTGGCCTGCTCCGCGTACCACTCCAGGAAGCTGGCGGCATAGTCGACTTCCCCCCGCGCCTCGCGGATCGGCTTGCCCATCTCCCGGGACATGGTGACGGCGAGGATTTCCTTGGCCTCCATCATCGCCCGGTGCCACGCCTTGAGCAGAGCCGCCCGTTCGAAGGCGGTGGTCTTGCGCCACGCCTCGAAGCCGCGCTGGGCGTTGTCGGCGGCCAGCTTCGCCTGCGCCACGCCGCAGTCGGCGACCTCTGCGATCACCTCCCCGGTGGCGGGGGAACGCAAGGCGTAGCGGCCCGCATCGGCGGCATCGAAGCCGACGATCGAAGCGGGATAGTAATGGGCATCAGCGGGCGTACGAAGCGGTACGGTTGGACTCTGAAGAGAGGATGAGGAGGAAGACATCGATCCGGTCACCTGTGCGAAAAGAAGGAAGTCTAGCCATCCTACCTTCAGGTCGAAGCGAAATCCTCCTGCAAAAAGTCGGATAAATCGGTCAAAAAACCCTGCTTGTCGTAGGGCGCATCAAACCACCTGGATCTTCGAGGCGGCCTCTTCGGTCATCCGGCCGCGCCAGGTCCGCCCGGGATCGCCGCTGGTCAACAGGGTGTCGAAGTCCGGCAGTTCGGCGAAGAACGCCGCTCGCATCACATCGAGCTTGCTCTCGTCGGCGACCAGGATCCTGCGTTCCGCATGTTCGATGGCGGCCTGCTTGGGTGCCACTTCATGGAAGTGGAAACAGCTTGCTCCCTTTTCGGCATGGACCCCGGCAGCGGAGATCAGCGCCTTGTTGATACCCAGGCGGCGAATCGCCGTGGTGACGTCCTGCCCGCCGAAGGAGTCGGAAGCGGCGTAGTAGAGCCCGCCCAGCACCACCAGGCGCATGTTGGGCATGTCGCGCTGGCTGAACGCGTTGGCGACGTTGAGGGCATAGGTCACGATGGTCACGTTCATCTCGCGCGGCAGCAACGCGCAGAACGGCATCAACGTCGTGCCACAATCGACGAAGACGGTATCACCCTCCTCGATCATCGACACGACCGCCTCGCAGAGACGTTGCTTGGCCTTCGCATAGCGATCTCTCTGTGCATCGAGATTATAGGCGGCGGCAAACTGAGGGTTGTCGGCCATGACCAGGTGGCCACCAAAGGAGATGATGGCACCGTTACTGGCGGCGATGTCCCGCCTCACCGTCATCTCGGAGACGTCGCACAGCGTCGCCGCATCGGCCAGCGGAAGCGCGCCGTTGCGCCGGATCGCTTCACGGAGTCTCTCGAGCCTCACGGCGCTGCGGCCATTCATGACATTCTCCCGACATTATCTTCCCGATCAGGGTGTTGCGACATCGTTTCACGCGCCATGTCTCTTCCTTGGACACTCACCAGCTGGCACGGTATCACCGCCGGTCATCGATGTTACCCCGTAACGCAGCGAGGAGCCCGCGGGCTCCTCGTCGACGAATCCACTCCAGCAGCGTCAGAACTGCCAGCCAACGCCGAAGTAGTAACCCCATCCGGTGGAACGCAACTCGAAGCTGTCGCCGTGACTGTTGGGGAACGGCGCCATCTCGCCATCGTTCCACTGGCCGCCGTTGTGGAAATAGCGTGCCACTGCCATGAAGCGCAGATGCGTGAACTGGTACAGCAGCACGTTGGTCGCCACGGTCGACTCGTTGGTACGGGTCGGATCGTTGTCGCCCAGGTCCGAACCGAAGTCGTGGTTGGTGAAACCGACGTAGACCAGCGACGCACCGTTATCGAAGCTGCCCAGCGGATAGGAGTAGTTCAACTGCGCGCGGTAGCCGTCCCAGGAGTGCTCGTTGGCGGCACCGTAGTTTTCCCACTGGCGACGCTTGTAGAGATTGAACGAGAGCCCGAGCGGCGAGCCGGTATCGATATCGGTGCCCAGGCCGGCATAGAGCGTGTTCTGACGGCTCTCCGTGGTATGTCCCCAGTCGAAGATATAGTCGAAGGCGACGAACCACTCCTTGAACGGGCCGAAACTCAGGTCCTGGCCGGTCATGTCGTCGATGGAGAGACGCGGCTCCAGCTCCATGAACACCGGCGACCCCTTGTCGAAGATGCCACTGTCCGCTGCATTGCCGACACCGAAGAATTTCGGGAAATCGATATAACCGTAGAGGTCCAGCGGCCCCTTGCGACCGAAGAATTCGTACTCCAGGTAGATATCGTCGACCTGCTGCGGCCCGAACCGGATGTTCTTGCTGCCGATGACGGTGAGGTTCTGGTGATACCAATCGGACAGATAGGGCCCGTCGGCGGTCTGCCCCTCTGCCGCCGGCCCTTCGTCCGGCGTCTCCTGCTCGATGACCGGCGCGTCGCCCTGACCGTCGGCGGCCCAGGCCGGGAACGCGGCCAGCGTCATCGCCCCCAATCCCAGCGACACCGACAACGCCAGATGGCGAGATCCTCCTTTCGGCCACCATTCCATAGCACCCATTGGCCGTGCGATTCGTTCTACCATGCCATTCCCCTACTCTTATTGTGTTGTCATCGTGCCGTCATTGCGGCTGCGTCATCGTCCAGACGGTTATCGCCGATTTGTGACTATTTTTTCATTCCCCTGACCGCCTGTGGCTGGCACAGGCATGCCATCGCGTCACTGCTACGCAATAGTGACTCGGAAATAGGTCGTAAAGCACTACATATGGGCCCATTCTTTGTCCAAAAGTACTCTATGAGCTTGTGAGAATAAAAACAACAAGTGACGGGGAAAACCAAAAAATGTTAAAAACATCTCAAGAAGATGTCCTGTCGAAAGGCGTTTTCTACCCATCAGGACCAACACCAAGGACAACAACATGACACTCATCATGGGCCTGGTCGGCGTCGTCGTGCTGCTGCTGATCGCGCTGATCTTTTCGAGCAACCGCAAGGCGATCAGCCTTCGCACCGTCATCGGCGCCTTTGCCATTCAAGCCGGCATCGGTGCCTTCGTGCTCTACGTGCCGTTCGGCCAGGCCGTGCTGGGATCGGTCTCCAGCGCCGTCAGCCAGGTCATCAGCTATGCCAACGACGGCATCGGCTTCCTGTTCGGCAACCTGGCCGATCCGACCAATGTCGGCTTCGTCTTCGCCATCAAGGTGTTGCCGATCATCATCTTCTTCTCGTCGCTGACGGCCGTTCTCTACTATCTGGGCATCATGCAGTGGGTCGTGCGGATTCTGGGTGGCGCGCTGCAGAAGGTACTGGGCACCTCGCGCACCGAGTCGCTCTCCGCCACCGCCAACATCTTCGTCGGCCAGACCGAGGCGCCACTGGTGGTGCGCCCGTTCCTGGCCAGCATGACCCGCTCGGAACTGTTCGCGGTCATGTGCGGCGGGCTTGCGTCCGTTGCCGGCTCCGTTCTGGCCGGCTACGCCGAGCTCGGCATCCCGATGGAGTATCTGATCGCCGCCTCGTTCATGGCCGCGCCAGGCGGTTTGCTGTTCGCCAAGATCCTGATGCCGGAGACGGAGAATCCCGACGATGACACGCGTCAGGCCAAGGATGTACTGGAAGCCGAGGACAAACCGGCCAACGTACTGGATGCCGCCGCTTCCGGCGCCTCGTCGGGCCTGATGCTGGCCGCCAACGTGGGCGCGATGCTGCTGGCCTTCATCGGCCTGATCGCCCTGATCGACGGCATCCTGGGTGGCGTCGGGGGCTGGTTCGGGATGGATTCGCTGAGCCTGTCGATGATCCTCGGCTGGTTGTTCTCGCCGCTGGCGTTCGTGCTCGGCATTCCCTGGCATGAAGCGACACTGGCGGGCTCGTTCATCGGCCAGAAGCTGGTGGTCAATGAGTTCGTGGCGTACATCAACCTGGCCCCCTATATCAGCGGGGATACCGTGGTCGAGTCGACCGGCCAGGCGATGTCCGCCCATACCGCCGCGATCCTGTCGTTCGCGCTGTGCGGGTTCGCCAACCTCTCATCGATCGCGATCCTGCTCGGCGGTCTGGGCACGCTGGCGCCCAGCCGCCGGCCCGAGATCGCCCGCTACGGCCTCAAGGCCGTACTTGCCGGCACCCTGTCCAACCTGATGTCGGCCACCCTGGCCGGGATCTTCCTGTCGCTGGCCGGCACGGCCTGAACCGGGATGCGTATCGCATGATCGCCATGAAACCCCGGCAGACTCGGCGGAGACATGCCGGGAGCCGGGCTCGGCAGGAAGCCGCCACCAACACGCCGGACAAGGAGATAGGAAGATGAGCAGTCTCGAGCAAGCCGCCAGCCGGGCGCTGGCCATGATGGACCTCACCTCGCTCAACGATGACGACGATGACGCTACCATCCGGACACTGTGTCGTCGTACCGACACGCCGTACGGCGCCCCCGCCGCGGTCTGCCTCTACCCGGCGTTCATCGACGCGGCGGATCGCGAACTGACGGCCATGGGAATTCGCGACCGGGTACGGATCGCCACGGTGACCAATTTCCCCGACGGTAGCGTCAACGTCGAGCGCGCCTGCCGCGAGACCCGGGCAGCCGTCGCGGCCGGTGCCGACGAGGTCGACGTGGTATTTCCCTACAAGGCGCTGATCGGCGGCGATGCCGAGTCGGGACGCGCCCTGGTCGCAGCCTGCCGCGACGCCTGCGGCGATCGGCTGCTCAAGGTGATACTGGAAACCGGCGAACTCGAGGATCCGGCGTTGATCCGCCAGGCCGCGGATATTGCGCTGGAGTGCGGTGCGGACTTCCTCAAGACCTCCACCGGCAAGGTGGCGGTCAACGCTACGCTGGAAGCCGCCGACATCCTGCTCTCCGCCATTCGCGACAGCGGCCGCGACGTCGGCTTCAAGGCGGCCGGCGGCATCCGATCCACCGAGGATGCCAAGGCCTACCTGGATCTGGCCGCCGGCATCATGGGCGAGGCGTGGCTCACCCCGGCGCACTTCCGCTTCGGCGCTTCCGGCCTACTGGATGCGCTGCTCGCGACGCTGTCCGGCGACGACACCCAACCGACCGGCGGCGGATACTGAATCAGGTCGACCACGAGCGGAGAGTGCCATGCTGACGCAGGAAATCATTCGACGTAAGCGCGATGGACAGACCCTCGACCGCAAGATGCTCGATCTGGTCATGGGCGGCATCGCCGACGGCAGCATCGGCGACGCGCAGATCGGCGCGTTCGCCATGGCCGTCTATCTCAACGGCATGAACCGGGACGAGGCGGTGGCGCTGACCGAATCGATCCGCGACTCCGGGCAGGTGATGCGCTGGGGCGGCCCCGACGATCTCGAGTGCGCCGGCCCGGTACTCGACAAGCACTCCACCGGCGGTGTCGGCGATCTGGTATCGCTGATCCTCGGCCCCTGGGTCGCCGCCTGCGGTGGCCATGTACCGATGGTCTCCGGGCGCGGCCTCGGCCACACCGGCGGCACCCTGGACAAGCTCGAATCGATTCCCGGCTACGACGTTACGCCATCCGACGCCGTTTTCCGCCGCCTGGTGAAAGAGGTCGGCGTCGCGATCATCGGCCAGACCGGGTCGCTGGCGCCGGCCGACAAGCGCCTCTATGGCGTGCGCGACGTGACCGCCACGGTGGAGTCGATCCCGTTGATCGTGGCCTCGATTCTGGGCAAGAAGCTCGCCTGCGGCCTCGAGACGCTGGTGATGGACGTCAAGGTCGGCAGCGGCGCCTTCATGCCGACGCAGGAAGCGTCCCGGGAACTGGCCGAGGCGATCGTCACCATCGGTTGCAGTGCGGGCACCCGGACCAGCGTATTGCTGACCGACATGAACCAGCCGCTGGCCGACTGCGCCGGCAATTCACTGGAAGTCTTCGAGGCACTGCGGCTGCTTGGCGGTCATGGTAAAGAGAGCCGCCTCTATCAGGTGACGCGGTCGTTGGCCCAGGAGATGCTGCTCCAGTCCGGCCTGGCCAGCGATGCCGCAGATGCCGACAAGCGGCTGGACCGCGCGCTCGACTCCGGCAAGGCTCTCGAGCGCTTCTCGCGCATGGTGCAGGGGCTCGGCGGCCCGGGCGATCTGGCGGAGCGTGCCGGCCACTATCTCCCCACCGCCCCGGTCACGGTCGATCTCGAGGCGGATCGGGCGGGTTTCCTCAGCGCCATCGACACGCGCGCGCTCGGCCTTGGCGTGGTCGAGTTGGGCGGCGGCCGACGCAACGCGGGTGACGCCATCGATCACCGAGTCGGCCTCTCACACATCGCCCCGCTCGGCCAGCGCATCGAACCGGGGCAGCCGCTGGCACGCATCCATGCCGTGGATCGGGCCGCTGCCGACGCCGTCAGCCAACGCCTGCGTCGCGCCTTCGACCTGAGCGAGGTGCCCGTCGAGCAGCCGCCGCTGGTTCACGCCACGCTGCGTCAGGAAGACCTGTCATGAACGAGGAGAAGAGATGAAACGTGCGATTCTGCTGGTCCTCGACTCCTTCGGCATCGGCAACGCCCCGGACGCCGCGGACTACGGCGACACCGGTTCCGACACGCTCGGCCATATCGCCCGCTATCGCGCCGATGCCGGCCGGCCGCTCGAGCTACCCAACCTGGCTCGCCTGGGGCTCTATCACGCCCATCGGCTGAGCACCGGCGACTGGGCGGCCGGCGTCGACGTTCCCGACACCGTCGAGGGTGCCTGGGCCTGCGCCCGCGAAATCTCCTCCGGCAAGGACACCCCCTCCGGCCACTGGGAGATCGCCGGCGTACCGGCACTGTTCGAATGGGGCTACTTCACCGAACGCGAGAACAGCTTCCCGCCAGACCTGCTCGAGGCGTTGATCGAGCGCGCCGATCTGCCCGGCGTGCTCGGTAACTGCCACGCCTCCGGTGTGCCGGTGATAGAGGCGCTGGGCGAAGCGCACATCGCCAGCGGCAAGCCGATCGTCTATACCTCGGCGGATTCCGTGTTCCAGATCGCCGCCCATGAGACCCACTTCGGTCTCGATCGCCTGTACCGACTGTGCGAGATCGCCCGCGAACTGCTGATGCCCTACAACATCGGCCGCGTCATTGCCCGACCGTTCATCGGCGAAACGTCGGAAACGTTCGAGCGCACCGGCAACCGTCGCGACTATGCCATCGAACCGCCGACGCCGACCGTGCTGCAGAAGCTGCACGACGACGGCGGCAGGGTACTGGGCGTCGGCAAGATCGGCGACATCTACGCCCATTGCGGGGTCAGCGAAGTGCGCAAGGCCCACGGCTTCGAGGCGCTGTTCGACGCCACCCTCGCCGCCATCGGCGACGCCGGCGATCGAACCCTGGTAATGACCAACTTCGTCGACTTCGACACCCTCTACGGCCATCGCCGCGATCCGGAAGGCTATGCCGGCGCACTGGAAGCCTTCGACCGGCGCCTGCCGGAGGTGATGGCCAGGCTCGAGCCCGGCGACCTGCTGATCCTCACCGCCGATCACGGCAACGACCCGACCTGGCGCGGGACCGACCACACCCGTGAACAGGTGCCCATCCTGGTCGCAAGTGACAGGCTGGCCCCCGGCAACTACGGCCGCCGCGAAAGCTACGCCGATATCGGCCAGACCCTGGCCGAGCATTTCGGACTGACCTTGATGGACCATGGGCGTTCACTACTGACGGAATCGCCCCAGGGAGACAACTGATGGCAACCCCGCATATCGACGCCCAACCGGGCGCCTTCGCCGACACCGTATTGATGCCTGGCGACCCGCTGCGCGCCCAGTTCATCGCCGAAACCTTTCTCGACGATGTGGAGTGCGTCAACCGGGTGCGCAACATGCTCGGCTTTACCGGCACCTACCAGGGTCGCAGGATATCGGTGATGGGCAGCGGCATGGGCATTCCTTCCTGCTCCATCTACGCCAAGGAGCTGATCACCGAATACGGTGTCGAGCGGCTGGTCCGGGTCGGCTCCTGCGGTGCGGTGCGCGACGACGTCGCGGTCAACGACATCGTCATCGGCATGGGGGCGAGTACCGACTCCGGCGTCAACCGCGCCCGCTTCGGCGGTCACGATTTTGCCGCCATCGCCGATTTCGAGCTCGTCCGCCATGCGGCGGACGCCGCCCGTGAACGCGGCACGCCCGTGAAAGTCGGCAACCTGTTTTCGGCGGATCTGTTCTACACGCCGGACGTCGACTTCTTTCAGACCATGAAGCGCCACGGCATTCTCGGCGTCGAGATGGAGGCCGCCGGCCTGTATGGGGTCGCCGCCGAGTTCGGCGCCCGCGCGCTGACCGTGTGCACCGTCTCCGACCATATCCTCGCCGGCGAGGCGCTCGATGCCCAGGCGCGCCAGACAGGCTTTGCCGAGATGATGGCGATCACCCTGGAAGGGCTGCTGCGCGATGACCGGGAGACGAGCCGATGAGCGACATCCAGGTACCCGACGACGTCCGGCGGACGGCACTGAACGTTCGCGATCACGCCTACGTGCCCTACTCCGGCCACCCGGTGGGCGCGGTGCTGATCAGCGAGAGCGGCAAGACCTACGCGGGCTGCAACGTCGAGAGCGCCAACTACAAGGGCCTCTGCGCCGAGGCCAGCGCCATCGCCGGGCTGATCTCCAGCGGCGAGCGCGAGATACGCACGATCTACGTCATCGGCCCCGGCGAGCATCTCTGCACCCCCTGCGGCGACTGCCGGCAACGCATTCGGGAATTCGCCACGCCGAAGACCCGGATCGTGGTCCTCGACGGCAAGGGCAGCCCGCTCAAGCGCTATACCATGGACGAACTGCTGCCCGACTCCTTCGGCCCGGAAAACCTGAACAAGACCTCGGGGATGCGCTGAGCGATGTGCGATGACCTCGCCTTTCGCCCGGCAACGCCCGACGACCTGAGCGCACTCTGGTCGATTCGAAACCGGGCGGCGAGGATTCAGTGCGTGGGGCACTACCCGCCCGCCGCACTGGATACCTGGCTTGCCGCCGCGCCGAGCGACGGTTTCCGACATCTTCTTCGACAGGGTCACGCGATCGTGGCGGAACGGGATCGGAGCATCGTCGGCTACACCGTCGTCGATGTCGGCGAACGGGAGCTGGAAGCGCTGTTCGTCGCACCGAACCATTTTCGTCGCGGTCATGGTTCGAAGTTGCTGGCACGCGCAGAGGAGCTGGCCAGGCAGGAAGGCATCGACATCTTGACGCTGTCCGCCGCGCTCAACGCCATCGACTTCTATCTCGCCCACGGTTACGAACTGCTCGCCCTTGACGACTACGCTCATCGCAGCGGGGTGAGGTTGAAACGCGGCGTGATGCAGAAGTCGCTCAAGCTCCTGGGCCGATCGTCCTGAACCCGACATTACTGCTCGAAGCTGCCGGTGTGTTCGATGTCCGTGCCGCGTTCCGGTAGCGATTGCAGTACGAGTCGTGGCACAGAAACGAGCCGCCTCGCATCACGCGGCGCGCGACGTCGGCCGGTCCCGGCGGGTTGCTCAACGGCGAGCGCGCGTAGTAATCGGGGTCGAAGCCATCGCCGCACCACTCCCAGACATTGCCGACCGTCTGATACAGGCCGTAACCATTGGGCGGGAAAGCCTCGACCGGCGCGGTTAAACGCCAGCCATCCTCGATGAGATTGGTGTGGGGGAAGTCGCCTTGCCAGATGTTGCAGCGCCATGTCCCGCAGTCGTCCGTCACGTCGTCACCCCAGGGATAGCGGCATCCCGCCAGCCCCCCACGCGAGGCGTACTCCCATTGTGCTTCACTGGGCAACCCGCGCCCCGCCCATTGACAGTACGCCACGGCATCGCGCCAGCTGACGTGAACGACAGGATGATCCAGCAGGTCATCCACCGTCGACAACGCCCCGCCCGGGGCGCGCCAATGCGCACCCCGTACCGCGACCCACCACGCCATGCCGTCGAGGGCGCCGAGCACGTCCTCCCTCGGTGCCTGAACCTGATGGCGAAACACCGCCGAGACTCCCCACCGCTCGGCCTCCGTGCGATATCCCGTGGCGTCGACGAAACGCGCGAAATCGCGGTTGGTAACGGTGGTCGCATCGATGACGAACGCGTCGAGATAGACCGCATGCGTCAGGTGTTCGCCATCGCGACGGTTGGCGATGTCGGTGCCTTCACCCATGACGAACGAACCGGCGGGAATGGCCGCCTGCTCGATCGGATGGCTACCGGCTCCCGCCAGTCGACGTGGAAGCCCGTCGGCCCCGGCCTCCGGGTTCTTTCGTGCCGAAGTCGGGGTACAGCAGGCACGACCGTTCGATGCCATTCGAAACGCCCCCTTCAGCGCCAAGGCGCCGCCCATGTCGACGTATGGGTCGCGCTTTCGGCCCGCCAACGCGCGATCACCTGGTGGAGGTGATCGCGCAGCGCTCGGCAGGAGGGGTCGTCCCAGCGGTTGTCGAGCTCGTCGGGATCGCTTTCAAGGTCGAAGAGCTGCCCCTCGTCACTGTCGACGAAGGTCACCAGCTTCCAGCGGTCGTCACGCACCATGGTCATCAATTCGGTGTCGGTCAGGATGAAATCGCGGGCGTGCTCGGCGAAGACGTGCTCGCGACCCGCCCACGCCTCGCCCTGCAGCGCCGGCAACAGTGATTGCGCTTCCATCCAGGCCGGCGGTTCGACACCCGCCAACTCGAGAACGGTCGGCCCCAGATCCATGAGCGAAGTCAAACCTTCGATGCGCTGGTTCCCTCGCACGAACTTCGGCCCCCAGACGATCGCGGGGACATGCACACTCGACTCGTACATATTCCATTTCTGGCTATGACCGTGGTCGTTGAGGCAGTCGCCATGATCCGAGGTGAACACGATGATGGTGTCCTCGAGGACGCCACGCCTCTCCAAGGCGTCGAGCAGCCGCCCGACCTGCGCATCGATCATCGTCACGTTGGCATGATAATGGCGCCGCTGGCGGACCATCTGCTCGGGGGTCGGATGCTCCAGATGCTTGACCGCGTCATGATCGCTGTCGAGATGGTTCTGGCGCAGCGCCCTGAGCGGCGCCGGCTGACTGGCGATATCGTCCGCGCCGCCGACCGGCATCGGCACGTCACGCGTCTCGAACGGTTGGAGGTATTCAGGCGTGGGATCGTAGGGGGGGTGCGGTCCGGGAAACCCAATCTGCAGAAAGAACGGCTCGTCACCGGGGTAACGCTCGAGCCACATGGCCGCGAAGTCACCGACGAAGTTGTCGGCATGCAGCTCGGCAGGCGCCTCCCAGACGAAAGCTCCCAGGCGATCGTCATAGTCGGCGCGGTGACGGTAGGTCACCCGGCTCGGCTTGTCGACGCCCCGGGCCCACAGCGCCTTGTCCCACTGGTCGAGGAAGAACGGCAGGTTGGGATGGTCGCGATCCTTGTTCTCGACCACGTGGCGCTCGTGGAAGCCGAGCGGCGTCTCGTACGGGAAGGTATGCATCTTGCCGATATTGGCGCAGCGGTAGCCCGCCTGCGCCAGTTGTTCGACCCACGAATGCCGCCACGGCTCGTCGTTTCGGAACACACCGGTGCTGTGCGGATAGAGGCCCATGAACAGACTGGCTCGTGACGGTGCGCAGGATGGCGCCGTGACGTAGGTTCTCGCGAAGGTAGTGCCCTCCTGGACCAGCCGATCAAGATTCGGAGTGATCGCGTGCTCATGTCCCAGTGCGTGGATCGTGTCGAATCGCTGCTGGTCCGTGATCACGAACATGATATTGGGAACTTTCCTCTCTGACATGGACGCGGCTCCTTGCTCCATTGATGGCGATTTCACAGCTCGCTGCGATAGGTTTCGGTGATCGCGATGACGCAGGCGAGGCTGACCAATGTCATGGCGAACAGATAGAGCGCCGGCCCCCAGTAACTACCGGCGAAGGCACTGGCCAGCGCGGCGGCGATCAACGGCGTCGGTGCACCGCCCAACAGCGCCGAGCCCTGATAGATCATGCCGAGCGAGGTGTAGCGTACGCGCGTCGAGAACATCTCGGCGAAGAAGGTGCCCTGAATGGTGAACATCAGCCCAGTGCCCACCGCCTGCACCACGATGATGGTCGGCCAGACGACCCAGGCCTCTCCGGTGGACAGCAGGGGAAAATAGGCCAGCCCCCCGATGGCGCAGACGACGATGCCCGCCATGTAGACCGGACGGCGCCCCACCCGGTCGGAGAACATGCCGATCAACGGTGTCAGGAAGACCTGTACCGCGGCGGACATGACGAAACCGGTCAGCATCATCTGCTGCGACAATCCCAGCGTCGACGTGGCGTAGGCGATACCGAAGACGTTGATGACGTTGAAGGTCACCGCATCGGCCATGCGCGCGCCGAGTCCGAGCAACAGATGGCCCGGTTGCTCGCGAAGCAGGCTCATCAACGGGATGTGGCGCGCGGGCTCTTGTGTCTTTCGCTTGCGGAAGACTTCCGTCTCTGGCAGCGAACTGCGAAGGAACAGGGCGAAGACGAGAAAGACACCGCTCAGCAGAAACGGAATCCGCCAGCCCCACGCCAGAAAGCTCGACTCCGGCAACAGTTGGACCAGGGAGAAGACCCCGGTAGAGACCAGCAGCCCCATCGGCGTACCCAACTGGTGAAAGCTGCCCATCAGCCCGCGCTTTCGGCTCGGCGCGTTCTCCAGCGCAACCAGCGCACCGCCGCCGAATTCACCGCCTATTCCCAGCCCCTGCACGATACGAAGGGTAATCAGCGCCGCGGGCGCCCACCAGCCGATCGATTCGTAAGTCGGCACGAGCCCCATCAACAGCGTGCATACGCCCATGATGAGAACGGTGATGATCAGCATCGTCTTGCGACCGTGCCGGTCTCCGAAGTGGCCGAACAGCAACGCACCAATGGGGCGGGCGATGAAACCGGCGGCGAAGGCGCCGAACGAGGCCATCAGGCTGACGGAAGCGTCGGCATCGGCGAAGAACAGTTGCGGAAACACCAGCGCCGAGGCGATGCCGTAGAGATAGAAGTCATACCATTCGATGAAGGCACCGCTGAACGCAGCAAATGCCGCCTTTCTGGATTTGCCCTCTGACCGCGTGGGGTCCTGCAGATCATCGACGCTCATGACATTCCTCTCGTTTGGCGAACCCCGTCAGGAGGCAGCGGGCCCATGACCCAAGTTGTCGTTGGTGATCCAGTCACGATGAGACGGCGCATGCTAATGCTCGGATGAGCGCCATTAGTCTCAAACGAGCAAGAGCGTATGCTGGTACTATCGCTCAGGGCAAGTTTTCGACCGACGACTACAACTAAGGATGTAGAGGGAGGCTTTATGACGGATGCCAGCAAAACTCGGCCACAAAGGGCTTCTGTCGGCGAGGATCAGATATTTGAGATGGTTCGTCGTTATTTCCTGGAGGACGAATCCAAGAGCGATCTGGCGCGTCACTTCGGTATCAGCCGTTTTCAGGTCGCGCGACTGTTGAAGGAGGCCCGGGAAACGGGGTTGGTCATGATCAGCATTCGCCATCCCGCGCAACTCTCACCGGAGATGGGTTTGGACGTGGCCGCGGCCTTGGGAATCGAACACGCGATTGTGGTGGACCGCATACCGGGCAGCGACCAATCCACCATCGAAGCCGTCGCCCATCGCCTTGCCATAGTGCTCGACGATGAGATCAAACCCGGCCAGACCGTCGGCATGACCTGGAGCCGTGTGATCGAGTCGATGGCACGCCAGATTCGCCAGTTGCCCGCCTGCGAGGTCGTGCAGCTCGCCGGAGCCATCCACCTCACCGGCAACCGACTCGGATCCGTCGAGACCATTCGCATCATCGCAGAAGCCGCCAATGGCACGGCATACCCCATCTATGCCCCCCTGGTACTGCAGGAGGCCGAAACAGCGAGGGCGTTGGCGCGCCAACCCGATATCGCCCGCTCGTTGGCCCGAATCGAGGAGTTGGATATCGCCGTCGTATCGGTCGGTGCCTGGCGCCCCTCCGGCTCGGCGCTCTACAACATGCTGACAGCGAGCGAGGCCGAGGAGATAGCCGACAAAGGCGCCTGCGGCGAAATCAGTGGTCGACTCTTCGATCAGCATGGACAGGCCATAGAAAGCGAACTGGACCGTCGCGTTCTCGGTATCTCGGTGGACCAATTACGCAGAGTTCCCCGGGTCATCGGTACCGGTGCCGGTGCTTATCGAGCCCAGGCAACGATCGCGGCCGCCAAGGCTGGACTGTTCAATACCCTCATCGTCGACCGCAGTCTGGCCCAGGCCATTCTCGACCTTACCGGGTCGTTCACTGCCAACGCATGAGCAGCTCGATATATCGACTTGCAGCACTGGCCTATGCTTCAGCGGAACCTATCGGCGAGGCGCAACGGTGACGACTCTTCGTCGAGTTTGGGTATACTCGGAATCCAGCCAATGACGACAACAACCCTTTCTCCGCTTGGATTCATCGATGGCCCCAGCGCGCTTTTCCGCTTTCGAGCTTCTGCTGCTGAAAAGTCGTTACCCGCCGGATACCGCGGCCCTGCTGCTGTTGACGTGGGTCTACGTCAACAAGCGCGCCGTGCTTGCCGAGGACCGGCGCTATCTCGAAGTGCTGGCCAACGGCTATCGCCATTCCCGGGATCTCGACACGTTGCTGGCGATCGCCAGAGCCGACCTGAAGGCCATCCAACTGGCCGCCGAGGTGGTGTTACGCGAACGCGTCGATGAACAGTCGCATCCCTTCCTGCGGCGCGCGATCGGGCTGGCCACGAGCGAGGGCGATCTCAGCCCGCGCAATCACCACATCCTGCGCTTTCTCTCCGATCTTTCAGGCGTGACGCCGGCTGCTTTTGCACGGCTGTTCCGCGAGGTGGCCGGCCGCGCCCTGACGCCTCCCAGCGACCCCAGCCGACAGGCGTATTGGCAACAGCAAGAGCAAGCCGAGCCGGCAGCCGAGGCAGACACCGATACCCCGGCTCCCTCCCCACGCAGGACTCAGCGTTGGCTAGGCTGGCGAACCCGAATCCTGTCCGCGCATGCGCGGCGACGGGAGAATCGCCTTGAGCGTGACCGCCTGCGCCAGCAGGCACGTCAACGAGCGGAGCGGCGGCGCCAGGAAGAAGAACGCCTGCAACGGGCACGCCAGGCCGAGGCCCAGCGCCAGGAAGAGGAGCGCCAGGCCGACGCCCAGCGCCGGGAGCGAGCGCGTCAGGAAGAAGCCTCACGTCAAGAACAGCAGCGACGACAACGCCAGTGGCAGCAGGCGGCCGGCATCCCCCAACCCCACTACCGAATCCGGCTGGCCTTGCAGGTCCTGGAACTCGACGAGCATGCCTCCTCGACCGATATCAAACGCGCCTACCGCCGCCTGGCACAGCGCCATCATCCCGATCGCTTCCACGGCCAGGGCGACTTGCGAATATCCTTGGCTTCGCAGCGTTTCCAGCGGATCAAGAACGCCTACGACCTGTTGATGCAACATGCGTGATCTCTATCGCCGACTCGGCATCGCCAAGGACGCAACGCCCAGAGCCATCGTCAGGGCCGCAGAACGCTGCAACAATCGGACGCTGAAGGCCGATGCGCTGAGCGCTCTCGGCGACGCGGCGCATCGCGAAGCCTATGACGACCTGCATGCACTGCTGGACGACCTCGGCAGGCTGCGGGCGGGTCTGGGCATGACCCATGCCCCCCACTGGCAAGGGGACACCGCCAACGATTTTTCCTCGTCCCCCGAACGCATCGTGGTTCGCCAGGAACTGCTGACGCAACAGCTGCAGATCGCACTCAGCCGCCATCAGACGCGCTGGCGACGCTGGTCCTGGCTTGCCCTGGCAGTACTGATCGGATGGCTCGCCGCTTATGGCATCGGCCGCTGGCTGAGTTAGTGCCAGAGGAGAACCGAGACGTAGCCAATTAGCGATAGTCCATCTTCACTACCCGCTTGCCCAGATTGTCGCCATCGAATAGCCCTGTCAGCGCCCTGGGAACCGCCGCCAGCCCACCTTCGACGATATCCAGACGCCAAACGAGTTCGCCCGCTGCCACAGGCAGTTGGGTAGCGCGCTGGAACGCTTCCCACTCATGGAGATATTCGGGCGCGACGAAAGGGTGAACACTGACGCCCAAACCACCGAGTCGCGCCAGGTTGGCTGGCGCCCGGCGGGGTTCGGGCTGCTGGTATTGGCTGATCAGCCCGCACAGCACCACTCGACCGCCGGGGCGCATGAGGGTGTTGGCGATCTCGAACGCCGATCCGCCGAGACTCTCGAAATTGAGCGTGATGCCATCAGGTACGATCTCGCGCAGCCGCTCGGCATAGTCCAGCGCGCGGTGGTCGAGCACGTGCTCGAAACCGACCGCCTTCAACCACTCCCGCTTTTCTCTGCGTCCGGCGGTCACGATCACCTGCGCCCCGGCACGTCGAGCCCACTGCGCCGCCAGAGACCCCACCGCACCGGCAGCGGCACCGACCAGCACCGTGTCCGATGCCAACGGTCGGCCGATGCGGCACACTCCCAGCCAGGCAGTGAATCCGGTCATCCCTAGCGGATGCAGTCCCGCCAGGGGCGGTTCCGCCGACGCCGGATAGCGGATCAACCCAGCCCCGTCATGCTCCACCATCGTCTGCATCGGAAGATGCCCGAGCGCCCAGTCACCCCGTTGCCACATCGGCGACTGACTCTCCCCGACCCGAGCCAGCGCCCAGCCCGAGAGCACACTGCCAGTCTGCCATCGCGCGATATAGTCGTATCCCTCTGGCTGCATGCGGTTTCGCATGTAAGGGTCGACACTGAAATAATGGGGTTCCAGACGCAGCGATTTCCGGCGATCAATCGCCGCCGAACGCAGCCCGATGTCATCGGGCTGCAGTGGGCCTTGCGGCATTCGCCGCAGAAAAAGTTGTTCGACCAGCCCGGCTACCGGCGTCACCGCCGCTCTCTCAGAGGGTCCAAAAGCCCACTGAGGCCGTTGTGATCGATCTCGTGCATCAACGCCAGCAGACGCCCGATCTCCCCGTCGGGGAAGCCTTCCCTGGCGAACCAGTTCAGGTATGGGCCCGGCAGGTCGGCGATCAACCACCCCTCGTACTTGCCGAAGGGCATCTTGCGACTGACCAGTCTGGTGAGGTCTTCAGGCTCCATTGCGTCTCCTTCGTCGATTCCTGGCCGCATCATTCTACAGCGCCTGGCGGCCACCTCCGCCACCCTGCCCATGAGCTAGTCGCATGGCCTCATTCCCAGCGACCGCTTGCCCGACGGGGCGGCAAAGGCGTTAGGTTATACCGCCATGAGCACGGCGCATCGGCGCCTACGATAACGATAACGGGAGACGGCTATGCAAACGTCGCTGCGGCCACTGGTATTCTGGCCGACCTTTCTGATCCTGCTGGCAGCGGTCGTGGCCAGCTATGTCGATCTGGACGCGTTTCTGGCCACGGCCAGCGCACTCAACGATGCGGTCCTGACCAACTTCTCGTGGCTGTTCAGCCTGGGCAGCCTCTATCTGCTGATCATGGCGGTGATCGTCTATTTTTCTCCGCTCGGCCGTGTCCGCATCGGCGGCCGGGATGCCACGCCACTGCTGTCGCGGCTGCGCTGGTTCTCGATCACGCTATGCACCACGCTGGCCGTGGGCGTGCTGTTCTGGACCACCGCCGAGCCCCTCTACCACTACATGGGCCCGCCCGCCTCCAGCGGCCTGGAGGCCGGTTCCAGCGATGCCATGCTGTTCGCGATGTCGACCATGTTCCTGCACTGGTCGTTCACGCCCTACGCCATCTACGCCGTCCCGGCGCTGATCTTTGCGCTCGCCTTCTACAACCTGCGCCTGCGCTTTTCGATCTCGAGCATGCTGGAGCCGATCTTCGGCCCCAGGGTCAAACGCTTCGGCGGGCTGATCGATGCCATCTCGCTCTATGCGCTGGTGGCCGGCATGGCGTCTTCGCTGGGCACCGGCGCGCTGACCCTGGCCGGCGGCGCGGGCCAGTATCTCGGCGGCGAGACCAGCCCGCTGCGACTCGGCGTGATCATCGCCATCATCGTGGTGACCTTCGTGCTCTCTGCCGCCAGCGGTCTGCAGAAGGGGATCGCCCGGCTGTCGTCGTTGAATGCCGTGCTGCTCGCCATTCTCGGCGTGTTCATGTTCATCGTCGGCCCCACCGTCTTCTGTCTGGCACTGGGCGTCGAGTCGTTCGGCGTCTATCTCGACGGTTTCTTCACCAAGAGCCTGTTCACCGGCGCCGCCGCCGACGACCAGTGGCCGCAGTGGTGGTCGATCTTCTACTGGGCGGTGTGGTTCGCCTGGGCGCCGGTGGCGGCGCTGTTCCTGGGCAAGATTTCCCGCGGCTACACGGTACGTGAGTTCCTGCGCGTCAACCTGCTTTATCCGGCGCTGTTCGCCAGCGTGTGGATCCTGATCTTCTCCGGCACCGCGCTCTACTTTCAATCACATCTGGGACAGTCGCATCTGGACACGGGCGGCGCCGATCTCTATGCCGTGCTCAACGACCGCGGCGTCGAGAACGTGCTCTATGAGCTGTTCCGCCAACTCCCGTTCTCCCAGGTATGGATTCCGCTGCTGCTGTTCATCGCCTACATCTCCTACGTCACCGCGGCGGATTCCCAGACCGACGCCATCGGCAACCTCTGCACCCGCGGCCTGACCGCCGACTCCGATCTCAATGCCGGCGTCCCCATGAAGGTGATCTGGGGCGTGATCGTCGGCGTGGTCTCCTGGGTCATGGTCAGCTTCGTGGGGATCGACGGCATCAAGATGCTCTCCAACCTGGGCGGGTTGCCCGCCATGCTGATCGTGCTGCTGGCCACCGGCTCGCTGTGGGTCTGGCTCAAGCACCCCGATCGGCTCGACACGATGCCGACACGCAAGACTCCCTCAACCACCGCCAAGGACGAGGCATGAGAATCAGACAGGACTTCCCGCACCGCGTGCGAGAGATCGAGAACCAGTGGATCGTGCTGGCCGACGGCACTCGCCTGGCCGCCAGAATCTGGCTGCCGGAGGACGCCGAATCGAAACCGGTGCCGGCGATCCTCGAATACCTGCCCTACCGCAAGCGCGACGGCACGGCGGTTCGCGACGAGCTCACCCACCCCTGGTTCGCCGGCCACGGCTACGCCTGCGTGCGGGTCGACATGCGCGGCAACGGCGAATCCGACGGCCTGATGGAGGACGAGTACGCCCCCCAGGAGCAGGCCGACGCGCTGGAAGTGATCGACTGGATCGCCTCGCAGCCGTGGTGCAATGGCAAGCTCGGCATGATGGGCATCTCCTGGGGTGGCTTCAACGGCCTGCAGGTGGCCGCGCTCAGGCCCGAGCCGCTCAAGGCGATCATCACGCTCTGCTCCACCGATGACCGCTACGCCGACGATATCCACTACAAGGGCGGCAACATGCTGCTGGAGAATCTCGGCTGGGCGGCGACCATGCTGAGCTTCTCCGCGGCGATGCCCGACCCGGCGCTGGTCGGCGATCGCTGGCGGGAGATGTGGAAGCATCGCCTCGACAACATGCCGCTGCTGATGGATCCCTGGCTCACGCATCAGCACCGCGACGACTACTGGCGTCACGGCTCGATCTGCGAGAGCTACGAGAATATCGAAGCGGCGGTCTACATGATCAGCGGCTGGGCGGATTCCTACGTCAACACCATCCCGCGCATGATGGAGAATCTCTCCTGCCCGAAGAAGGCACTGTTGGGGCCGTGGATGCACAAGTATCCGCACTTCGCGATTCCCGATCCCGCCATCGGCTTCCTGCAGGAGGCGCTGCGCTGGTGGGACTACTGGCTCAAGGACATCGACACCGGGATCATGGACGAACCCGAGTGCACCTTCTACCTGCAGGATGGCGTGCCGCCGGCGCCCCGGTATCTGGAACGCCCCGGCCGGTGGGTTCGCACCCATGGTTGGCCCGCGCCGGTGGATGAGATCGAGGCGTGGTCGCTTGCGCTGGGCGACACCGGCCTGACGCCGAACGGTCGATTGAGCCAGGACCGCGCGATCGCCTCCCCGCTCACCGCCGGCTCGCTGCAGGGAGAATACATTCCGCTGTGGTTCGGTGCGGACTTCCCGCCGGACCAGCGCCGCGACGACGGCCTGGCACTGACCTTCGACTCCGAGCCCTATCTCTACGGTCTCGATATCCTCGGCCAGCCCACACTCACCGCCACGCTGACGAGTGCCGAGGATTGCGGCCAGTTGCACGTGCGCCTGTGCGACGTCGCTCCCAGTGGCGAAAGCGCGCTGATCAGCTACGCCACGCTCAACCTCAACCTGCGAGACGATTCGGCCACGATCACCCCGCCGGTACCGGGCGAGCCAATGGAGATACGCGTGGCGCTGGATCTGATCGGCTACCGCCTGCCCGAGGGGCATCGCCTGCGCGTGGCGCTCTCCAGTGCCAGCTTCCCGCTGGTGTGGTCGCCGAAGAAACGCGCCGACCTCATTCTCAAGGCCGGCACGCCGACGCTGTCGCTGCCGATCTGCAAGGCGGAATACGTACCCATGCCGTTCGAACCGCCGGAGAGCGCCACGCCCTGCCGTATCGAGACGCTGCGCGCTGGCCAGCCCAGGCGCACGATCAGTGAAGACGTGGGTAGCGGCGAGGTGACCGTCACCATCGAGGACGACATGGGCGACATTCGCTTCACCGATCACGGTTTGCGCGTCGAGCAGTGGGCGAAGGAGATCTACACCAGCCACCCCTCCGACGCCACGCGGACCCGCGCCGGGATCGAGTGGCACTACCGCGCCGGTCGCGACGAAGGCAATGGACAGTTCGCGGTGGAAGTGACCAGTCGCTATCGGCTGCACTGCGACGAGACCACCTTCTACCTGCGTGCCGAGCAGTTGGCGTACGAGGGCGAGACGCCGGTCAGCGAAAAATCGTGGGAGCGAGAGATTCCACGCACGGCGATCTGATCCCGGCATTGGCGTGTTATGCTCCGGAGCCGTGATCCCCTGGCTCCGGATGCTTGCATGCCCCCGCATGACCCTCTCCCGCCGCTCTCCTGCCTCCGCGCTTTCGAGGCGGCCGCACGCCATGGGAGTTTCACCCAGGCCGGCAGGGAGCTGCATCTGACCCAGAGCGCCGTGAGCCGCCAGATCAAGCGCCTGGAAAACGATCTCGGCCGGCCGCTGTTCGAACGCCACCACGACGGACTACGCCTGGCACCCGCCGGCGAGCACTACTTCGGGGTCGTGCAACGGCTGCTGCGAGATCTACGCGACGAGACGGCACGCCTGCGGCGGCGCGGCGGCGAGCGCCAGCTCACCCTGGCCTCGAGCCCGACCATCGCCTCGATCTGGCTGGCGCGCCGGCTGCCCGACTTTCAGCGCGCCCACCCCGATATCGAGATTCGCATTCTGACCGTCGAGGACCCGCACCGTCTCGATCTGGCGGAGTTCGATCTCGGTATCTACTACCATGTACCACGTGAAGTCGACCCGCCCGGCCTGGAAGCCGAGGCCATCTTCGACCATGAGGAGGTCGCCGCGGTCTGTAGCCCCGTCTATCTGGAACGTCACGGAAGCATTCGCGATCCCGCGGAACTGCTCGATCGCCATACGCTGATGGTGGTCGAGGATCACTATCACGACTGGTTGACCTGGGAGCTCTGGTTTCAGGCGCTCGGCATCGAGTGGCATCCTCCCACCCATACGCTGCGGGCCAACAGTTTCCAGCTGTTGATGAACGCGACGCTCGCCGGACAGGGCATCACCCTGGGCTGGATGCGTCTGCTGGGGGCAGAACTCGAGCAGGGCAACCTGGTGCAGGCGCTTCCGCTGACGCTCCCCAGCCGTGGCCGACTGTCGCTGTTGACCCCGCAGCATCGTCATTTCACCGAACCGATGCGGGCATTTCGGGAGTGGGTGCTGGAGTAGGAATCCGCACCGCCGATCGGGCGGTCCTGTGCGTCGACACGATGCGCCCGGAGCGCCGGATTCCCGGAAGATAGACGAACGAAAGCCGGCAGCGATCACGTTGCCGGCTTTGTCATGGTCGAATCGACCTGCTCTCAGGCGCGATGCTCGCTGCCGGTCCCATGAAGAGGATCGGACTGGGTCACTCGATCCCGCGCCTCGGGAGGAGCCTTGTCGCTACTGCAGAGACGCAGAGCGACGAAAAGCCCAAAGGCGACAAAACCGATGACGATAAGGCTCAGACTGAACAGACTCATTGCGCACCCCCGCGTATCCGCCATCGACCGAGCCAGAACTTGCCATGCTGATCTCGATACCCTGATGGCCACCTGGCGCCTTTACCGGCACCGTTATTCTCGATCGGGCGACTCTTCCCGCGACTGGTCGACTGCTGACGGAGCCGACTCGTGACGCCCGTTCCTGAAACCGAGGGTCATCCATCCGACCCAATCACTGCCTTTTTCGGCGCCAGTGCCAGCGCACTTCCATTAACACTGAATACCACAAAATTTACACTTGGATGCAAATAAAGGCAATCACTACTTTATATTTACCTGATAATACAAATTATGGATGAAAGGCATCCCATCGGCCATTAGCGATTGGTGGCCCAGACCAAAGGCTAGGCCAGTGGATTCGGCTGGCTCTGGACAGGTGCGAGTAGTCATCTCACCCGAACGGGATACCGGACGACTCTCGGGGGCGAATGGCCAGGCTCGGCAAGCGAGGACGACTCGAAGCGCAGCACGATGTCTCCCGGGTGGCGCCCCAGGAACTGCCAAACCGCCGTACTGTCGTTCTCGACCTGCTGGCGCACCCGGCCGGTCGCGACGCGCATGGGAGAGCCCAATGGTTCGAGCGCATCCTCCGGCGATGTCACCAGACGCCAGTCGAAGCGCCCGCCGGCATCGGCGGCCAGGCTGACCGTCAGCGTCTGCCCCACCTGGATCGCCACCGGCAATCCGCTATCGGCCTCGGTCACGCTGAGATCTCCTCTGACGGGAGCCGCGCTTCGTCGGAGGCCGGCCGCCTCCGGTCGCCCCACCTCATCCCGCGCCATCAGCGTATCCCGATCCACCTGCTCCAGCAGGAAGGCGTGTTGCGTCGGATCGTCCGGTTCGAACCGATAGACTGGCTGGTCGCGTGGACTGGCACCATTCTGCATGATCGACCAGCGTCCATGATGGCTGGCCTCCACCACCGGCCGGCGATCGGCGGGATCGCGCTGATAACGTTGATTGAGTTGATAGCCGGCGGGCGTGCCGGTCCGTCTCTCGCGGTAGAGCACCAGTTCGCTGTCCGCCCGACCGCCGCCGCACGCCGGGCAGGCCAGCCGACCCTCGTAGGCCTCGCTGTAGAAGGGGGCGACATCGAGCCGCGACGAAATGACGTCCTGGCGCCTGTCCAGGCCCTCGGGCCGCGTGCAGCCGATCAAGGCAAGGCCGAGCAGCACGGCCGCCGCCAGGCCACGCCGCCCGAGAGGGATCCGCATCTCGTCGATCATCCCGCCTCCCGCCGATGATGGGGTCATCGTGCCACCATCACTATAGAAGCTGCCCTGGCCCCCTGCCCGAAATACAAAACGGCTCACCTGGCAGACCGCCCGGGGCCGATCCCGGCCCCTCCCTGGACAGGCCCGGATTCATTGCGGATCGGGGGTACCCGGGGCCGTCACCGGCTCCCGGGATCCGGTGCCGCCAGCGGCTACCGTCGACTGCTCCATCACCACGCTCATTCTCGGCATGGCCAGGTCGAGGCCCTGCTCGTCGAAACGCTGCTTCAGGCGCAGATTGAAGGCTCGAGCCACGTCCCACTGCATGATCGGCGCGGTGCGCATTCGGACCCTCAAGATGGCGGCTCCGGCATCGAAGCTCTCGATACCCTGCACCTCCAACGCCGACCAGATGTGGTGGCGCATCATCGGGTCGCTGCGCAACTCGTCCGCGATCTCGCGCACGATCTCGATCGCCTCGTCGATTTTCAGATGGTGAGCGATACGGATTCTCAACAGCGCGATGCCGAACTCCCGGGAGTAGTTCTGAATGCCCTGGATCTGGCTGAAAGGAATGATGTGCACGATGCCATCCAGATCGCGCAGCTTGACGGTTCGGATACTCAACGCCTCGACCGTCCCCATGTGCGTTCCCAGGTTGACGAAATCGTCGATCGCCAGCGAGTCCTCGATCAGGATGAACAGGCCGGTGATGAGATCCTGGACCAGCGTCTGCGCGCCGAAACCGACCGCCAGACCGATGACCCCGGCACCGGCCAGCAATGGCGTGACGTTGACCCCCAGATTGGCCAGCGCGATGATCACCGCGATCACGGCGATGGTCACGAACACGGTATTGCGCAGCAGCGGCGTAATGGTCTGGGCGCGCGCGCTGGCGTTGACCCTCCTGCCATGGCGACGGCTGCTGCGCAGCAGCGCGTGCTTGATCGCGGTATCCGCCAGAATCCATACCAGCCACGCCAGCAGAAACGTCACGCCCAATCCGAGCACGCCCTTGGCGATCTGCTGGCCGATGCCGGCGGAGGCACCCACCGCCCATAGCGATGAGCCCCAGACCCGCATCGCCAGCTCGGCGAAGATCATCCAGCTCGCCAGATGGGCCAGGGTGAAGCCGAAGCGTGCCAGGCGCGCCATGTATTCGGAGGAGGGGTTCTCACGGACGTTCATGCCTCGCCGGTGAATCAGGCCGGTGACCACCAGGGTCGCGATCATGAGTCCGGCCGTCACCACCGCGCGGAAAAACGCACTGCGCGAATCCTCGGCCGACATGATCATCGCGATCAGCGACACCGCCACCATGACCAGAATGGGGATGTGCCAGATTTGGCTGAAGACCCGGATCAGTTCGGTGGTCGCGCGACGCTCCTGACGCTGGGAATAGGGGCGATTGCGCATCAGATGCCGTATGGGGCGTCGAAATACCAGAACGAAGATACCCAGCAGCGATGCCGCACACACATTGGCGATCAGCGACAGGAAGGTCGTGACCCCCTCGCCGAGAGGCTCGACCAGCGCCTCGGCATTGGCTGCATCGCCCAATGCGACCAGCGCCCCCAGCGCAAACAGCCACCGGGCCCCGCGTCGACGCAGGATGCGTAGCGCGGTGTGACGATGCCCGCTCCCGAACAGCGAAAAGACGATTTCACAGACCGACGAGAAGACCGCACCGCAAAGCGTGGCGTACGCCGCGACCATGGCCAGCGCAATACCGACCGTGCCGGTCTCGACCTGGTGCACGGTCATCAGCGCGACGACGAAGCCGATCGCCAGGGGCACCACGCGCCGGATGATATGGCGAACGAGCGTCCAGGTCGTCGGCTCCGCCGGTAGATGCCACGGCAGCCCCAACTGACGGACGCCCCATCGCCACAGCGTTGCGACGAGCAGCGTCACACCGACCCAGAGTGCCGTGACCCAGACCAGCTCGAAAAGGATCCTTGGCCACTGCCGGTGATTGCTGACCAGCGTCGAGATATCCTCTCCGGCCTGATCGGCTCGTGTCGACCAGTAGCGGATCGGGTTGTCGAGTCCATCGGTTTCAAGAGACGAGAACGACTGCGCGAGGGCACCGAGCAGACCTCCCGCCCCACTCTCCTGTTTGGCGTCCGCTGCGGTGGCATCACGCAGTTGCTTGAGATGCTCCAGCAGGGACTGGCGCTGATCGCTGTTTTCGAGCGTCGCGATGATTTGATCGAGCGATGCACTCAGTTCCTGTGGAGAGGGCGCGGTTGCCGACTGGGTTCCGCTGCCTTGGCTGCCGCCCATCAGCGATGTCAGCGACTGCGCCGATGCCGGCAGGCTGACCAGTAACGCCAGGACCAGCCCCAAGATCCATCCCCGCTTTCTCAATCCCGTCACGTTGACTCCCTTACGCGTCACTATCGAGCCGTCGATGGCTTGCCGCCAGACATCATGCTATCCAGGCGACGCCAGAACAACGCTTCAACTCTTTGGTCCAAAGGTCGAAGCTGCTCTATCTTCAACGGAGGCGCCGACCCGACCGGAGTGCCGGCGGCGGTGCCTGGCCAGGATCTGCCGGCAAGCGTCGGTTCCGCAGCCGTTCCTCACACTCCGCTCGGGACTGACACTCCGCTGGGAACTTACCTTCCGCCCGGAATTCATACGAGACATCATGCAAGGAGAGAGAGATGCGCCTTTCAGGCAAAGTCGCACTGGTGACCGGCAGCACCCAGGGCATTGGTCGTGCCATTGCCGAGCGTCTCGCCCAGGCCGGCGCCGATGTCGTCGTCAGTGGTAGCCGCCCCTCGGAGCGCGCGGAGGAGACCGCAAGGCGGGTTCGCGCCCATGGCCGGCGGGCAGCGATCGTCACCGGAGACATCGGGGATGTCGATACCAATCGCCGCTTGATCGCGGAGAGCGTCGATGCCTTGGGCCGTCTGGACATTCTGGTCAACAACGCGGGGCTGGAGATTGATTCTCCGTTCCTCGACGTCGACGAGGCCGACTACGACAACGTCATGCGCACCAATCTCAAGGGTGTCTTCTTCACCACGCAGGCTTTCGTTCGCTATCTTCGTGACGAAGGCCGCGGCGGACGCGTGATCAACATGAGCTCGGTCCACGAGGAGCTTCCCTTCCCGGGCTACACCAGCTACTGCATGAGCAAGGGCGGCATGCGCATGCTGACCCGGAACCTGGCCGTCGAACTGGCACCGCTGGGCATTACCGTCAACAGCGTGGCGCCCGGTGCCATCAAGACACCGATGAACTCGGCGCTGGACGAGGATCCGGAAAAACTGCGCCACCTGCTCGGCAACATCCCGCTCAACCGTCTGGGCAGGCCCGAGGACGTGGCGGGCGTGGTCGAATTCCTGGCATCCGACGATGCCGCCTACATGACCGGTGCATCGCTACCGGTAGACGGTGGGCTGCTGTGGCAGTATGAAGAATAACCAGGGGGCCATGTCGTCTCCGGTACGCTCCACGTCACACAGGGAAAAGGACATGCTCGACAGCTTTCAGACGCCTTCCGGGAGTACCGACTCGATCGACGAGGCGGCGGTTACCCCCCACGACCGCTTCGGCGAGCTGTTCGAGGCGGTCGCGCTCGCGCATATCTTCGAGGACTCCAAGACCTTCGCCGACTGCATCCCGAGACAACCGCCCGAAGAGATCGTGGAAGCCTACGAGCAGCAGCGACGACAGGTGGGTTTCGATCTTGCCGTCTTCGTGTCCGATCACTTCTACAGCGACATGATCCCGGGCCGGGGCTACGAAGCCCGTCCCGAGCACGACCTGGTCGAACATATCGACAACCTGTGGCCGGTGCTGACCCGCAACTCGCGCCAGCATCCGCGCTGGTCCTCGCTGCTCGCCCTGTGCCACGACTACGTGGTGCCGGGGGGGCGGTTTCGCGAGTACTACTACTGGGACTCGTATTTCACCATGCTGGGGCTCGCCGCCAGCGGTGAGAACCACCTGATGTGCGCGGTCACCGACAACTGCGCCGATCTGATCATGCGCTACGGCCATATGCCCAACGGCAACCGCACCTACTATCTCAGCCGGTCCCAGTTGCCGCTGTTCTCGATGATGGTCGAGCTGACCGAGCGGCAGGGACTGCGCCAGGCCGTCGACTACCTGCCCCAACTGGAGCGGGAATACGCTTTCTGGATGGATGGCGAGAACACGCTGAAACCCGGCGAGAGCCATCGGCGCTGCGTGCGTCTCGACGAAGAGAGCCGGCTGAATCGGCACTGGGACGATCGCGCCACGCCCCGCGAGGAGTCTTTCAGGGAAGATCTCGAAATCGCCGCCCGCTCTGCCCGTCCTGCGGAGGCGCTGTTCCGAAACCTGCGCGCGGGCGCGGAGAGCGGCTGGGATTTCAGTGGGCGATGGCTCGACGACGTGACGGATCTCAGCACGATTCGCACCACCTGTTTTGTCACCCCGGAACTCAACTCGCTACTTTTTCATCTCGAACAGACACTCTGTCGTCTCCATGCCGCCACCGGCGACGACGCCAGGGCGGGAGATTTCCGACGCCGCTCGCTGCGTCGGCAAGCGGCGATGGACCGATATCTCTGGAGCGATTCCCGGGGAGCCTATTACGACTACGATTTCGTTCGCGGCCAGAGCAGCGTCCATCTGACGGCCGGCTGTGTCGTTCCGCTGTTCGTTGGCGCAGCTTCCGACGCCCAGGCGGAACGTGTCGCCAATATCATCGCCAATCGGCTCATGACACCGGGCGGCCTCGCCACCACGGAGATCACCGATAGCCAGCAGCAGTGGGACCATCCCAATGGCTGGGCACCGCTGCAGTGGATGGCGATCGAGGGGCTACGGCGCTACGGTTTCACCGAGCTCGCCGACACCATCGCCGATCGCTGGCTGGCCCTGGTCGAGGAGCTCTACAGCCGTGAAAACAAGCTGGTGGAAAAGTACGTGCTCTACCCTGGCGCGGACTTCGCCACCGGTGGCGAATACCCCCTGCAGGACGGTTTCGGCTGGACCAACGGCGTCACCCGGGCACTACTCGCCCAGCGCGCCGGGCATCAGTAGCACCACCCCCAACGGCGGCAGCGTCAGCACCAGCGACTGACACTCGCCGTGGGCGGCGACCGCCTCGCTCTGCAAACCGCCGCCATTGCCCGCGTTGCTCCCGCCGTAACATGCCGCATCGGAGTTGAAGCGCTCCTGCCAGTTGCCGGCGGATGGCACCCCGATGCGGTAGCCGCCGAGCCGTTGCGGCGTCATGTTCGCCACCGCCAGCGCCTGGCGGCCGTGGCGATCCCGGCGCCACCAGGCGAAGACGCTGTTGTGGCTGTCGTCACCGATGACCCATTGGAAGCCGTCCGCCTCGCAATCCAGCGCGTGAAGCGCCGGATGCGACCGGTAAAGCGCGTTGAGATCGCCCACCAGGCGCCGGATGCCGGCGTTGGGCGCTTCCTGCAGCAGCCACCAGTCGAGTTCGCGGTCATGGCTCCACTCCCGCCCCTGAGCGAATTCGCAGCCCATGAACAGCAGTTTCTTGCCGGGATGCAGCCACATGAAGCTCAGGTAGGCTCTCAGGTTGGCGAATCGCTGCCAGTCATCGCCGGGCATCTTGTCCAGCAGCGACCCCTTGCCGTGCACCACCTCGTCATGGGAAATCGGCAGCATGAAGCGTTCGTTGAAGGCGTAGATCAGGCCGAACGTCAATTGATCGTGATGATAGCGACGATAGAGTGGATCGTGACTCATGTAGCTCAGGCTGTCGTGCATCCACCCCATGTTCCACTTGTAGCTGAACCCCAGGCCCTGCTGCTCCACCGGTGCGGTGACGCCTGGCCACGCCGTCGACTCCTCGGCGATGACGATCGCGCCCGGTACCTCGTCGTGGACCACCTGGTTGAGATGCTGGAGGAATGCCACCGCTTCCAGGTTCTCCTGCCCGCCGAGATGATTGGGAATCCACTCCCCTTCGCGGCGGGAGTAGTTGCGATAGATCATCGAGGAGACCGCATCGACCCGCAGGCCATCGATGTGGAAGTCGCGCAACCAGTGCAGCGCCGAGGCCAGCATGAAGCCGTGAACCTCGCGCCGCCCCAGATTGTAGATATAGGTATTCCAGTCCTGGTGGTAGCCCTCGAAGGGATGGGCATATTCGTACAGTGCGGTCCCATCGAAACGCGCCAGACCGTGAGGATCGGAGGGAAAATGGCCGGGGACCCAGTCGAGAATCACGCCGATACCCGCCATGTGGCAGGCATCGATGAACGCCGCGAAATCCTGGGGCGAACCGAAGCGTCCACTGGGCGCGAACAGCGACAGCGGCTGATAACCCCATGAACCGCCAAAGGGATACTCCATGATCGGCATCAGCTCGATATGGGTGAAGCCCATTTCGAGCACGTAGGGAATCAATGACTCGGTGAGATCCCGCCAGCCATAGATCGTGCCCTCGTCGCCGCCATGCTTGCGCCAGGAGCCGGCATGCAGCTCGTAGATCGAAATTGGCGCCGTCGGCGCGTGCCGGCCGGGTCTTTCGTCCATCCAGGTCTGGTCGTGCCAGGCAAACGGCGTCGAGTCGGCCACCACCGACGCCGTCAGGGGCGGCGGCTCGGTGGAGAGCGCGACCGGATCGGCCTTGAGCAGGCGCTCGCCATTGATGTCGATCAAGGCGTACTTGTAGCGCTCGCCGACCCCGATTCCGGGGATGAATATCTCCCACACCCCGGAGGGATAGCGGCAGCGCATGCCGTGACGGCGCGAGTCCCAGCCATTGAAGTCGCCGACCACCGCCACCCGCTGTGCGTTGGGCGCCCATACCGCGAAACGCACGCCCTCGACGTCCTCCACCGTCATCACGCGTGCCCCGAGGCATTCACCGAGGCGCCGATGGTTCCCCTCCCCGATCAGGTAGAGGTCGGTCTCCCCCAGCAACAGGGGAAAGGCGTAGGGGTCGGCAACGATCTGCTCACCCTCCGGCCAGCGGATATGCAGTCGGTAGGCGCACGGACTTGCCATCTCACCGACGAAAAATCCATCGATGGCACCGAGCACGCACTCCCCCAGTAAGCGGTCACTGTCGCGCGCCACCAGCGATACCGCCTGCGCGCCCGGCAGGTAGGCGCTGACTTCCAGCCTGCCGTCGGCGCGCACGTGGGGTCCCAGCACGGCGAACGGATTGGCGTGCGTCGCCTGCGCGAGCGACTCCAGATCCGCCACGCCCAGGCGGGAAGCCGTGACCCGGGGCATGCCGGTCGGCCAGGCATCCGAGCGATCCGCGCCGCTCTCCCCGGATTCACTGCGAGAACGAGTTCGCGTCATGAGCCACCTGCCAGCCGCCGGAAGTCGGGATATCGATCAATCATGTGACGCCTCCTCTTCGATCAGCTCGAACAGCGAGAGGCTGCGCGACCTGACCCGATAGCCGCTCTCCATGGGGCAGCGCACGTCTCCGGCTGCCGGATCGAAGGTTTCGACGCGCCTCAGCCACTCGCTCCCCCCCGGCACGTCCGGCAACACGAAGTCGACATCCCCATCGGAGGCGTTGAGAGCCAGGAACACCGTGACGTCCGAGCCGAAGCGGCAAATGCCGGTGGGCTGGGCATGACCGTTGAGCACCACGCCAATCGCCTTGGCCTCCTCGTCGTGCCAGTGCTCCACCTCCATCTCCTCCGCGGCCGGCGTGAGCCAGGTGACATCCTTGATGCCGAGGTTCTCGTTCAGCTCACCGGTCATGAAACGCCCGCGTTCGAGAATCGGATACTGTCGCCGCAGCCGAATCAGCTGGCGGGTAAAGGCCAGCAGGCCGCGCCCCTCGTCGGAGAGGTTCCAGTCGACCCAGCCGATGTCCCCGTCCTGGCAGTAGGCGTTGTTGTTACCGCCCTGCGTGCGAGCGAACTCGTCCCCCGCCAGCAGCATCGGCGTGCCCTGGGAAAGCATCAACGTCGCCAGCAGGTTGCGCATCTGGCGCATGCGCAGCGCACGGATCCCGGGATCTTCGGTGTCGCCCTCGACGCCGTGGTTCCAGGAGACGTTGTCGTCGTGCCCGTCCTGGTTGTCTTCGCCATTGGCCGCGTTGTGCTTGGCGTTGTAGCTCACCAGGTCGCGCAGCGTGAAGCCGTCGTGAGCGGTGATGAAATTGATCGACGAGAACGCCTTGCGGCCGCGATGGTTGAACAGGTCGGCCGAAGCGGTCAGACGATTGGCGAAGGCGGGCAGGCGGCCCTCGTCTCCCCGCCAGAACGCCCGCATGTCGTCGCGGAAGCGATCGTTCCACTCCGCCCAGCCGGGCGGAAACTTGCCGACCTGGTAACCGCCGGGGCCGCAGTCCCAGGGTTCGGCGATCAGCTTGCACTGCGACAGCAGCGGGTCCTGGCGACAGGAATCGAGGAAGCCGCCACCCTCGTCGAAGCCATCGGCCTCGCGCCCCAGGATCGTGGCCAGGTCGAAGCGGAAGCCATCGACACGCATCTCGTCGGCCCAGTAACGC
This sequence comes from Salinicola sp., assembly GCA_002695065.1. Classification (GTDB taxonomy): domain Bacteria; phylum Pseudomonadota; class Gammaproteobacteria; order Pseudomonadales; family Halomonadaceae; genus Salinicola. The sequence goes on along the minus strand of NZNW01000137.1, from coordinate 62,469 downwards.
AGCGAGTCCGTCACCATCTGCAGGACCCGGGGGTGGGAAAGGTTCAGTGTATTGCCGGTGCCGGTGTCATTGATGTAGAACCGCGGCTTGTCCGGCATCAGCCGATAATAGGAGGCGTTGTCGATGCCCTTGAACGACAGCGTCGGCCCCATCTCGTTGCCTTCCGCCGTGTGGTTGTAGACCACGTCGAGCAGCACCTCGATGCCGGCGGCGTGGTAGCGCGCCACCATCTGCTTGAATTCACTGACCGACTCGGTCGACATGTAGTTCGGGTGCGGCGCGAAGAACGCCAGAGTGTTGTAACCCCAGTAGTTGTGCAGCCCCTTCTCCTGCAGGTGCCGGTCGTCGGCGAAGGCGTGGATCGGCATCAGCTCTAGGGAGGAGATGCCCAGATCGACGAGGTAATCGATCACTTCCGGCACGGCGAGCCCCGAGAATGTGCCGCGCAGCGCTTCCGGTACCGACGGATGACGCATGGTGTAGCCGCGCACATGGGTCTCGTAGATGACGGTATCGCTCCACGGCACCCGAATTTCGGTGGAGCGCCCCCAGGTGAACGCCGGGTCGATGACGCGGCAACGGGGCATGAACGGTGCACTGTCCCGCTCGTCGAAGCTGAGATCGCCATCCTCGTGACCGATGGTGTAACCGTAGAGGGCGTCGTCCCAGATCAGCTTACCGACCAGTTGCTTGGCGTAGGGATCGATCAGCAGCTTGTGATGATTGAAGCGATGGCCAGCCTCCGGATCGTAGGGGCCATGCACTCGATAGCCATAGAGCTGGCCGGGACGGGCATCCGGCAGGTAACCGTGCCAGATCTCGTCGGTATACTCCGGCAGCACCACCCGCTCCAGCTCTTCCTGTCCACTTTCGTCGAAGAGGCAGAGTTCGACTCGGGTCGCGTTGGCGGAGAACAGCGAGAAGTTGACCCCGAGCCCATCCCACGTCGCCCCCAGAGGGTAGGGAAGCCCCTCCCGAATCCGCGACTGCAGCAATCCCGCTTCCTGAACGACGCATCCCATCGTTTCATCCCGTCCCCAACGCATATCGGTCATCGACTACCCTCCGGGCGAGCCAGGTCCATCCTGTCGCCCTGTGATGCCCAGTGTGGGCCGGTCACTCGCTCTTGCCGTCGTTCGTGCCGCGGGGTTTGCGCGGCTTGGTCGCCGGCTTCTTGTCGACGCCCCCGGAAACCTTCGTCGTGCCGCGCTTGCGCGCCGGCGAAGTGCCCTCGCCGCTGCTCGCCGCCTTGCGCCGAGCCGGAGAGCCGGTTCGAGGCTGCGGGGAACTGACATCGACGCCCGTATCCTGCTCCTTGCGCGCTTCGGTCTCGGGATCGTCCAGCGGCAGGCGCGGCTCGTCGATACCGATTTCGTCGGGCTCCGCGGTCGGCTCCTCGCCCTCCAGCGGGGAGGGTTCGTCGGACACCGCGCGCCACTCCTGCTCCTCCTCGCGGGCGTTCTCGGCCTCGACGATGCGTTCGGCCATTTCCCAATGGCGCGCTTCCTGGCCGTCGGGTCGCCCTTCCGACTCCCATATGCGGTAAGCCAGCATTCGTATGCGTTGTTCACGACCGGTCATCATGATGCGCTCCTTCCTGTACTCGTGGCTTGACGGGGCATCCCTGCCCCACCGGTTTCGTTCGGCACCGACAAGGCCGGTGCTTCACGCTCAAGATAGCGGGTTCAAGGTGCCCACACCCAAACCCCGCAGGGAAAATCCGACAAATGTCGATGTAGCGGTAGCGTGCCGTCGGCCGCCACCGGCGTCGGCGTCAGCCAGCCCTGCCCGACGCCGTTCACTCCCAACGCCTCGAGGGGCAGTGCCGTGTCCGACCACTGGAGCCGCCCCTCGAAGGTATCGTCCATCAGCACCGCAGAGAGCCGGGTGACGACCACCAGCAACGTCACGCCCTGCGCTCTACGTGCAAAGGCAATGACGCGATCGGCATTCGGCCCACTCGCCTGCAGAGGCAGGTAGTCCCCGTCATCGAAAAGTCGCGGATGGTCACGCCGCAAATTCAACAAGCGCTGAATCACGACCTGCTTGACGGCACCGTCCCGCCAGTGGCGCCAGGCCGCCACCGGCGTTTCGAGGTGGTCCAGGGCCTCCCGGCGCGTCGCCATGTCGACCGGACGGCGATTGTCGGGATCGACCAGCGAGAGGTCCCAGAACTCGGTACCCTGGTAGAGATCCGGGATGCCCGGCGAGCAGAGCCTGAGTACCGCCTGCGCCAGGCCATTGACCGCTCCGGGCATGTCGAGCATCGCCGCCGCCGATGCCAGCTCGTGGGTCAGCGCATCGCCGGTCAAGGCGCGGCGTATGGCGTCCTCGCCCGCCTGTTCGTACGTCTCGTCGGGCGCCAGCCAGTGGCTCGCGAGCTTGGCCTCGCGCATCGCCTTGCGCTGCCAGGCGACGAGCCGATCGGCGTACTCGCGCAACGCCTCCCGATCGCGGGAAGCGGACTCTTCGTTCCGCGTTGGCCCTGGCGTCAACGCCAGTGGCCACGCCGCCAGCAGCACCTGGAGCATCATCAGTCGATCGCCGCCGCCGGGGGCCGAATGACTGTCGTGGAGACGCGAATCCCGGGCCCAGTCACGCATCTTCGGCGCCAGCACGTCGACCCGTTCGCTCAGGGCCGCCAGACGCGCCCGGACGTCCTCGCCACGTTTGTGATCGTGTGTCGCGGTCGTCAGCATGGCCTGGGGAAAGGTCTCCAGACGCTGCCGGTTAGCCTGGTGGAAGCGCTGGACCGGGTAGGCGAAATGGGCGCCCTCGCAACCGACGTCGTTGCGCGACAGCAGGACGGCCGAGCGATAGCCGGCGGTGTCCTCCACGGACTTCGCCGCGAGTGGCGATGTCAGCTGTTGAAAGCGCGTCATCGCACTCAAGCGCAGCCCGCGCTCAGGCTCCTCGAACGCCTCGGGCGCCTCGCCGCCGAACCAGTTATCCAGCAACGGCAGCCAGGGCGCATCGGCGGCGGACAGGCGCGATCGCGCGGCCTGCATGGCACGAGCGAACGCATCGGCATCCATCTCGGGACGACCGTGTCGATCGGCATAGCTGCGGTAGACCGGATACCCGATCGCCAGTGCGCCCACCACGCGCCGGATCGCGGGCAGGCTGAATTCGCGGGTGGCGGGGCTGGCACCGGCCAGGGCCCGCGTCGCCAGGACGCAACGCTCGAACTCGGCAGTCAGCGGCCCGTACAGCATCTCCTGGCGTGCGGCCTCGACCTCGGCGGTGAAATCCGCGCTGCGTTCGCTGATCTCCTGCCACAGCCGAGCCAACGGCTCTTGCCCTGCCGGGTCGTGCTGGATGCCCGAGACCAGATCGAGAAATTCATAGCCGGTGGTGCCATCCACGCCCCAGTCGGTGTGGAGGCGTTCGTCGTCGCCCAGGATCTTCTCGACGTAGATCGGCAGCCGCGGGCTCGCGACGGACGCCCGCTCCTGCCGCCCGCAGATCGCGTCGAGACGGCCGCGCAGTCGCAATGCGTATTCGCGCGGATCGGCCAGGCCATCGATATGGTCGATACGCAGCCCGTCGATCCAGCCGCGCTCCACCAGCGAGAGGAGGTAAGCGTGAGAGAGATCGAACACGCTCTCGTCCTCGACCCGCCCCCCCGCCAGCTCGGTGATGTCGAAGAATCGACGCCAGTTGAGCGCATCGTTGGCGGTGCGCCAGTGGACGAGCCGATAGGCCTGACGCTCCAGCAGCGCGTGCAGGCGCGAGCGCCCAGCCGGACTCCTGGCATCATGGTCCGCGATCACCGCCGCGACCAGCGGGTCGTCCCCGGCCAGTTCCTCCCTCGGTGGGAGTGCGTCTTCCCGTCGAGCGTCGGATGACGGGGCCGCCAGCAGCGCCTCGGTCTGGTCGGGGTCGATCGGAAACCGATGCTCGTGATAGGCGACGAAAAAAGCGCTGTGGGCGTCGTCCCAGGCCAGTACCAGTTCGCCGTCTTCCAGTACCCGCACGTAGCGATCGCCCAGAAACGGCAGCAGGATCTTGCCATCGGCGCCGGGCTGCTCCCAGTCGATATCGAAGCAGCGGGCAAAGTCACTGGACCGGCCCTTCGCCAGCACGTCCTGCCACCAGAGATTCTCGGCGCCCACCGCCAGATGATTGGGCACGATGTCGGCCACGATGCCCATTTCCGCGGCGTGCAGTGTCTCGACCAGGCGCGCAAGGCCGGCTTCGCCGCCCAGCTCCGGATCGATACGGGTCGGGTCGACGCCATCGTAGCCGTGGGTCGACCCCCTCCTCGAGGCCAGAATGGGCGACAGATAGAAGTGGCTGACGCCGAGAGCGGCGTAGTAGTCGACCTGCCGCCTGGCGTCGTCGAACGTGAAACCGGCGTGCAGCTGCAACCTGACGGTGGCCCGAATGGGTCTCATGATCGGCGCCCCCGGCGGATGCGGTCGATCCGCGTCAGCCGTTGCCGCACCGTTCTTGCCTCGAGTGCCTGCGGCGCCGGGACCGGTAGGCGGCGCCGCCAGTTGGGATGCTCATCGACGGTGCCCGGCAGATTGGCTTGCTCTTCCAGTCCCATCAGGTCCTCCAGCGGAAACAGCGCCAACGGCGTCGGCGTCGATGCGACATGCCCCAGCGCCGCATCGATGAGGTCGTCGACATCCACGCGATCACCGGCGATACCATCGTCGGCGGCGACTTCCCCAAGGCCGCAGACGAGGGCCAGACGGCGACGATCCTCGCGCCGCTGCTCGCTGAGGTGCGCATGGGATTCGCTCCCCTCGAGCCACCCCAGCCGCTCTCGCCAGCGCAGATCATTCTCGCGCCACCAGCCAGCCACCGTGGGCAGATCGTGGGTGCTGGTGGTAGCCAGCGTGTGTTCGCGCCATGCGTCGGCCGGCAGGAAGGCGCCTCCCTCGCGCTCGAACCACATCACGCTCATGCCCAGTATCCCTTTCGCGGCCAGTCGCTCTCGAAAACCGGCCTCGACGGTTCCCAGATCCTCGCCGATGACGATGGCCCGGTGACGCCAGGACTCCAGCGCTACCAGACGCAGGAGATCGTCCAGCGGGTAGCGAAGATAGGCACCCCGTTGCGGCGACTCTCCCTCCGGCACCAGCCAGAGACGCGACAACCCCAGGATATGGTCGATTCGCAGCCCGCCGGCATGGGCAAGACCGGCCCGCAGCATGGCGAGAAATCCACGATAGCCGGAGTCGACCAGGCCCTCCGGCGAGAAGGCTGCCACGCCCCAGCCCTGCCCTTGGGCATTGAAGGCGTCCGGCGGCGAGCCAACCGTGAGACCTTGAAACAGTTCGTGAGGATCGCTCCAGGCCTGACTGCCGGCGGGATCGACGCCAACGGCCAGGTCGGCGATCAGCCCCACCGCCATGCCGGCCCGGCGAGCGTTGTGCTGCACGCGATCCAGTCCGGCGGCCATCAGCCACTGCAGGAAGACGGCGAAGGTGATCGCTTCCCGGTGCTGCTCGGCGAACGCCTCGACCGCATCGCTGCCGGGATCCCGCCATGCCTCGGACCACTGACGCCAGTCACTGCACTTGGCCTGGGCCTGGAGCACTTCGAAACGGCAGTGGCGTTCCAGGCTGTCGCCGCCATCACGCCGGAAGGCGACCAGTTGGGAGCGCCACGCCAGCGCACTCTCGTCACGCTGCACATGCAGGAACAGGCGCTCGAGCATCGACAGCTTGAGGCGAGCGCTGGCCGGCCAGTCGATCAGCGCCAGTGCCGACTGCTGCTCCATGGCCTCGCTGAAAGGCGCCCGGGCCCAGGCCAATGTCTCGTCGTCGAACAGGCATTCGGGCGAGGCATGCCAGACGTTGTAGAAGAGCCGGCTCGACGGGGAGTAGGGGCTGTAGCGCTCCGGGTGCGCGGCAAACAGCGCGTGCAGCGGGCTGATGGCGACCGCGTCGGCGCCCGCGCGAGCCACCGTGTCGCAGAGGTCGTCGAGAGCCACCAGGTCGCCGATGCCTCCATCGCCGTCACGCCGAAGCCCGTAGAGCTGTGCCGCCACCCCCCAATAGCTCGCCCGGGCATCCCGTCTCTCGCGGGCGATGTCATCCAGCGTGAAGCAGCGCGATGGCGCCACGGCCAAAATCCGGGTCACGCTCTCGTCGCCCGTTGGTGTCAGGAAACTCACGCTGTGGTAACCCGTTTCCCCCATCGGCGGCAGATGTCCCGCGGCATCGAGGCGGCCCTCCAGCAGCTCCCCGCTCTCGAACCTGACGGTGAAGGCACTACCGCCAGCCTCGGCGACAGGAACCGGGGCCGACTGCCCCTGATCGGCCAGCAGCATCGGCGGGAGTCGCCCGAACGAACCAGGTCGCTGGCGCGATCGCCAGCGGGCCAGGCTGGCGGCTACCTCCTCGTCGTCACCGGCCGGCCAGCCCAGCCGGGTCAGCATTGCCCGTTGGCGATCCGCGGGCAACGTCTGGCGTTGGTCGTTGCTGCCGACCCACTCCAGCAGCAAGCCGACCGCTGCCGCCAGTTGGTGCAACATGTCACCGGATTCGGAGCCGGGTGTCGGGGCGGCGCTCATGTCGTCGTCTCCGCGGTGCCATGCTCCACCGGCTGCAACCAGACGGCACTCGACAGTGCGGGCAACTGACCGCGACCGACGAGATCGACGCACGCTTCCCGGGAACAGGCCAGGGGTGCCTCGGCGCGGCCCAGCGCCACCGCTTGCGCGGAAAGGTTGATGGCGATGGTCATGGTCCGGTCGTCGCCCAGCCGCCACCGGCCCTGGACCGCCTTGTCGCCGAGTGTGCGAGTCTCGATCGCGTGGCAGGAACCCAGCCGGGGAACGACGTGGCGATGGCGCAACGCCAACCACTGCCGATACCTTTCGCGACAGCGGCGATGTTCGGGCGCGTCGGCCTCGGCGTCGTCGAGGCAGGAGGCCTCGAAAGTCTCGCGCGCGTTGGGATCGGGAATCCGCTCGCGCTGCGCCGGGTCCTCGAAGGCGCTGAACTCGGCAAATTCCCGGCGACGTCCTTCCCGAACCGCGTCCGCCAGCGCGTCGCGATGATCGGTGAAAAACAGAAACGGCCTCGTCGACCCCCACTCTTCACCCATGAACAACAGCGGAATGGCAGGCGACAGCAGCAACAGCAGCGTCGCCGCGTCGAGCGCCTCGGGCTGGGTCAGCAGAGGCAGCCGATCCCCCAGCGCCCGATTGCCGACCTGATCGTGGTTCTGCAGGAAATCGATGAACGTCGTGGGCGGCAGGTGCCTGCTGGGCTCTCCCCGAGCCTCGCCCTTGCGCGTGGACTGGCCCTGATAGATGAACCCCTCGGCCATCGCCGTCGACAACTTCTCCGTGGCGTTCTCGACGAAATCGGCGTAGTAGCCTTCGTGTTCGCCGGTCAGCAGCACATGCATCACGTTGTGCCAGTCGTCGGCCCACTGCGCATCGAACAGACCCGGCGCCAGCAGGCTGGCCTGATTGTTCTCGTTCTCCAGGATCAGATGGCAATGGCGAGCCGGACCGACCCGCTCGCGCAGGGTGCGCCCCAACTCGACCAGGAAATCCCGCTCGCCAATGGCGTGAACGGCGTCGAACCGGAGCCCGTCGAAGCGGTACTCGAGCAACCACATCAGCGCGTTGTCGATGAAGAAACGCCGCACCTGAGGACGGCGAAAGTCGATGGCGCCGCCCCAGGGCGTCTGCAGGTCGTCGCGAAAGAACGGCTTGGCGTAGTGAGGCAGGAAATTGCCGTCCGGCCCGAAGTGGTTGTAGACCACATCGAGAAAGATCATCAGCCCATGCCCGTGAACCTCGTCCACCAGCGCTTTCAGCGCTTCCGGCGAGCCGTAATAGGAAGCGACAGCATAGGGCTGGACGCCATCGTAGCCCCAATTGCGCTGACCGGGGCATTCGGCGACCGGCATCAGCTCGATGGCGGTGATCCCCAGTTCGGCCAGCGCCGGCAGTCGTTGGCGCAGGCCCTCGATGCCGCCGCAGGCGCCCAGGTGGACCTCGTAGATCACCGTCTCTTCCCATGGCCGGCCCGTCCAGTCGTCGTGGCGCCAGGCGTGGCGGCGGGGGTCGACCAGCAGCGATGCCCCCTCGACGCCACCGCGCAGCGCTCTCGAGGCGGGATCGGGCACCGGCATCCCCTCCTGGTCGTCCCCGACGAAGACGCGATAGCGGTAGGCCGCTTGCGGGGGACACTCGAGTTCGAGTTCGAATCCGCCTTCGGCAATCGGTTCCATCGGCCGCGGTTCCAGCCCCTCGCACTCCAGCACCACGCGCCGGGCACTGGGCGCCCACAGCCGAAAGCGCGTACGACCGTCGGCCAGCGGCGTCGCCCCGTAGAACGGCGCCCAGGGCGTTCGCGCCCCGCCACACGACCCATCGGCTCCGGCGGACGGGCTCATGGCATCTCCTCGAACCAGGTCTCGTGGCGCAGATACAGCGCGGCCATGGGCGGTACCGTCACCGCAAGCGACTGGGCGTGACCGTGGCTGGGGATCGCTTCGGTCGTCGCGCCATGGCCATTGCCCACGTTGCTGCCGCCGTAGAAGACGCTGTCGCTGTTGAATATCTCCCGCCACCGCCCCGCCCCGGTAACGCCAAAGCGATAACGGTAGTGCACGCACGCCTGGAAGTTGCAGAGGCAGATCATGCTGGCGTGCCCGCTCTCGGTATGGCGGGCAAACACGATGACGCCGTTGTCGCTGTCGTCGTCGACCAGCCATTCGAACCCGAGTGAATCATCGGTACGAATCTGCATCGCCGGCTCGTTGACGTACAGCCGGTTGAGATCGGCCACGAGGCGCAGCATTCCGGCGTGCCGGCTCTCGAACAACAGCGGCCAATGCAGCGGCGACTCCCAGGGGCCGGCCAGCACCTGGCCCAGCTCGACGCCCATCGCCACCTGCTTGTCGCCGGGCAGCGCCCACATCAGCGCCAGACATGCCCTGAAGGCCGCGAAACGCTGCCACTCGTCGCCATGAACCCTTTGTCGCCACTCTCCCAGCGCCGACCGCTCGTCCGGCACCTGCTCCAGCAGCCCCCGGGAGCACTCACTCGGGGTCAACGCCTCGATCCAGTCGCGGTGTCGTCGGGAGCGACCGGCGGGACTCAGGGCCAGATAGTCGGCGCTGGCGACCTGCCATTGCGGTCGACGATGCAACGTCAGCGTCGCGCCGACGGTCTCGCCTCGGAACAACCGGCAGCCGCCACCGGCTTCGCGCCCGCCCTCGTCGACACCGTCGAGATGACAGCGCTGACACCACGCGAGGAATTCGGATTCTGGCATCGACAGGGACGACGCCGGCCACTGGACCACGACGCCCACGCCTGCAACATGACAGGTCTCGACGAACTGGCAAACCACCGCATAGGGCGCTGCGACCAGCCCGTCATCGACGACGATATGGGTAAATCCCAGATCGGCGACGTAGGGCACCAACTCCTGCGCAAGACGATTCCAGTTCATCGGCAGCGGAAAACGGGAGACGTACCAGTCGGCCGCGCAGAGCCGATAGAGCGACAGCGGCATGTCGCCGCCATGGCGACCGGCTCTCGCCCCCATCCAGTCACCGTCGTCCCAGGACCAGCTTTCCTCTTCCCCCCCGCCACCGGGCTCTCCAATACTTGGCAACGCGCCGAGATCGTTCACTCGGGCGGCTGACACCCCGTGCCCCGTTCGTGACGGCGAGTCCAGCCCCGCGACCGGGCCCGCGGCTTCCGCAGGGCGCTTCATCGTCTCGTCACTCCCTGGTCGAGATGCGCAACCGTCTCGGTCAGCAGATCGGCATAGAGCCGCCGGTAGGGGATCACGGCCTGCCGCCAGTGCAGTCGCCCCGCCATCGCCGCGCGTCGCATGGCATAGAACAGGTCGGTCGCCCGGAAAAGATCGAAGGCGCGCAGTACCGTGGCGCGATAGCTGTCCAGGCTCATGTCGTCGAATAGCAGGCCATTGATCCCGTCCTGGATCGTATCCGCCAGCCCCCCGGTTCGATGCGCGATCGGCAGCGAACCGAAGCGTTGGGCGTAGAGCTGGCTCAAGCCACAGGGCTCGAAACGAGACGGCATCAGCAGGAAATCGCTGCCCGCGTAGATCTGACGCGCCTCGCCCTCGTCGAACCCGATGTTGACGCCCACCTGGCCCGGGTAGAGCGCCGCCATCTCCACCAGCGCCTGCTCGATGGCGTACTCGCCGCGGCCGATCACCACCAGCTGCCCGCCGGCCCGCACGATCGAGTCCGCGACCTGGATGGTGAGGTCCAGCCCCTTCTGTGCCACCAGTCGCGAGACGACGGCGAACAGCGGGCCGCTGCTCGGCCCCAGTCCGAACATGCGCCGCACGCGCTGAATGTTGGCGCGCTTGCCGTGCCAGTCGTTGATGCCGAAATTCGGCGCCAGATGGGGATCGGTGCGAGGATCCCAGCGATCGTCGATGCCGTTGAGCAGGCCGCTGAGCCGGCCCTCCAGTGCCCGTTTCTTGAGCAGCCCCTCCAATCCGCATCCCAGGGCGGGCGTGGTGATCTCCTGGGCGTAGTTGCTGCTGACCGTGGTGACGTGGGAGGCGTAGGAGAGACCCGCTTTCATGAACGAGAGTTGGCCATGAAACTCGACGCCATCGATGTGAAAGGCGGACGCCGGGACTCCCAGTGCGGGCATTCGCTCGATCGGAAACACGCCCTGATAGGCAAGATTGTGAATGGTGTAGACGGAGGGAACGTAGCGCTTGCCGAGCCAGCGCACGTAGCCCGCCGCCAATCCCGTCGCCCAGTCGTTGAGATGGAGCAGCTCCACCTGCCAGTCGAGCAACGTCGCGTCGTTGACGATCTCGGCCGCCGCCATCGCCAGTCGCGCAAAGCGGATATCGTTGTCCGGCCAGCCCACGCCCAGTTCGTCTCCGTAGGCGTTGCCGTCCCGGTCGTAGAGCTCGGGACAGAGCACGACGTAGACGATCAGCCCGTCTTCGCAGAGGAGGCGTCCGATTTCGCAGGCTGGCAGATCGTGCGAGGCGGGAAGATTGGCCACGTGAACGATGGGGCGACCGGAAGTCAGCAACTGCCGATAGCCGGGCATCAGGACCCGCACGTCATAATTGGGTTTCAGCGCCCGGGGCAGTGCCGCGGAAACGTCGCCCAGACCACCGGCCTTGATGAAGTCGGCGATCTCGGTGGTGACGAACAGTACGCGTCGATGGCGAATCGGTGGAGCGGGAAGCGGACGAGACAGCGCCCCGGCCAGGGCCTTGGACGAGGATCGACCGGATGGCGGCGTGGACCAGCGGGGATCCTCCCCATACCTTGCAGCCGTCTGACTCTGCCTCCCACGAACTGCGGCCTGCGTCATGTTCAGCCTCCCTGAACATTGGGTCCACCAGTCAAGATTAACCAGCGTCGACACATCATCCTGCGCCTCGACAGCCTGCCGCAGCCATAACCGACGTTAATGAAGAGGACCGACGGTCGGTCGCTGGTGACGAAACGCCGGATATGATTCGCGGGCGTGATCGGGTCGGGAGCGTCGCTCGGTGGCGTCGCCCACCCCACTTACATATATGCCACCGGTCGGGTAGCGTCAAAGCCTGTTTGACTCGCCGCCCGGGCCGTCGAAACGGCGGCCATTAAAAAAGGCAACCCCCGTGGGAGGTTGCCTCTATAAGGCCGATTTCTCGGCTGCATCGACACTACCTGCTAGTGACTTTCGTCCGGCGTCGGCTGGCCATCGTTGCGCCGCTTGCCACTGCCGACTTTCGACTGCAACCAGTGGGTGACCTTCATGATCAGCACGTAGGTCGCCGGCACGAAGACCGTCGCCAACAGGGTGATGGAGATCATGCCACCCACCACCGGCGTTCCGATCTGGTTACGACTGGCCGCGCTGGCACCGGATGCCAGGGCCAGCGGCAAGGTACCGCCGATGAAAGCCAGCGAGGTCATCACGATGGGACGGAACCGCTGGCGAGCCGCCACCTTGGCCGCGTCGACCACCGACAACCCGGCATGCTTGCGCTGCTGCTCGGCGAATTCGACGATCAGGATGGCGTTCTTGGCGGCCAGGCCGACCACCACCAGCAGACCTACCTGCAGATAGACACTCGTGCTCAATCCGGCCAGGTAGACGGCCAGGATCGCGCCGATGAACGCAAACGGAACGGCGGAGACGACGGCCAGCGGCAAGGTCCAGCTCTCGTACTGCGCCGCCAGGATCAGGAACATCATGATCACGCCGAAGGAGAGCGCCAAGGTCGCCGCCGTGCCGACGTTGACCTGCTGATAGGCCTCGCCACTCCAGCCCATACCGTAATTGGAGCCCAACGTATTGGTGACGACTTCCTGCATCGCCTGCACCGCCTGCCCGGAGCTGTAGCCCGGCGCCGGACCGCCCGAGAACTGAGCGGCGGAGTAGGTGTTGTAACGCTGCAGTACCGTGGGCGCCTTGTCACGCGTGAGCGTGACCAGCTCGGAAAGCGGTATACGCTGTCCATCACCGCCACGCACGTAGACCTTGCTCAGGTCACTCGGATTGCGGCGGAAGTCGTCTTCCGACTGCAGGTACACCTGGAAGTTACGGCCAGAGTTGGTGAAGTAGTTGACGAACGAACTGCCGAAGGTGCTCGCCATGGTGGTATTCAGATCGGCGATATCGACGCCCAGGCTGCGCGCCTTCTCCGTATCGACGTCGGCCCGGTAGGAGGGCACGTTGACATCGAGTGACGTGAACACCCCCGCCAGCTCCGGGCGCTTGGCCGCCGCTTGCATGACTTTACCCGCGGCCTCCGCCAGCTGCTGCGACGTATCACCGCCGTAGGACTGCAGATAGCCGGTGAAGCCGCCGGTCGGCGACAATCCCTGGATCGGGGGCAGGTTGAACGCCACGGTCTGGCCACCCTGGATCTGGGCGCCGATCTGCATGATCTTCTGGGTCAACTGATCGACGGTGATATCGCGATCTTCCCACGGCTTCATGGTGACGAAGACCGTACCCTTGGCGGTATTGGGCGAACTCGACAGGATATCGAAGCCGGGTATGCCGGTGACGAAGTTGATCCCGGGCACCTCGTCGCGCAGACGCTGGCTGAGTTCCTGCACGTAGGCATCGGTTCGCGCCACCGAGGAACCCGCGGGCAGGTTGACGGCAGCCAGGGCCACGCCCTGATCCTCGGAAGGCAGCAGCGCCGCCGGCAACTGGGCGAAGATCATCCAGGAGATGATGCCCGCGGCAGCCAGACCGACGATCACCAACCACAGCTGGTGGATGATGAAGTTGGTGATCGCCATGAAGAAGTCGGTGATCTTGTCGAAGACCTTGTTGAACCAGTCGAACGGCTTGCGGATGACGCGCACGAAGCCGGACTGCTTGAGACGATCCTGGTGCTTCAGGAAGATCGCGCTCATGGCCGGCGTGAACGACAGCGCCACGATGGCCGAGATCGCCACCGAGATCGCGATGGTGATCGCGAACTGCTGGTACATCTGCCCGGTCAGGCCGCTCATGAAACCGACCGGCACGAACACCGCGGCCATGATGAAGGCGGTGGCGATGACCGCGCCCGACACCTCCTTCATTGCCTCGAGCGCGGCGCTGAACGGTGTCGCTTCCTCGTCCTCTTCCATGATGCGTTCGACGTTCTCGATGACCACGATGGCGTCATCCACCACGATCCCGATCGCCAGTATCATGCCGAACAGCGACAGCAGGTTGATCGAGAAATCGAGCAGGTACATCCCGGCAAAGGTTCCCACCACCGAAATCGGCACCACCGACATCGCCACCAGGGTGGAACGCCAGCTCTGCAGGAACAGGAACACGATCACCGCCACCAGCAGCAGGGCCTCGATGAAGGTGTGCTCCACCGACTGCACGGAGGCATCGATGAACAGCGTGGTGTCGTAGGGTATGTCGAAGTCCAGTCCCGGCGGGAAACGCGTCTTTAGGTCCGCCATCGACTGCTTCACTTCGTTGGCCACGTCCAGCGCGTTGGCGCCCGGCTGCAGGTAGATGGCGATCGGCGCAATCGGCTTGTTGTTGACGTAGGCCTGAATGCCGTAGCTGTTCTTCCCCAGTTCGATACGGGCCACGTCGCTCAGGCGCAGCGACGAACCGTCCGGGTTGGTTCGCAGCACGATCTCGCGAAACTGGTCGACGCTCTCGTAACGTCCCTGGGTGGTAATGGTATAGGTGTAGGGCGTGGGATCGCTCTGCGGCTCGGCACCGAGCTTGCCGCCGGCAACGACCGCGTTCTGCGCCTGGATCGCGGACGAGACCTCGGCGGGCGTCAGATCGTACTGGGCCAGCTTGTCCGGGTTGAGCCAGACGCGCATCGCGAACTCCTGGCTACCCAGCACTTCGGCCTGCCCCACGCCAGGAAGGCGTGAGAGCTCATCGGTCACGTTGATGTTGGCGTAGTTGGTCAGATACAGGGAGTCGTAGGCGTCGGAGTCCGAGGTGATACCGACGAACAGCAGGATGCTCGACGACCGCTGCTCGACCGTGACCCCCTGGGACTGCACTTCGCTGGGCAGCTGCGACAGCGCCCGCTGGACCCGGTTGTTGACGTTGATCGTCGCCGTCTGTGGATCGGTGCCGATGTTGAAATAGACGCTCATGGACATCTGACCGCTATCCGAACTGCTCGAGGTCAGATAGATCATGTCCTCGGTGCCGTTGATCTCCTGGGCGATCACCGAGGCGACCGTGTCGGAGACCGTCTGAGCGCTGGCGCCGGGATAGGTCGCGGAGACGCTGATCGTCGGCGGCACGACGGGCGGATACTGCTCGATGGGCAGCGTCCGCATTGCCATCAACCCGATCAGCGTGATGATGACCGAGAGGACGGTAGCGAAGATCGGGCGTCTGATGAAAACGCTGGAAAAGTTCATCAATTGGCCCCGTTCTGTCCGTCTTTCGCCTCTTGCGCATCGCGATGGGCGCCCTCGACACCCTCACCACCCTGGGCGTCGGCCTCCTGGGAGGGATTTTCGCCGGCGTTGTTCTGCGGTTGCGGCACCTTGCCATTGAATGGCTGCGCGTCGATCTGGTCGCCGGCGGAGACGCTACCGATGCCCGACACAACGACACGGTCGCCCGGGTTCAACCCCTCGGTGATGATCTGCCAGTCTCCCGCGATCTCACCCAGCGACACGAAACGGGTCTCGGCCTTGCCCTCGCCGTTGACGACGAAGACCTGGGGTCCCTTGAGTCCCTCGGTGACGGCGATGGCCGGTACGGCATAGACGTCGTAGCGCATCACGTTGGGCAGCTTGACCCGCACGAACTGCCCCGGCAGGAAGAGCTGGTCGTCGTTCTGGAATATGGCTTCGGCCTGGACCGTGCTGGTGGATTCGTCGACCCTCGATCCGAGAAAGTCGAGCTTGCCCTGCAACTGGAGCGCCTCGCGACTGGCACTTTCGGTGCCCGGCGCGGTCAGAACGGCTACGTCGGCTCGTTCGGCATCGCCCTGCTGGCGCTGCTGGCGGAGCGAGAAAGCGTCATCGGCGGGCAATGAAAAGCGCACTTCGATCGGGTTCAGCGGCGTGATGGTCGCCAGTTCCTGAGGCGGCTGCACCAGGTTGCCGACGTTGATCTGGCTGAGACTGATCATGCCGCTGACCGGCGCGTTGACCTCCGTGTAGCTGAGGTCGATCTTGGCGCTGTCCAGCGCCGCCTTGGCCTGGGCCTCGGCGGCTTGCGCGGTGCGCAGATCCGCCTGGGCCTGATCGCGCTGCTGCTGACTGACGGAGTTCTGATTGTAGAGCCGCTGGTAGCGCTCGGCGTCGCGCTGGGCGCGATACACCTCCGCCTGCGCGCTCTGCACGTCGGCCTGGTTCTGCGCGACCGTCGCTTCGTAGGGTGCCTGCTCGATGGTGAAGAGCTTGTCGCCCTTCTCGACCATGCTTCCCTCGCGATAGTGGCGGGCTTCGAGAATCCCCTCCACGCGGCCCATCACCGTGACTTCGCGATTACTGCGAATCTGGGCGGGATACTCCTTGGAGAGCGAGACATCATGGGCCTCGACCTCCATCACTTCCGCCTTGGCGGGCGGTTTCTGCGGTTGCCCCCCACCTTGCTGAGCGCTTTGCTTATCGTCTCCGCCACAGGCGGCCAATGCCAACGACAGCAACAACGCCCCACCGAAACCGAGGGTGCCATTCATGAAATTAGGGCGCATGAGTCTCCGTCCTGGAAAAGGGGTGCCTGAAGAATGTAGCGAGCTTACAGGCATACATACATGAATGTAAACTTGCTGATAATTCGCTATGCTGCACGCTGACGACTTTAATCAGCACATAAGAAAAGCCATTCGCCCTGACTCACTCACGCTTGCGACGACATCACCATGCCCAAACGCACCAAGGCTGAGGCCGAAGCCACACGAGAGGCCCTGCTCGACGCCGCCGAAGTCATCTTTCTCGAACGCGGCGTGTCGAGAACCTCTCTCGAGCAGATCGCTCGCCAGGCGGGCATGACCCGCGGGGCCGTCTACTGGCATTTCAAGAACAAGTCCGACCTGTTCCACGCCATGCTGGATCGCGTCAAGATGCCGCTTCGCCAGTTACTGGATGATGTCGAGGACCCCGAGCGTCCGCGTGCACCGCTGGAGAGTCTCCAGTTGGCCGCCATGCATGCGCTGGAGCGGCTGCAGAGTCCGCGTTCCCGGCGGGTGCACACCATCCTGTTTCACTGCTGCGAGGCATCCAGCGACGTCGACATTCTCGAGTTGCACCAGCGGCTCGCCGACGACTGCTACGACACCATGCTGGAGCGCTTCGAGGAAGCGAATCGCACCGGCACGATGATAGCGAGCATCGAGCCGGAAATCGCCTGTCGTATGCTGATGTCGATGTTCGGCGGCCTGATGCACGACTGGCTGCGCGATCCGACACGCTACGATATCGGCGACATCGGCCCGCGCATGATCGACACCTTTTTCGAGCGCATCGCGCCGTGCACGCCCCACTGCTCCTCGCCGAGCCAGCCTCCCTCCTGAAGCAAGCCGCGCGCCCGGGCGGCCCCCGATCCGTCCGCCCGTCTTCGGCGCCGGAACACGACTTTCGTCGCAAAGACACTGCCGTCCCGACGCTCGACACTGGGCGGTCTTTGCGCCGAAGGATTTCATCATGCCCCACCCAGACTGGCTCGTGGCCGAGGACGACCGCTTCTCCTCGCTGGTCTTGCCCAACGCCCAGCTCGATCGACTCTGGCAAGCCGGCCGCTGGTGCGAAGGACCGGCCTATTTCGCCGCCGGGCGCTACCTAGTCTGGTCGGACATTCCCAACGATCGTATCCTGCGTTACGACGAAAACGACGGCCATGTCTCCGTCTTTCGTCAACCCGCTGCCTTCAGCAACGGCCAGACGCTGGATCGGGAAGGCCGCCTCGTCACCTGCGAACACGGCAGCCGCAGCGTCACTCGCACCGAGCACAACGGGCGTATCACCACCTTGGCGGATGCCTTCGAGGGGCTCCGGCTCAACTCGCCCAACGACGTCGCCGTCAAGTCCGACGGTTCGATCTGGTTCACCGACCCCAGCTACGGCATCGACAGCGATTACGAGGGCGGCAAGCGCCGCTCCGAGCTCGACTGCCACGTCTACTGCCTCACCCCCGACGGCGAACTGCGCCGTGTGGTCGACGATGTCGAAAACCCAACGGCCTCGCCTTCTCCCCCGACGAATCCTGGCTCTACGTGTCCGATACCGGTGCGACGCACCGAGCCGACGGACCACAACATATCCGGCGATTTCGTGTCGGACAGGATCATCGCCTGAGCGGCGGCGACGTGTTCGCGACGTCGGACTGCGGTCTCTTCGACGGTTTCCGCCTGGATATCGCGGGCAACCTCTGGACCAGCGCCGGCGACGGTGTCCACTGCTACGCTCCGGATGGCACGCGTCTCGGTCGCATCCTGATTCCGGAGACCGTGGCCAACGTCTGCTTCGGCGGCATCAGCCGCAATCGGCTCTACGTCTGCGCGACCACGTCGCTCTACGCGGTGACGCTCAATACCCGAGGTCATCACGTCATCGGCGAGGCCATTGCCCCTTCCGACATTCGCGCACCTGCACGCACCTGATCGGCGAGTGCCATCAGCCGGCCAGAATGCGATCCACCGCTCGCGCCACGCCGTGGCGATAGGTCCCGCCGAACAGATAGAGATGGTTGAGCAGCGGGTAGAGCTGGAACAGCGCTTCCCGCCGCTCCCAGTCCGGGGGTCGTGCGCCGTTCCAGTAGGCTTCGAAGAAGGCATCGCCCGGCCCGCCGAAGAGCGTAAGCATGGCCAAATCCACTTCCGGGTAGTGCCGGTAGACGGCGGGGTCGATGATGGCCGGCCCCTGTGGCGTGAACATCACGTTGCCGGACCAGAGGTCGCCATGCACCAGCGATGGCGGGGTAGCGGGCAGCCAGCGCTCCAGGGAGTCGGCGACACGCTCGATGCGCTCTGCCAGCGCGGCGTCGAGCAAGCCCTGTTCGCGACACAGCCTCGTCAACGGCAGCAGCCGGCGTTCGCGCTGGAAGACCCGGCCATCCCGTAGCGACGCATTGGGCTGGGGCGTCGACCCGCAAGCGTTGTCCCGCGGCCAGCCATGATCGGCCCCCGCCTCCCGCGAATCCCGATGCAGCTGTCGCAGCCCCTCGCCGAGCGCGGCACCATCGCGTGGGCCGCTGCCGTCCAGCGCCTGCATGACCAGCAGGTCACCGTCCTCTGCCAGCACGGCGGGCACGATGAGATCGCGACAGGCGTCGCCCAGCGCCCTGAGACCGTCGGCCTCGCCGGCGACACGCTGTGGCGAATCCTGTTTGACGATACAGGGCGTCGTACCATCGACCCGCCATAGCCCTGCACCGCTGTCGCCACCGGAAAGCGGCGTGATGGCACCGACATCAACGGGCGTTTCCAGGGCTGCGAGCCGCCGTCTCAGCGTCTGCGTCATCACCTATCTCCTCGTTTGCGTCGTCGCTGTCGTTGGCGGCCGCGCCCTCGTCCCGCGCGCTCTCCTTGCCGCGCCCACGGTTGAGCTCCTGCTGAAACAGAGACTTCAGCTCTGCCATGGCCGCCTTCTCGGTCGCCATCAAGCGCTCGTTGTCATTGCGGTGGGCGTAGGTGTCCTTGAGCAGCTGGTTGTCGAAGTCGCGGAAAGTCCGCACCGCATTGATGGCGTTCGAACTGGGATAGCCCAGCCCCTTGAGCACCTCGACGCTCATCTCCATGCTCGAGGCGAACGTCTCCCGCACCACACCGTCGACGCCGATCTCCATCAGTTGCCAGGCATGATGGCGGTTGCGCGCACGGGCATAGACGGAAAGATTCGGAAAATGGGTCTTGGCCAGCCGGGCGATGGTCAGCGCGGCGCTCTCGCTGTCGACGGCGATGACCAGCAGGCGGGCCTTGTCGATGCCCGCCGCACGCAGCAGGTCGAGACGCGTGGCATCGGCGTAGAAGATGCGGGAGCCGAAGCGGCGAATGAATTCGACCTGGGTGATGTTGGGATCCAGTGCGGTGAAGTTGATGCCCTGCATCTTCAGCATGCGCCCCACCATCTGCCCGAAGCGTCCGAGTCCGGCAATGATCACCGGCGGCGTGTCGTCGCCGAAGTCCGTGTCGTAAGGGCGGCTCTCCTTGAGCCGGTTGCCGAGCTTTTCGCCCAGCTGATACAGGAACGGCGTGGCGGCCATGCTGAGGGTAACCGCGGCGATGCAGAGGCTGGCGATGCGCTGGTCGATGACACCGGCGGCCACGGCGGCGGTCAGCAGCACGAAGTCGAACTCCCCGCCCTGGGAGATGATCGTCGCCAGCCTGGGAATTTCCGTGCGAGGCAATCGGGTCAGCCAGCCGATGACCGCCAGCACCACGGTCTTGGCCAGCGTCATGGCGATGGCGAGTCCCATGACCAGCCAGATGTTGCCCAGCACCAGCGCCAGATCGACCGACATGCCGACGGCGATGAAGAAAAGCCCCAGCAGCAGCCCCTTGAACGGCTCGATATTGGCTTCGAGCTCATGCCGGTAGGGAGTGTCGGCCAGCATGACGCCGCCCAGGAAGGCCCCCAACGCCATCGACAGCCCCGCCCACTGCATGGCCAGCGCCATGGCCAGCACCAGAAACAGCGCCGCGGCGGTGAAGATTTCATGCACGTCGCTCCGCGCGATCAGCGCCAGCACGCGGGGAAAGACCAGACGCCCGAAAGCGATGGCGGCGATCACCACGCCGACACTCCGCGCTATGACCCAGCCGTCGTCCGGCGCCGCGTCCGCGCGGCCGGCCAGGAACGGCAGCAGCGCCAGCAGAGGTATCACTGCCAGGTCCTGGAACAGCAGCATGGCGAAGGCGCTCTGGCCATGCGGCGTGGCCAGTTGGCGGCGCTCGTTGAGCACCTGCAGGGCGAAGGCGGTCGACGACAGCGCCAGCGTCAGGCCAAGGAAGATGGCGATGCTCGGCGGGAGATCGAGCAGCAGTCCGATCGGCATCAACAGGGCGGCGCAGCCGGCCATCTGCAGCGATCCCAAGCCCAGCAAGCGCTTGCGCATCGACCATAATCGCCTGGGTTCCAGCTCCAGGCCGATGATGAACAGCAGCATCACCACGCCGAACTCGGAGAAATGCAGCACGGACTCCGGCTCGGATACGAAGCCGCTCACCGAGGGGCCGGCCAGCAACCCGATGCAGAGATAGCCCAGAATCGACCCCAGTCCCAGGCGCTGGAACAGGGGCACCGCGATGATGGCCGCCCCCAGCAGAACGGCCGCCTCATTGAGAAAGTCCATCTACCTTGTATCCTCGTCGCGACGGGCACGCCGCCCAATTGGGTCAGAAGTCCGCAAGCAGAGTATCACTATCCGACGACGCGACAGGGCGCAGCCGGCACGACCCCCGACCTATGCCGGCGGATCCTTGAAAGGGAGACGCCGCCGGCTCTGCTCGAAATAGGCGTGGACGTAGGCCCGCTCCTCGCGACAGAAATCGGCGACCGCTTCGCGAAACCCCTCATGCTCGAGATAATGCAGCGATCGGCTGATGACCGGCGCGAATCCCCGGGTCAGCTTGTGCTCCCCTTGCGTTCCCGGGTCGAACCTTGCCAGGCCGCGCTCGAGACAGTGTTCGATCCCCTGGTAGTAGCAGGTCTCGAAGTGCAGGAAGTCCGCCTCCACCTCGCTGCCCCAGTATCGTCCATAGAGGGTGTCGTCTCCCTGGAGACAGAGCGCGGCGGCCACCGCCCGCCCCGCCACGCTGGCACGCACCAGCATCAGGCAGTCGGCCATGCCATCACGCAGCCGGGTGAAGAACTCGAGCGTCAGATAGGGGCGCTGCCCCCGCTCGAGATAGGTCATGCAGTAGCAGCGATAGAACTGCTCCAGCGCCTCGTCATCGATCCGGTTCCCCGTCAGACGCTCGAACACGAACCCCTGATCGGACAACTTGCGCCGTTCTCGCCGGATCTCCTTGCGCTTGCGCGAGCTCATCCGCGCCAGAAAGCCGTCGAAGTCGCCAAAGCCGTCATCCCGCCAGGCGAACTGCACCGCCTGGCGCTCCAGCAGGGGTGAGCCGAGCGCGGCCTGCCAATCATCCACCTCGTCGCCATCGGCGAACAGCAGGTGCCAGCTCTGCAGGCCGGTATCGCGAATGTGCGGCGCCAGCGCGGCGATGACGGTGCGCCGGTCGGCATCCTCGACCACGGCCAGTCGCGGCCCGGTCGCGGGGGTGAACGGAATCGCCGACAGCGACTTGGGGTAGTAGTCGCCGCCCGCGCGCTCCCAGGCATCCGCCCAGGACCAGTCGAACACATACTCCCCGCGCGAGTGATATTTGGCGTAGCGCGGAAGCGCCGCCACCGCTCGCTCCCCCTCGAAAACCATCAGGTGATCCGGCTCCCAGCCGGTATCGGTGTCGGCGCACCCACAGGCCTCCAGCGCCGCCAGAAACTCATGGCGAAGAAACGGATAGCGCGTGCCGACCACGGCATTCCAGAGCGACGCACCGACGGCAGCCAGGCTGCCGATATTCTCGACCCGCAATGCCATTCCCTTCCTCCCATTGATCATGCCACTACCGGCGCCCGTCGCTCATGTTGAAAACTTCGAGAGCCGCGGGCAAGCGTGCGATACTCTACCGACAGTTCCAGCTCGCGAGATGCACAGCAAGATGACACCCGCTTCCTCTCCTCCCGGCCAGCCGACACCACCACCAGCCCCCACCAATACCATGGCGCTGGCAGCGTTCGCTCTGAGCGTGCTGGGCACCTTCGTGCCACCCGCGGCGCTGGGCGGCGTCGTCTGCGGCCACCTGGCTCGACGCCAGATTCGCCACAAGCAGGAATCCGGCGATAGCTGGGCCCTGGCCGGCTTGATACTAGGCTATTTGCTGATCCTGTTGTCGCTGGCGGGGCTTTTGCTGTTTGGCGGCTTCGTCGTGACAATGTTCGGCATCATGGCTTTCCTGTAGCCGATTCCATTGAAGAAATGCTCGCCGGCAAACAACGGCCGCGGGTTCTGCTTACGCTGATGACGAGTTCTCATGCTGACTTCGCTTCTCGATAACGACTTCTACAAGATCACGATGCAGAACGCCGTGATCAAGCGCTTCCCCTATGCCCAGGCCCGTTACGCATTCATCAATCGGGGCGAGCACGCCTTTCCCGAGGGATTCGGCGACGCGCTGCGACGCGAGGTGGATGCGATGGCCAATCTGGTCTTGAGCGAGGCCGAAAAGCACTATCTCGAAGTCACCTGCCCCTATCTCGATCCGACCTACCTCGATTTCCTGGCCGGCTTCCGCTACAACCCGGCGGAAGTGACCATTCGACAGCAGGGCGCCGACCTCTCGGTGACGATCGAAGGATTGTGGTATCGCACCATCCTGTGGGAGGTCCCGCTGATGGCGCTGATCAGCGAGCTCTGGTATCGCTTGCGCGATGTCGAGCGGGACGCCGACGAGACGGTCGAGGCCCGCACCCGGGCCAAGATAGAGCAGTACCAGAAACTGGGGCTGAAAATCGCCGAATTCGGTACCCGGCGACGCTTTTCGTTCGACGTGCATGATCGCGTGGTCGGCGCGCTGCGCCATCACGGCGGCGAGGCTTTCAGCGGTAGCAGCAACGTGTTGCTGGCGATGCGTCATGGCGTCAAGCCCATCGGCACCCATGCCCACGAGTGGTTCATGTTCCACGGCGCCCGCTTCGGCTTCAAGATGGCCAACAGCCTGGCCCTGGAGCACTGGGTCGATGTCTACCGCGGCGATCTGGGCATCGCCCTGACCGACACCTTCACCAGCCCGGCCTTCTTCGAAAGTTTCGACAAGAAGTTCGCCAAACTCTTCGACGGCGTCAGACACGATAGCGCCGACCCGATCGACTTCGCGGCCTCGACCATCGCGCATTATGAAAAGCTGGGCATCGATCCGCGCAGCAAGACGATCATCTTCTCCGACGCCCTGACGCCGGAAAAGGTCGAACGGATCCAGGCCTTCTGTCAGGACCGTATCGGCATGGCGTTCGGTATCGGCACCAACTTCACCAACGACGTCGGCGTCGAGCCCATGAACATGGTCGTCAAGATGGTCGAGGCGAGACCCGAGGGCCAGCACTGGCTGCCGGTGATCAAGCTGTCCGACGTCCCCGACAAGCATACCGGCGATCCCGAGATGATCGCCCTGGCCAAGCGGGTTCTCGCCCTCAGTCGCCCGGCCTGAGCTGGAAGCCGATGCCCTGGGACTCCGGGCGTGGCCCGGTCACTGATTCAACGCCTGGTCCAGCGTCAACAGGGCGGCCTGCCAGGAAGCGGCATCCGCGGCCGCGTCATAACCCAACGGCAGGTCGTACTCCTCCGCCAGTGCGTCGGCATCCGGGTTGGTGAACGCGTGCTTGGCGCCGGGATACTGGACCACGCGGACGCTGGCGCCATCCTTGGTCAGGGCATCGGCCATGCTGTCGAGCGCTTCGGGGTCCACCAGGGAGTCCTCCTGGCCGTTGTAGATGCGCACCAGGCCGTCGAACGGCTGGGGATTGGTGACGACCTGAGTCGGGCTGCCATGGAAGCTGATCACGGCATCCAGCGGCATGCCGGCCAACGCCATGTTCATCACCACGCCACCGCCGAAGCAGTAGCCGATTGCCGCCATGCGGTCCTCCCGCACCGCGGGGTGCTGGCGCAGCGCCGCCATCGCCGCCTCCAGCCGCGCCCTGGCGGAGGGCCAGTCCTGCATCACCTGGCTGGAGAACGCCTTGGCGTCCTTGGGGTGCTGGGCGACCTTGCCGTCGCCATACATGTCGACCGCCAGGGCAACGAACCCGAGCGCCGCCAGCTGGTCGGCCTTGTGCTTGACGTAGTCGTTCAATCCCCACCATTCATGCACCAGCAGGACGCCGGGCCGGGGCTCATCGTCGCTGGCGTTGTAGGCAAGATAGCCTTGGTAGGTCTGTCCGCCGGTGGCGTACTCGAAAGTCTCTCCCTGGACATGAGGGCCTTCGACCTCATCGGCCCAGGCCGACACGCAGATCAGGCTGAGCAGCGAGGCCAGCAGTAGTCGTCCCATCGTCTTTCTCCTTCTATGACTGGCTTGGCACCTGGCGCGGCCGGCGCTTCTCATGGCGCCTGCTGGACGCGATCCCGACCGCGCTGCTTGGCATCGCGCATGCCCGCCTCGGCGCGCGCCAGCATGGCTTCCGCGGACTCGCCATCGCGTCGCTCGGCGACACCAAGACTAACCGAGAACGACAGCCAATGGCCATGGAACTCCACCCGGGTCGAGGCGAAACGGCTCCGCAACCTCTCCGCGATGGTGGCCGTCTCCTGCAGCGACTTGCCGCTCAACAGCAGCGCAAAGGCGTCCTCCCCGAGTCGGCCAAAGCTGAATCGTTCTCTCAGCATCGCCCGGCACATCTCGCCGATACAGCTGAGGACGAGGTCGCCCCCGTCTCGCCCCCAGTCCCGATTGATATCGCCGAAGCGATCGACATCGAACACGATCAGCGTGAACCGGGCCCCGGCTTCTCCATTGGAGAGCGCGTGTCGCAACAGCCCCATGAACGGCTCCCGATTGAGCGCAGAGGTGAGCTCGTCGGTTGCGGTGTAGGCATCCCACTGCAGGGACTGCTGTCGCCGCTGGGTGATATCCCTGGCAACGGCAACCCAACCCGGCATGGCCGAGGGCTCCGATGCCGGCGTCAATGGCACCGGGTAGGGTGAAAAGTGAATCTCGAACCAGCGGTAGGCGCCATCTCTATGCCTCAGACGCAACTCCACGAGAGAGGAGCTCGCGTTGGCGGCTCCCTCGACCAGCAGTCGCCGTATCCGAGAGCCATCCTCGGGCGCCATCAGCGCAAACAACGACGACGAGAGTAGCGACTCGCTGCCAACGCCCAGCGCCCCTTGGGTGTCACCGGCGGCATAGTGGCAGCAGAGATCCTCGTCGAGCGCCATGAGCACGTCGCCGCAGTAATCGAGGAGCGACTGCGGCGGTGGGCCATCGTGCTCCGCCAAGGCAACGACTCGTGGTTGCAACAGGCCGACGAGGGTGGCGACCGCGCCGCTCGCGTCACGCTGAATGTTGACGCTATCGTCGATCGTGCAGCGGGAGCCATCCGGCCTCTCGATGACGTATGACAGCCGTATCGCGGCTTTCCCCTGCGTCAGGGCCTGCTGAAGCTGATCCAGAACCGACAGCCGCTCGGGCTCCGGAATTTGCGCCAGCCACAGTTCGGGCCGGGCACGGTGATCCTCCACCGGTCGGTGACTCAAAGTGCAGATGGAGTCGCCGACGAAGCGCAGCTCTCCCAGCCACCAGGACGGATCGGTGACATAAGCCGTGCCCGGCAGCGCCTGTAGCCAATCTTGCGCCTCCGCGCCCAAGCTTTCGTCCTCATGCACGAAGGCATCCGGTGGATCCATGCACTCCGGCCTCATGTAGCCGCAGAGATGTGTCCAGGCGGCTGGGTGGTATAGGGGATAGCGCTAGCGGGAGCCAACGCGACGTCGAGCGGAAACGTGGGAAGCTGACCTGCTCTCGTCGGATGACGCCGTCCCCTCATCCAGGACTTCGTCCTCACGCTCACTCGCCTGTCCCGACTGACGGAGGTGGCAGGCGCTCGCGAGCCGACTCAGCTCATCGCGGGTCAATTCGACGCGCTGTATTCCCGACTGCTCCTGCCAGATCACGAAAATCACCGGCACGGGACGCGACTGGTCGACGCCAACCACTCGTCCGCGGCGCGGCTCTCCGGGCTCCTGTATCGTCTCGCCAATCAGGCGATGTGCATTGATGATGGTGTCCTGCATGACGCCGCCGACCTCGGTGCTGGGTGAAAAGATGAACATCGTCAGACCTACACTAGAAGCGAAGGGCGGGTAAGTCCAAGACCATCAACATGATAGGCAGCATACAGCTTTCTATCGACGCTGGATCGAACGACTTGAGTGCAAAATAGGGGGTACTTCACGCCTAAGCGGCCGGCCGGTGCTCTGAACGAGGTCCTGACAAAGGACGAGGGGTGGCAGAATCTCTGCCACCCCTCGTCGTTGTCATGCGAAAAGCCGGGCTGCTACCGCCTGGAGATCACCCAGGCCAGCTCGTCCAGCAGCCCGGCATTGGCGATTGCCGCCCCTGGGCTCAGCTCACGGCCTGCATGGCCAGTGCCGTGTCCAGCATGCGGTTGGAGAAACCCCACTCGTTGTCGTACCAGGCCATGACCTTGACCAGGCGCCCGTTGACGCGAGTGTGGTTGGCATCGAAGGTGGACGAGTTGGGATCGTGATTGAAGTCGATCGATACCAGCGGCTGCGAGTTCACCGCCAGCACCGGCGAGCTGGCCGCCGCCCTGGTGACGATCTCGTTGATCTCTTCCTTGGTGGTATCCCGTCCCGCGGTGAAGGTCAGGTCGACCAGCGACACATTGATCACCGGTACGCGAACCGCGAGACCGTCGAGCTTGCCGTTCAGCTCCGGCAGGACCAGTCCGACGGCGGCCGCCGCGCCGGTCTTGGTCGGGATCATCGACTGGGTGGCGCTACGGGCGCGGTACGGATCCTTGTGATAGACGTCGGACAGATTCTGATCGTTGGTGTAGGCGTGGACCGTGGTCATCAGGCCATTCTCGATACCCACGCTGTCCTGCAGCGCCTGCGCCACCGGTGCCAGGCAGTTGGTGGTACACGAGGCGTTGGAGACCACCCGGTGCTCGGCCTTCAGCGTTCCCTCGTTGACGCCAAACACGATCGTCGCATCGGCATCGCCACTGGGCGCGGAGATCAGCACCCGCCCCGCGCCCGCCTCGATGTGCTTGGCGGCGGCGTCGCGACTGGTGAACAGCCCGGTGCACTCCATCACCAGATCGACGTCCAGCGACTTCCACGGAAGCTGGGACGGATCGCGCTCGGAGAGGATACGAATGCTATCCCCGTCTACGCTCAGGGTATCGCTGTCGTGGGAGCCCTCGAATCCGAAGCGCCCGTGGACGCTGTCGTGGCGCAGCAGATGGGCGTTGAGCGCAGGATCGCCGAGATCATTGATGGCGACGACCTCGATCCGATCCCGATAGCCGTTCTCGTACATGGCACGAAGTACGTTCCGGCCAATGCGGCCGAATCCGTTGATGGCGACACGCAATGTCATGGTGCTCTCCTTTTGATGGCGTGACTGAGACGCTGAAGCTGGCGTAATCGAGACGTTGAATCGGCCGGGCAGCGAGCCTGCGCTCCATCCCGGCACTGCATCGGATCGAACGCAAAGATTAGATCGCAGCAGAACTGGTGAATAGCCTAGTACGTAGTCTAGAACATCGTCACATGAAAAAATATTACCCCAAAAGGCTAATACCAAAGGCTCATTCGCGAACATACGGGGTATTTTTTGGTAAGTTTACCAAATAAACCTGACAGCTCGATGAGGCACCCCATGACGCTCGACCCTACCCTGGACCGTGTAACGAGGCGCATCGAAGAGCGCTCCGCCGACCGACGCCGACTCTATGAAGAGCGGATGCAGCAACAGCATCGCCGTGGCGTCCACCGCGCGGAACTCTCCTGCGGCAATCTGGCTCACGGCTTCGCCGCCTGCAACGCTGGCGACAAGAACAGCCTGAAGCTGATGAACAGCGCCAATATCGGCATCGTCTCTTCCTACAACGACATGCTGTCGGCGCATCAGCCTCTTGAGCACTTCCCCGAACTGATCAAGGAAGCCGCCCGCGGCATGGGTAGCACGGCGCAGTTCGCCGGCGGCGTGCCGGCCATGTGCGACGGCGTCACCCAGGGTCAGCCCGGCATGGAGCTGTCGCTGTTTTCCCGCGATGTCATCGCCATGTCGACGGCGGTGGCGATGTCGCACAACATGTTCGATGGCGCACTCTATCTCGGTGTGTGTGACAAGATCGTGCCGGGACTGTTCATCGGTGCCGCGCGTTTTGGCCACCTGCCTGCGGTGTTCGTGCCGGCCGGCCCGATGCCGAGCGGGCTGCCCAATGCCGAGAAGTCGCGCATCCGCCAGCTCTACGCCGAGGGCAAGGTGGGCCGCGACGCGCTGCTGGAGGCGGAGTCCGACTCCTACCATAGCGCCGGCACCTGCACCTTCTATGGCACCGCCAACTCCAACCAGCTGATGCTCGAGATGATGGGGTTGCACATGCCGGGCACCTCGTTCGTCAACCCCGGCACACCGCTGCGCGACGCCATCACCCTTTTCAGCACCGAGCAGGTGATCCGCAACAGCGATCAGGGCGGCGACTACCACCCGTTCTACAAGCAGATCGACGCCCACGCCATCGTCAATGCCATGGTCGGGCTGCTCACCTCGGGCGGGTCGACCAACCATACCCTGCACCTGGTGGCGATGGCCGCCTCCGTGGGTCTGACCATCACCTGGGACGACTTTGCCGAGCTGTCGACGGTCGTGCCGGGGCTGACCCGGATCTACCCCAACGGCCAGGCCGACGTAAACCACTTCCACGCCGCTGGCGGCGTCAGCTTCCTGGTGCGGCAGCTGCTCTCGGCGGGCCTGATGCATGCCGACGTGCGCACGGCCTTCGGCACCGACATGACCGCTTATACCCAGGAGCCGTTCCTGGAGGGGGACCGACTGGTCTGGCGCGAGGGCACGCAGCAGAGTCTCGACGAAGAGGTGCTGCGGCCGATCAGCCGGCCGTTTTCCGCCACCGGGGGGCTGGCGGTGCTCGACGGCAACCTGGGGCGCGGCGTGATCAAGGTCTCCGCGGTCAAGCCCGAGTTTCGCCGGGTCGAGGCACCGGTGCGCATCTTCGACGACCAGAGTCAGGTCAAGGCGGCGTTCGAAAGCGGCGAGCTGGATCGCGACGTCATCGTCGTGGTGCGCTTCCAGGGCCCCCGCGCCAACGGCATGCCGGAGCTGCACCAATTGACCCCTTTCCTGGGCGTGCTGCAGGATCGCGGGCACAAGGTCGCACTGGTCACCGATGGGCGAATGTCAGGTGCCTCTGGTAAGGTACCGGCGGCCATCCACATCACCCCGGAGGCGGTCGACTCGGGCCCCATCGCCTATCTGCGCGACGGCGACCGGGTGCTGCTCGACCCAGACAACGGCGTGCTGGAGGCACTGGTCGATGCCGAAACCTGGGCGCAACGCGAACCGGCGTCCTGCGACCTGGATCACTATCATCAGGGAATGGGCCGCGAACTGTTCGCCGGCTTCCGCCAGTTGGTCGGCGGTGCCGAGGAAGGCGCGGCAACCTTTGGCGGCTTCGATGCCGCCGACTTGCCCGGAGGGCACACATGACGACTCCCGCCCTGATCGGCGACATTGGCGGAACCAACGCGCGCTTTGCGCTGGTCATGCCCGGCAGCGTCGAGCTTCAATCGATCGAGACGCTGCCCTGCGCGCGCTACGCCGGACTGGTGGAAGCGATTCAGGCCTATCTCGAACAGGTCGGTGCCGAAGCGCCCCGAGAGGCGTGCCTGGCCTTCGCCTGCCCGGTTCACGAAGACTGGGTCAAGATGACCAATAACGACTGGGCCTTCTCCAAGAAGGCGGTCGCCCACGAACTGGGGTTGTCGAACTTCAAGGTCATCAACGATTTCACCGCCCAGGCGCTGGGCATTCCCCACATCGACGAGAAGGATCTGGTCAAGATCGGTGAAGGCGAGGCCGAGGCCCGCCGCCCCCGTCTGGTCATCGGTCCGGGGACCGGGCTCGGCGTGGCCGGGCTGATCCCCAGCCAACGCCACTGGATCCCGCTCACCACGGAAGGAGGCCACGCCACTTTCGCCCCGACCGACCAGCGCGAGCGACAGTTGCTCGACTATTTCACTGCCCGCTATGGGCGCGTCTCGATCGAGCGCCTGCTCTGCGGCCAAGGCCTGCTCGATCTCTACCTCGCCCACGCCGCCCTGCTCAATGTCACCGCCAGCTACAACACCCCGGCGGAAGTGACCGGCGCAGCGAGGGCCGGCGATCGCGTCGCCCGCGAGGCGCTGCTGCGCTTCATCAGGATCCTCGGCGCCTGCGCCGGCGATGCCGCGCTCACCCTCGGCGCCCTGGGCGGCGTCTACCTCTGTGGCGGCATCACGCCGCGCCTGATCGAATGGCTGCCGCGCAGCGACTTCCGGCGCGCCTTTGCCGACAAGGGACGCCTGAGCGCCTACAATGCCGGCATTCCCACCTGGGTAGTGACGGCGCCCTGGACCGGACTGCTGGGGGCGGCGGAAGCCCTGCACAACGAGGAGGTGACATGATTCCCGATACGCTGCGGCAGTTGGTCGACGCGACCGACGGCCAGCGGGAAGCCGACTGGCAAGGTCGGCGCCTACTGCTGATCAATGCCGACTGGGGCGAACTGGCGATCTCGCTGCAAGGCGCCCAGGTGCTCCACTTCTTACCTTTCGCCCCCGAAGCCGCAGGCGCCCCACCGGCGCCCGGCGCGGAGGATGGCTGGCTGTGGGTCACGCCGACGCCGCAACCGATGCCCGGCGCCATCCGCGGCGGGATTCCGCTGTGCTGGCCGTGGTTCGCCGACGAATCGCCCGATGGCAAGGGTCCCATGCATGGCCCGGCCCGCACGGCGGCGTGGCGGGTCGATGCCATCGACGACAGCGTCTCCGGTAGCGGCGTCGAGATCCATCTCTCCCCGGAGCAGCGCCTGCACGACCAGCTGGTTCCCAATGCCGTGGTTCATGCCAACGGCCAGCGCCTGAGCGTCGAGCTGATGACGCGCCACGTCGGCACCACCCCGGTCAAGCTGACGGGCGCGCTGCACACGTACTTCGCCGTCGCCGACACCCACCGGTGTCGTGTCGAGGGGCTGGCCGGCGCACGCTATCTGGACAAGCTCGAACACTTCGCCGAGCATCATCAGCAGGGTGAACTCGGTATTCGCGGTTCGCTCGATCGCATCTACCAGTCGAACCGCCCGGTGATCCTCGATGATGGGCAGCGCCGCCTCGCGATCTCCAAGCAGGGCAGCGACTCCACCGTGATCTGGCATCCCGGCGACGACCTGCCCGGCGACACCCCGGCCACCGCCGGGATGCGCTTTCTGTGCGTCGAGGCCGCCTGCACGCGGGTCGACCCGGTCTGGCTGGTGCCGGACGGTCAGCACCTGCTCTCCACCACGATCGCGCGGGAGGCGACATCGGCGTGAGTGATGATCTGGTTTTCGACTCGCCCTTCATTCTGGGCATGATGCGTCTCCACGAGCGGCCCGAATTCGACGATGTCGAGAAGTTCGCCGACTGGCTGGAAGCCCGGGTGGACCAGGGCCTGCACTGGTTCGATCATGCCGACAGCTACGGCAATCACCTGGGCGAGCAGCGTTTCGGCGAGGCGCTCGCCCGCCGACCGTCGCTCAAGTCCAGGGTGAGGGTGGTGACCAAGGGCAATATCATCCTGCCGCATCGCGACACCTCGCCCTTCGGGGTCAAGCATTACGATACCTCCGAACGCCATCTCACCCAGGTCATCGACGACTCGCTCTCGCGTCTCGGTGTCGACCGGCTCGACCACTTCCTGCTCCATCGCCCGGATCCGCTGATGGACACGGAAGCGACGGCCCGAGTCCTGGACGATGCCATCGCGGCGGGCAAGGTCGGCGCCGTGGGCGTCTCCAACTTCCTGCCGGAGCAGTGGCGTCGACTGCAGGCCGCCATGCACAACCGGCTCGGCGTCCACCAGCTCGAGCTCTCGCTGGCCCATCCGGACGCCCTGTTCGACGGCTTCTACGACGCCATCCTGGCCGACGGCCTGGCGCCGATGGCCTGGTCCCCGCTGGGTGGCGGCTCGGTCTTCGAGGATGTGCTCGGTACCGCGCTCTCGCGTCTCGCGGAACAGCTCAACTCGACCACGGCGGGACTGGCGCTGGCCTGGTTGCGGCGGCTGCCCGGCAAACCGGTACCGGTGACCGGAACGTTGAATGAAAGGCGTATCGACAATTTGCTGCTGAGCGGTAATCTCGAACTCGATCGCCCGACGTGGTTCGCGCTGCTCGAGGAAGCACGCAGTCACCGAGTGCCGTGATGACGTTCGATGCGAAGCGACGGCAGCGCATCTTCGATTCCCGTTCGACAAGAGAGTCGGTAACCCATGATTCCCATCATCGCCTTCGGCGAAGCCCTCGTTGACATGTTGTCCAGCCGCCTGGGCGACGACAGCGGCCCCGAGACCTTCACGCCCTATGCCGGCGGCGCGCCGGCCAACGCCGCCGTGGCCTGTGCTCGTCAGGGCATCCCCAGCCTTTTCCTCGGCATGATCGGCGACGATCGCTTCGGCGACTTCCTGGTCGAAGAGCTGACCCGCTATGGCGTCGATACCCAGCACGTGGTGCGAACCCGTGAAGCCCGCACCGCCCTGGCATTCGTTTCCCGCGATCGCCAGGGAGAGCGCCAGTTCGACTTCTACCGCCCACCCGCCGCGGACCTGCTCTATCGCCGGGAACACCTGCCACCCGGGATCTTCACCGAACCGGCCCTGGTCCACCTGTGCAGCAACAGTCTGACCGATGCGGCCATCGCCCGCACTACCCTCGACCTTGCCAGCATCGCCCGCCGCGGCGGCTGCCTGATCAGCGTCGATGTCAATCTTCGCGCCATGCTATGGCCCCAGGGCAATGTCGATATCGCGCTGGTCGAGCAGCTGCTCGAGCGGGCCCATCTCATCAAGCTCTCCACCGAAGAGCTGGATGCGCTTCGCGGCGATCGCAGTGCCGAGGAGTGGATCAGCGCCAGGCTGGCCAAGGGCGCCCGACTGATCGTGATCACCGACGGCCCGGGGCCAGTGACCGCCCATCTGGCGGACCGTCAGATTCAGTCGGTGCCTCCGGCGGTCCAGGCAGTGGACACCACCGCCGCCGGCGATGCTTTCATCGGCGGCCTGCTGGCGTCCCTGTCCCGAGCCGAGGTGGTCTGCGCGACGCTGGGCGACTGGCTGGCCGACGACGCCAAGCTGAACGATGCGCTGGTCTTCGCCTGTCGCTGCGGCGCCTTCGCGGCGACGCGACCCGGCGCATTCGTCTCGCTGCCGGGCACCTCAGACCTCGACGATCTCCCGAGCTGAACCCTCCACCAGGGCGTGAAAGGCGCTGGCGGTGGATGAGAGCTGCTGGTCGGCGCGGGTGACAACGCCGACCGGCCGCTCGATCACCGGCTCGGATAGCGCCAGACAGCGGACGCCCAGCGCCTCCATCTGGACGCGACACAGCGCCGGCACCGCGCTCACGCCCAACCCCTTGCCGACCAGTTGGCCCACCGTGGCCAACTGATGGCTCTCCAACTCCACCGGCAGCGTCATGCCGTGTCGCGACAGTTGCCGCTCCAGCATCGCCCGCACCTGCGATGGCCGCTGCAGGGTAATGAAGGGATAAGCCAGCAGCGCCGACCAGGTCGTCGATGCCTGCGCGGCGAGCGCCGACGTCGGCGGCACCGCCGCCACGAAGCGATCGCGGTGGATCGGGGTGAAT
This sequence comes from Salinicola sp., assembly GCA_002695065.1. Lineage (GTDB taxonomy): Bacteria > Pseudomonadota > Gammaproteobacteria > Pseudomonadales > Halomonadaceae > Salinicola. The sequence goes on along the minus strand of NZNW01000137.1, from coordinate 28,605 downwards.
CTCAGCGCCGGCTGCCGCGGCGGCTCGAAGGCGATCCCGAACTCCACGCGCTGGGCCAGCACCATCTCCACCACCTGTTCGTTGATCACGTCGTGGATGGTGACGCTGATGCGCGGATAGCGCCGACGAAAGGCCGCGATCAGTGGCGGCAGGCAATTGGAGGCAAAGGATGGCATGGCGGCGATCGCCAGATGCCCCTGCTGCAGATGGAAACGCCGCCTCATGGCGTCCTCGGCGTCGTCCCACTCGGCCAGCAACCGCCGCGCCAACGGCAGCAGCGCCTCGCCTTCGGGGGTCAGTCGCACCTGGCGCGTGGTGCGCGAGAACAGCGCTCCACCGAGCTGCGACTCCAGCGATTTCACCGCCAGACTCAGCGCCGACTGGGTCACGTGCAGCCGCTCGCAGGCCTGGGCGAAACTCAGTGTCTGCGCCACGGCAAGAAAGGCACGGAGCTGCTTGATGGTCATCAAAACGCCTCATTGATGAGAAAAACTCGACAATTATCGGCGAAAATAAATTTAATAACAGCGCGACGAGCGGTCATAGTCTATCCAGGACACAACAACAGAGGCTCGCCATGACCCAGCACGCCAGTACTGAGAAGACCCCCGCCGGGATGCGCGGCGGCAAATGCTTCGAGAGCGCCCAGGCCGCCCTCGACGGCCTGATCGAGGATGGCATGACCATCGCCGTCGGTGGTTTCGGCCTGTGCGGCATCCCCGAATCGCTGATCGTTGCCCTGCGCGACACCGGCAAGAAGGACCTGACGGTGGCCAGCAACAACGCTGGCGTGGACGGTTTCGGCCTCGGCTTGCTGCTGGAGTCGCGCCAGATCCGCAAGATGCTCTCCTCCTACGTGGGCGAGAACAAGGAGTTCGAGCGCCAGTATCTCTCCGGCGAGCTCGAGCTGGAGTTCTGCCCCCAGGGTACCCTGGCCGAGCGCCTGCGCGCGGGCGGCGCCGGCATCGCTGCCTTCTTCACCAAGACCGGCTACGGCACCAGGATCGCCGAAGGCAAGGAAGTGCGCGAATTCGACGGCGAGCATTACGTCATGGAGCGCGGCCTGCCGGTCGATGTGGCGCTGGTCAAGGCCCAGGTTGCCGACAAGGCGGGCAATCTGCGCTTCAACAAGACCGCGCGCAACTTCAATCCGCTGGCCGCCATGGCCGGCAGGATCTGTGTCGCCGAGGTCGAGGAGATCGTCGAGACCGGCGCCATCGACCCTGACGACGTCCACCTGCCGGGCATCTTCGTGCACCGCATCGTGCATAACCCGACACCGGAAAAACGCATCGAGAAACGCACGCTCAGGGAGGGAAACTGAGATGCCCTGGAACAAGGAACAAATGGCGCAACGCGCCGCCGGCGAGCTGCGGGACGGCTTCTACGTCAACCTGGGAATTGGCCAGCCCACGCTGGTAGCGAACTATATTCCCGACGGCATGGAAGTGTGGCTGCAATCGGAGAACGGGCTGCTCGGCATCGGCCCCTTCCCCACCGAGGAAACCGTCGACCCCGACCTGATCAACGCCGGCAAGCAGACGGTCACCGCCCTGCCCGGCTCGAGCTACTTCGACAACGCGGAGTCGTTCGCGATGATCCGCGGCGGCAAGATCAACCTGGCGATTCTGGGCGCGATGCAGGTCTCCGAGCGGGGGGACCTCGCCAACTGGATGATCCCCGGCAAGATGGTCAAGGGCATGGGTGGCGCCATGGACCTGGTGGCCGGGGTGCAGCGCGTGGTGGTGCTGATGAGCCATACTGCCAAGGGCGAGCACAAGATCCTGACCGAATGCACGCTACCGTTGACCGGTGTGGGTGTCGTCGACCGGATCATCACCGATCTGGGTGTGATGGATATCACCGACAAAGGCCTCGCATTGGCCGAACTCGCGCCGGACGTCACCCTCGAGGAGATTCGCGAAGCCACCGGCTGCGAGCTGATCGACCAGCGGGAGACGGCCCATGTCTGATCCAACGACAGCCGCGATGCGCGATGTGGTCATCGTCGCGGCCACGCGCACACCGATCGGCACGTTCCAGGGCGGGCTTGCCAGCGTCCCCGCGGTGACCCTGGGAGCGACCGTCATTCGTCGCGTCCTCGAGGGCATCGACCCCGCCGGCGTCGACGAAGTGATCATGGGCCACGTACTGCGCGCCGGCCTGGGCCAGAACACCGCGCGCCAGGCTTCCATCGAAGCCGGCCTGCCGGACAACGTGCCGGCGATGACGGTCGACAAGGTCTGCGGCTCCGGCCTCAAGGCCGTGCACCTGGCCGTCCAGGCGATCCGCTGCGGCGATGCCGAGACCATCGTGGCCGGCGGCATGGAGAGCATGAGCCTGGCGCCCTACGTGCTGCCCAAGGCGCGTACCGGGCTGCGCATGGGCCACGCCGAGCTGCTCGACAGCATGATCCATGACGGCCTGTGGGACGCCTTCAACGACTACCATATGGGCATCACGGCGGAGAACGTGGCCGAGCGATGGAACATCTCCCGCCAGGATCAGGACGCCTACGCCGCGGAGTCCCAGCGACGTGCCTCGGCAGCGCGGGAAGCCGGTCGTTTCGATGCCGAGATCACCCCGGTGAGCGTGCCGCAGCGACGCGGCGATCCCGTCGTCATCGAACGAGACGAGCAGCCGCGTGATGGCGTCACCGCCGAGTCGTTGGGCAAGCTCAAGCCGGCCTTCTCCAAGACCGGCAGCGTCACCGCCGGCAACGCGTCGTCGCTCAACGATGGCGCCGCCGCCCTGCTGATCATGAGTGCCGAACGGGCCGCGAAGCTCGGACTCCCGGTCCTCGCCACCATCCGCGCCTACGCCAACGCCGCCGTCGACCCGGCGACCATGGGTATCGGCCCGGTGCCCGCCACCCGGCGCTGCCTGCGTCGAGCCGGCTGGACGATCGACGATCTGGATCTGATCGAGGCCAACGAGGCCTTCGCCGCCCAGACACTCGCCGTGGCCAGGGATCTGGGGTGGAGCAAGGACAAGGTCAACGTCAATGGCGGCGCCATCGCGCTGGGCCACCCCATCGGTGCTTCCGGCGCCCGCATTCTGGTGACGCTACTGCACGAGATGCAGCGCCGCGATGCCAAACGCGGCCTGGCCACGCTCTGTATCGGCGGCGGCCAGGGCGTGGCGACGGCCATCGAACGAAGCTGAGTGCCCATTCGACGAGCGGCAGGATACTCATGGGGCGCCTTGCCGCTCGCGACGACCTCTCTCAGCGCGCCGTCCACCCCAGGTCGATGGCCCAGTCCGCACCGGTGACGGCGGAGGCCTGATCGGAGGCGAGGTAGGCCACGACGCTGGCGACTTCCCCCGGCTCGATGAGGCGTTTGATGGCGGCCCCACTCAGCATGATCTTCTCGATGACTTCCGATTCATCCATCCGATTGAGCGTCGCCTGGTCTGCGATCTGGCGCTCCACCAGCGGCGTGCGCACGTAGGCCGGGCAGATCGCATTGGCGGTGATGCCATGTTCGCCGCCTTCCAGCGCGGCAGTTCGTGTCAAACCGATGAGCCCATGCTTGGCGCTGACGTAGGCCGATTTCCCCGGAGACGCCACGTTGGCATGAATGGAGGCGATATTGATGATCCGACCCCACCCCTTCTCGCGCATATGCGGCCAGCAGGCCTGGGTCAGCAGGAACGGCGCGGTCAACATCAGGTCGATGATCTTGCGCCACTTATCCGGCGGGAACTGCTCGATATCGGCGACATGCTGAATCCCGGCGTTGTTGACCAGGATATCGACGCTGCCGAGGCGTTCCACCGCCGCCCCGATCACCCGGGCGCACTGCTCACCATCGGTGAGATCCGCCTCGAGGAAGGTGGCACCCACGGCCTCCGCCACGGCCTCGCCTGCCGGGTTGGCGTCGACTGCCATCACGCGGATGCCCTGACCCGCGAGATTCTCCACTACCGCACGGCCGATACCGCTGGTCGTGCCGGTGACTACCGCCACTCGAGGACGTTCACTCATGCCATCGCTCCTGTCTTGGACGAGGGATTCCCTGATGCCACAGTGTGGAGCAGCCTGGGGACAAGGGGTATCCCTCGAAAGCAGTGAGCCATTCGAGCGCGTGGGGTCGCCTGGCTGTCGAGGTGCTCCCGGACCGACGACAGTCGCCCCAGGTGCTGGCCATCAGCGCCGACCCGCCCCGTGCCTCAGCGCGGATAGCGCTGCGTCGCCTCCTGGGTCAGGCGGGTGATGCCGGCCCAGTCCTCCTGGTCGATGAGCGATTTCGGCGCCATCCAGGAGCCGCCGATGCACATCACGTTGGGCAGCGCGAGGTAGTCGGCGGCATTGTCCACCGTCCCCCCGCCGGTGGGGCAGAACAGCGCCTCGGGCAACGGACCGCCAAAGGATTTGAGCGCCTTGGCACCACCGTTGGCTTCCGCCGGGAAGAACTTGAAGCGGCGATAGCCGTACTCCCAGCCGGTGACGACCTCGGAAACCGTGGCCACACCGGGCAACAGCGGCACGCTGCTGGCAGTGCCGTGCTCGAACAGCGCCGGCGTCGTGCCGGGCGTGACGACGAAATCGACACCGAGCTCCTCGCAGATTCGATATTGATCGACGCTCAGCACCGTGCCGGCACCCACCGTCACGTCGGGAAGCTGCTCCCGAATGCGCTTGATGGCATCGACCGCGCAGTCGGTGCGCAAGGTGATCTCGAGCACGTCGAGCCCACCGTCGACCAGCGCCTTGGCCAGTGGCACGGCATGCTCGAGCCGTTCGATGACCAGCACCGGGATGATCGCCGTGGAACGACAAATCGCATCCACACGATCGATGTGGGATTGCGGCAAGCGTGGATCGGATGACATATCGGAATGGCTCCTTTGATGGGTACCCGGCCGTCGGGGCAGGCGGGGATGGCGCGTCAGGGCGCCCAGTAGAGGGTAAGCGGACAGGTCAGGAAGGCACGGATCGGCAGTTCGCGGACGTCATCCCCGCTGAGCGCCTGGGCCAGCACCGCTTTCTTGGCGTCGCCGACCAGATGCAGCGCGTGACGGCGGGCATCGTGAAGCCGGGCCGCGCTCAGGGTGATGCGAGGCTGGGGGACGCTGGGCGCCCGCACGGCCACGACGCTGTCGTCCGTGCTCAACGCCAGCGAGAGCTCGCCGCTGTCCGGAAACAGCGATGCGGTGTGACCGTCGTTGCCCATGCCGAGCACGACCAGACTGGCCGGCCAAGGCAGCGTCGCCAGACGGGCGGCGACCGTGGCCGCGCCCTGCTCCGGCGTGGGGTCGGAGGTGGTCAGCGGGTGAAAGGTCGCCGCGGCGGCCGGCCCTGTCAGCAGCGTTTCCCGGACCAGGCGCGCATTGCTGTCGGCGTGCTCCTCGGGCACCCAGCGCTCGTCGGCGAGGGTGACATCGACCCGCGACCACGCCACCGGCTGCTCGGCCAGCCGCCGGAAGAACGGCAGCGGGGTCGAACCGCCGGAGACGACCAGCAGCGCGCGTGGCTGGCTGGCCAGGTCCTCGTTCAAGGCATGGGCGGCGGCGACGGCCAAATGCGCGCCGATCTGCTCGCGGGCGTTCTCAGTAGTCTTCATACCAGGAGCGACCATCCTGCGTGATCATCGCGATGGAGGCCACGGGCCCCCAGGAGCCGGCCGGATAGCGACGCGGCGGAATGTCCCGTTTCTCCCAGCCGGCGATCAGCTGATCGACCCACTTCCAGGCGTACTCCACCTCGTCGCGACGGACGAACAGGTACTGTTGCCCCTTCATCACCTCGAGCAGCAGACGCTCGTAGGCATCCGGAATCCGCTCCTTGGGAAAGGCGTGGTTGAAGTCCAGGTGCAGCGGACCGGGACGCAGCCGCATGCCCTTGTCGAGCCCGCCGTCCTTGGTCAACACCTGCAGCGCGATGCCCTCCTCCGGCTGGAGACGGATCACCAGCTTGTTGGCGGCGAGGTTGCGCTGGTCCGGATCGAAGATGTAGTGCGGCTGCTGACGGAAATGGATCACGATCTGCGACAGTTTTTCCGGCATGCGCTTGCCGGTACGCAGGTAGAACGGCACGCCGGCCCAGCGCCAGTTGGCGACTTCGAGCCGCATGGCGACGAAGGTTTCGGTGGTGCTGGAGGTATTGGCGTCCTCCTCCTCGAGATACCCCGGGACGCTCTCGCCTTCCATGGTGCCGGCGACATACTGCCCGCGGACCACGTGCCGGTTGAGATCCTCGCCCTCCAGCGGCTTGAGCGCCTTGAGCACCTTGACCTTCTCGTCGCGAATGGCATCCGCATCGAGATTGGCCGGCGGATCCATGGCCAGCATGGTCAATAGTTGCAGGAGATGGTTCTGAACCATGTCGCGCAGCTGGCCGGCCTTGTCGAAATAGCCCCAGCGCCCCTCGATCCCCACCTGCTCGGCCACGGTGATCTCGACGTGGGAGATCTGGCTCTGGTTCCACTGGTTGCCGAACATCGGGTTGGCGAAACGCAGCGCGATCAGGTTCTGGACCGTCTCCTTGCCCAGGTAGTGATCCATGCGGTAGATACGCGATTCAGGGAAGACCGCACCGATGGCGTCGTTGATCTCGTGGGAGGAGTCGAGGTCGTAGCCGATCGGCTTTTCGACCACGACCCGGGAGTCGCCGTCCAGGCTGCCGCTCTCCTGGAGATTGGCGCAGATCGCCCCGTAGATGCTGGCGGGCACCGCCAGATAGATGGTCAGCGGGCACTGGGAGTCCGGGCTCTCGGCGTGCCAGTCCCGAATCTTCTCGTAACCGTCGACGGTGTCGAAATCGAGCTGGGTGTAATCGAGCCGCGCCAGGAACCGGTCCAGGCAGGTCTGCTCGAGCTCCTTGGCCTTGACCCGCTTCTTGAGCATCCCCAGCACCGTGCTGCGGAAACTGTCGGCGTCGTGCTCACGTCGTGCCAGCCCCAGAATCCGGGTGTCGGCCCCCAGAAGACCATCGCGATCCAGGTGATAGAGCGCCGGATAAAGCTTGCGCAGTGCCAGGTCGCCGAGCGCACCGAACAGAGCCAAATCCACGTTGGGCGTTGCCTCTCGAGTCATTGCCTCCCTCCACCAGAGTCGTTAATTTACGAATAAAATACGCCATGCGAATGGCTTTTGACATGCAACTTCGTAACTAAATTACCTCTACCGAAACCATTGTATCGTGCCTCGCCGCCAGCGGGCGCATGCGGCCTCGACTGTCGCAGCTTGGCGCTGGTGTCGCCAGAGGCTAGGATGCAGGGCCTGTGTGACGAATCAATCATCATTCCGCCGCTAGGAGATGCCCCGCAATCATGGCAATGCACGATCTCATCGCCCGCATTCGTTCGCGGGTCGACGACCTGAATCGCTCGGAACGCAAGGTCGCCGACGTCATCCTCCAGGACCCCAATGCGGCGATTGGCATGAGCATAGCCACTCTGGCACAGGCTGCCACGGTGAGCGAACCCACGGTCAACCGCTTCTGTCGCAATTTCGAGACCAAGGGCTACCCGGACTTCAAGATCCAGTTGGCCCAGAGCCTGGCGGGCGGAACCCCTTACGTCAGCCGCAGCGTCGAGAGTGACGACGACGCCGCCGCCTATACCGACAAGATCATCGGCGCGACCATCGCTGCGCTGGACGAGATCCGTCGCGGCATCGACCCCAGGCGCATCGAACGCGTCGTCGACCATCTTTCCCAGGCGCGGCAGATCCACTTCTTCGCGCTGGGCGCATCGGCACCGGCGGCATTCGACGCCCAGAACAAGTTCTTTCGCTTCAACCTGCCGGTCGGCGCCTACAACGACGTACTGATGCAGCGGATGATCGCCGCGGCGTCCCATACCGGGGACGTCATCGTCGTCATCTCCTACACGGGCCGGACCCGCGACCTGGTCGAAGTGGCTCAGGTGGCTCGAGACGCCGGCGCGCTGGTCATCGGCATCACGCGCGATGGATCGCCGCTGGCCAACGTCTGCACCGACATCCTCCCGGTCGATCTACCAGAGGACACCGAAGTCTACATGCCGATGAGCTCGCGCATGATCCACATGGCGCTGATCGACGTCCTGGCGACGGGCGTGACGCTGCGCCGGGGCGAGTCCTTCCTGCCGCACCTAAGGACCATCAAGGAGAGCCTGCGACCGACCAAGTTCCCGCCGAAGGAAGCATGAGGCCGGCCGCTGTTCCGACCTCGACGTATCGGTCATTTCCTACGACCACGCCAGTTTAATCCCGGTGCCGCAATGCGGTTATCATGAGCGTCTTTTCTCTCACCCGAGGTCGCCGCTCATGCGCTTGATGTTCGCCCTGATCCTGACAATGGTCTGCTCGGCCGCCAATGCCGCCGATACCTTCCGCTTCACCGCGATTCCGGACGAGGACCAGTCACGCTTGGTCGAGCGCTTCTCCAAGGTCGCCGACTACCTGTCGGACAAGCTCGGGGTCGATGTCGAGTACGTTCCCGTCACCTCCTACGGCGCCGCGGTCACCGCCTTCCGCAACGACCAGGTGCAACTGGCGTGGTTCGGTGGATTGTCGGGCGTACAGGCCCGCCAGCTGGTACCGGGCTCGAAAGCCATCGCCCAGGGCGCGGAAGACGCCGAGTTCCGCAGCTATTTCATCGCCAACACCGCGACGGGTATCGAGCCGAACCAGGACGAGCTTCCCGAGTCGGTCGCCGAACACTCGTTCACCTTCGGCGCCAAGACGTCGACCTCGGGCCGGTTGATGCCGGAGCACTTCATCCGCCAGCGCTTCGACGAAGCCCCCGACGAGCTCTTCTCCCGCGTCGGTTTCTCCGGCGACCACACTCGCACCATTGCGCTGGTCGAATCCGGCACCTACGACATCGGCGCCGTGAACTTCACCGTGTGGGACGCCGCCGTCGAGGATGGCCGCGTCGATACCGACAAGGTCGAAGTCATCTGGGAATCGCCGACCTACCCGGACTACCAGTGGACCCTGCGCGGCGATGCCGACGAGCGTTACGGCGAGGGATTCACCCACAAGGTGCAGCAGGCGCTGCTCGACATGACCGACCCTGCCTTGCTGGAAAGCTTTCCGCGCTCGGGCTTCATCCCGGCCAGCAACGACGACTATGGCCCGATCGAAGCGGTGGGCAAATCCATCGGTCTGCTGCGCTGACACCGATGCCGCTACTGGAGTTGGACAGGGTCGATCTGGGCCACGGGACGCAAGTCGTGCTGCCCGGCCTTTCGTTGACCTTCGAAGCTGGCGAGCGCGTGGCCCTGCTGGGCCAGAGCGGTGCCGGCAAGTCCACGCTGCTCGCCGAGATTCGGCGCCGGCTGGACAGCGAGGCCGCCTGGTGTCCGCAGGGGCACGGCCTGGTGCCGCTACTCTCGGTCTATCACAACGTCTATATGGGACGACTGGAGCGGCACGGGGCGCTGGCCAACCTGATCAATCTCCTGAAGCCCCGGCACGAAGCCTGGCAGGAGATCGGCCTCCTGGTCCGTGAACTGGGCCTGGAGGGCCTGCTCCGCCGCCCGGTGGAGCAGCTCTCCGGGGGCCAGCGCCAGCGCGTGGCGATCGCCAGAGCCCTGTACCAGCAGCGCAGCATCTTCCTCGGCGACGAACCGCTGGCCAGCGTCGACCCCCATCAGGCGCTGCGGCTGCTGGCGCGCATCCAGGCGCGCCACACCTCCAGCATCATTGCGCTGCATCAGCACCGGCTGGCGCTGGACCACTTCGATCGGGTCATTGGTCTGCGTGACGGTCAGGTGGTGCTGGACGCGCCCGCCCGCGAGCTGACACTGGCGAGCCTCGACGCCCTCTATCCGGATGCCGGCCCATCGAACCACGAGGCCGGAGTCGCCGCATCGACATGAGTGCCGCCCCTGGTTTGCTGCGGGGACGCAGCCCTGGCCTGACGCTGGCGCGCCGTTCGCTGGCGCTGATACTGCTCTGCCTGCTGCTGCTTCCCTTCGCCGATTTGCGCATCATCACGGTCGATCCGTGGGGCGAGCTGTGGCGGATGGCCCTGGGTTTCGCCTGGCCCGATTTCATGGCGCTGGAGAGCCCGTTGCGCGCCATCGTCCTCACCGTCAGTGTCGCGCTGTGGGGCACGTTCATCGGCGCGATACTCGGCTTTCCGCTGGCGCTGCTGTTTCATCACTCGAGACTGGTGCGCGGTTTCTGTGCATTCGTCCGCGCCATTCACGAGCTGTTCTGGGCACTGCTGTTTCTCCAGGTTTTCGGCCTGTCCGCGGTCACCGCCCTTGCCGCGCTGGCCATTCCTTATGCCGGCATCTTCGCCAAGGTCTACGCGGAGATTCTGGAGCTCACGCCTAGGGCGCCGAACGACGCGCTGCCCAGCGGGGTCGATCGGCTGTCACGCTTCCTCTATGCCGAACTGCCGCTGGTCTGGGAGCGCCTCGCCAGCTACACCCGCTATCGATTCGAGTGCGCCATGCGCGCCAGCGTGCTGCTCGGGTTCGTGGGCCTGCCGACACTCGGGTTCTATCTGGAGAGCGCCTTTCGCGAGGGACGCTTCGGCGAAGCCGGTGCGCTGCTCTGGATCTTCTACGCGCTGGTCGCCACCTTGCAGTGGTGGGGACATCGTCGCCTGCTGTTACCGCTGCTGGTGGGCGCCTTGTTCTTCCTCGGCCCGTGGCCGGATGTCGATGGCGAGCTGCTGTGGCGCTTCGTCAGCCACGACCTGTGGCCGGCCCCGCTGCTGGAGGGAAACCTCCCCGGCCTGGGCGCCTGGCTGGCCGGGCTGCCGGATCTGCTGCCGGCGATCGGCAACACGCTACTGCTGGCGCTCATGGGCACTGTCGGCAGCCTGCTACTGGCGCTACTGCTATGGCCGCTGGCCAGCCGTCACTTCGGCCGCCCCTGGCTGGGTTTCGGCGGACGGATGCTGCTGGTCGTCGTGCGTTCGACGCCGGAACTGATGCTCGCCTTCATCTTCCTGCTGATGCTCGGGCCGTCGATGTTGCCGGCGTGGCTGGCACTCGCCCTGCACAACGGTGCCCTGATCGCGTTCCTGGTCGCGCGTCACGCCGACGGTCTGACGCTGGGCATGCCTAATCTCCCGGCGTCCGGGCGCTACGCCTACGAACTGCTGCCCCGCCTCTATCCCAATTTGCTGGCCCTGATCTGCTACCGCGCGGAGGTCATCATGCGAGAGACCGCGCTGCTCGGCATGCTGGGTGTCGCTACCCTGGGGTTCTACATCGACTCCAGCTTTCAGTACCTGATGTTCGATCAGGCCTTTTTCCTGCTGCTGGTCACCGCCGCGCTCAACATCGCCATCGACGCCATCTCCCGCCGCTTCCGGCCTCGCGAGGTGCCGCTCGACGATCCGTGTAGCCGGTAGTCGATGCGGGACCAGGACGAGATGAATTTGAGCGGCTTTTGAGAATCCGGGCGATAAAAAGCCATCCATACGGGCTCGCTCTCCCGTCAACCATCTATTCGAACAGCACTTTTGAAAGGTGGCCGGTTCGGCATGAAAATCCCGGCCATTGGGAGTGGCCGGGGCTCGTGTCATGTCGGGAGCTGGCACCGGCTATCCATTGCTGTCAAATGCCACTCTCATTCCAAACCTGCTTGGCCAAATCGTCGATTTGCTCGTTGCCACCATGGCGTTTCAGATAGCCGTTGAAAACATCGGCCTCATCATCGAAGTTGCCGATGCGGTCCTTGAGCTGCTTTTTAGTGAATTCACTCAGATCCTCGTAGCTATCGAAATCCCCATTGACGAGGTTGTATTCAAGCAAGCCCTTATAGCGGTCAGCAAGATCACCCTCCATATAAAGGGTCTTCCGGTCATCCACATCGACACCATCAACGATAGTCTTGACGATACCATTGAGATTATGATCGAAATCCTCTTCACCCTGAATAAAGTCATCTCTGGGCACCAAGTGATTATCTGACCGCCACGCATCGTAAGACAGCTCCTTCAGTTGCTCTTCACCATCGTGTCGCTTGAGATAACCCGCAAATACATCTGCCTCATCACCAAAATTACCAAGGCGGTCCATAAGTTGCTCTTTGGTATCATTGTGCAGCTCTTGCCAATTGTCATAGTCACCATTGGTGAGATTATAATCCAGCAGCTGCTTGTACCGTTCTGCAAGGTCACCTTCCATGTAAAGTGTGGTTCGATCTTCAACATCGACCCCCTCGCGAATCGTCTCGACCAAGCTATTCAATTTGTCATCGAACTCATCATCATCCTTGATCAATGCGAGACCGACACTGACACCATCAACTTCATCCAGCAGCTCATCCATTGAAAGATCGTCAAGGCCACCCCCTCTGACTTCATCGATATAACTCTTGGCATCAAACCCCTCGTGGATATCAATGGGCGCCCCCTTGTGTTCCTCGTCATAGGTGACTCGACCGCCGCCTGGCTTGGTTTGAAGTTCCTGCTGGACCACGGCGCCGCCAATGCCGATGGTGGGCTTGTCGCCGATCCCGAGAAAGGAGTGCATTATCTCGTGCGCCATTAAGGAGACGTTGCCGAGATTATCTTTGGATTCATAATCCTCCGTTCTAACGCCTTCGTAGGCATCATGGGCGTTCAGTGTCGTGGAATAGTCGTCGAATGGAGAGCTAACGGTACCGCCACCCTGGCCAATGGTGGAGAAGTTGAATTTCTTTTCTCCATTGGTGTCTTCCAGCGTAGAACGCATGGTTTCTTTCATGAAACCGCTATTATCGTACATGTAGATTACGTCTTTACGAATCTTATCGCCATGCTCTCCTGAAAAAGAGAAAATTCCGAGGCGCTCCATATCATCGACGAACTCTTCCCCTGACATATCGTCATCCGCCATGACTTCATCAAAACCGGGGCCCTCACCGGGGGGTTGCACATCCCAGTTCGAATCCTCGTTGAACACCTCTTTCAACGAAGATTTGACGTCTGCATCACTGGGGATGTCGATTTGAAGCACATCGCCGTTGACAATCGAGGCGCGACTGTCGTCGCCATTGAGACGAAAGTTGACGCGAACGCCATTCTCTATGGCTTCGTCAAAGGCTTCTGCAAATTCAGGGTCAGATTCCAGCAACTCTTCCAGCGCGTTCCGAACGACATTTTGGTCTTCGGCCTTGTCAGACTCTTCGTCATCAGCGTTGCGCCGCGTGTCGCGCTCCAATGAGACCTTGTCATCAAAGATCAAGCCATCCACGACGGGGGTATCGGAACCCATTCCTCCTCCACCCAGGATATCCCCGATCTCATCAATGGGTATTTTTTGCTCGTCTTTATCATCCCCACGATTGGTCGGACTGGAAGTTTTTTCATCGCCACGACTCTGGCCCGTCTTTCCCAGAGCGTCCTCTAAAGCGCGACCAAACTCCTCAACTCTATCGACACCTAGAAAAACGTTTCTTGATGCCAAACTACTCTCTATACCAGTGGGCTGAGTCATTTTGTTTTCCTTAAGTTTTTTCAACCTCGACTTAAAATAAAATACCACGCTCATCCAAGATGATCTGTAAAAACCAAGATCCCGACACTTGCATTGAACGCAATTAGCCTGAAAGATTACCTAGCCAAATATCATGGCACGATGCCGCTTATGGCATTTTTTGTTATTTTTGAAAACGGCATGGTAAGGAAACGCACGCTTGCGCAACAAACGTCAACAGGTGACAGCCCCTCCTGTCGACGGGAGGTCAAGCGATGTGCCAAGAAGGCCGTCTGCTGGAACGTCGACTCGGTCGTCTCGGCGCCGAATCGGCGCCCCGCCCCGCGGCTGCCGCCATGTCGCGCCTCGGAACGGGTGACAGGAGAGGGAGTGGCATTCCCGATAGCGACCAGGTTACCGGTGCGCGTTTTTTTACCTCCCGCACACATCACGATTTAACCTGCATCAAGTCTTTCATCGGGGAGCGACGGTAGTCTTGTCGAGCCCGAAGGATCGTCCTCCCTAGGGTGCGCCGGACTCCGGTTCGGCGCTTTGATGCCTCCGGACGGTGGACATCGTCGATGCCCCTCCAGAATCCATAAAGCTTGCACCGCGTAAGCGCCGTTTTCCGTTATGATGCGTAAAATTGTTGCAATACGGATCGTTGAAGCGACGCCATGACGGATCTTTACCTACAGGATTGGCGAGCCTGGACACCTCACCGCGAGGCTGCCGGGGAATCTCGACTCGATACACAAGACAAACCTGCCGGCAAGGCCGTTCCCGCGATGCTGCGACGTCGCCTCAACCTGCTCGGGCGCGCCGTCTGCGACATGCTGGCAACGCTCGATCCCGAAGCCGACCGTATCGTATTGCACGCCTCGCGCCACGGCGATGGTGAACGCACGCTGGAAATGCTCTACGGCCTCAATGAGGGCGAACCGCTCTCCCCGGCCCGGTTCGGTCTGTCGGTTCACAACGCCACGGCCGGCGTCTACTCCATCGCCAGTGGCAATCGGCGCAGCCAGCAGGCGATTGCCGCCAGCGGTGGCGAATGGGCCGCACTGATCGCGGAAGCCAGCGGCTATCTCGCCGATGGGCAGCCGAGTCTCCTGCTGGTCTTCGGCGATCAGCCCGTTCCCCAGCGGTTCGCCGCGTACGCGCCCGCGTCACTATCCGCCGCCGTCGCCCTTCGGGTCGGCAGCCAGCCGACCGAAGGTGCCCGGCGCCTGGTCGAGACGATGACTCCGGCAGGCGGCACGACCTTGCAACCCCTGGATGTCATCGACTGGCTGATGGGCAGTCATCAGCGGATCGCGTGCCCCATCAGCCAACGCGGTTGGCAACTCGAGTCTCTTCGGTCATGATCCGCCCCCCGCAACGACCAGTTTCAGCGACGGAACGACCGCCGCACCCGGCCGGTAAGCTACCGGCTGCGCGCCCGACATCACGATCGAGCGCCAGTAAACGATAACGAACGAGTCACAAGGACGATCAAGACCGATGACCACGACAGCGCTGGAACACGAACTCAAGCAGATGATCATCGAGACCCTGGAGCTCGAGGATGTGACGCCGGACGACATCGATCCCGAAGAGCCGCTGTTCGTCGAAGGACTGGGGCTGGACTCCATCGACGCGCTGGAACTGGGCCTCGCGCTACAGAAGCGCTACGGCATCACGCTGGAGTCCGAGGCGGAATCCTCCCGTCAGCATTTCGCCAACCTGAAGAGTCTGGCGGCTCTGGTCGAATCGCGTCGCCAGAAATGACAGCGGCGGTGCCCTCGTGATTTCGTCGATTCCCACCCACGGCCGCAACCGGCTGCTCTGGCTGGCAGTAGCCATCATCGGCCTGGTCTGGCCCCTGGTGGTTCACTTCCTGTTGCCGCACTACGGTGCCTGGCCGTTGCTGATGGTGATGGCCGCCGCTGCCTGGTGGCGACTGCCGTCGGCGCAACGGCGCTGGGGATGGAGTCTGGTGCCGCTGGTCCTCCTGCTGACGGCGACCGGCAGTGCGGAGCTCGGCCTGCGGCTATGGCCGGTCGTGGTCAACCTCGCTCTGCTGCTGGTCTTTTCCCATGGCCTGCGTCATCCGCCGACGCTGATCGAACGGTTCGCTCGCAGGCAGGAGCCCGATCTGCCGCCTCACGCCGTGCGCTACACCCGGCGGGTGACCCAGGCCTGGTGCATCTTCTTCGCCCTCAACGGTGCCATTGCCCTGTTCACTGCGATTTTCGCCGACCCCGATGTCTGGGCCTGGTACAACGGCGGCATCGTCTACGGCCTGATGCTAGCCATGTTCCTGGGGGAATGGTGCTTGCGCCAGCGGGTCAGACGGCGAGCGGAAGCGGCCATGAGACAGCAAGGCGAGGCGCGCCATGACGTTTCGTAGACTCGGCGATCGGCCGTGGCGTGACCGCCCCCAGGCGGATGCCATCGCCTGGATCCCCCCGAAGGGAGCTACGCCGTCTCGCTGGCTGACCGTGGGCGAGTGGCAGGGGCGTATCGGCGCCTGGCAGCAACGACTGCTCGAGACGCCCAACGAGAGTGACGGCTGGCGACTGTTCGAGCCGGACCCGGTAGAGTTCAGCGCGGCGCTGGTCGCGATCTGGGAGCGCGGCGATCGCGTCGTGCTACCTGCGGACAATCAGCCGAAGACGCTGACGGCCCTGCACGGCACCGGCGTGGCGCTCGGGCCGGCCGAGCCGATGCTCGGGAGCGACCGGTCGAAAAGCTCCCCAGGCCGCGCCCCCCAGTGGGACTCGCGGCCGCTACCCGCCGTTGCCGTCTCGCTTTACACCTCAGGCTCCAGCGGCGAGCCCCAGCGACTGGACAAACGTTTCGATCAGCTGGATGCCGAGCTCGCCACCCAGGCCTCGCTCTGGCCTCTGGCGGGCCGACTGGTCGTCAGCCAGGTCAGTCACCAGCATATCTACGGCCTGCTGTTCTCGATCCTGCGCCCACTGTGCGAGTACAGCCCCTTCGCGACCCAGCCCTGTCGCTACCCGGAAACCCTCTACACCTGGTTGCAGTACTGCCAGGCGACCGGCAAGCGGATGATTCTCGTCAGCGCGCCACCGGCGCTGTCTCGCCTGCCGGAAGCGCTCGACTGGAAGCCGGCAAGCGCGGCGCTCGAGACGATCTACAGCTCGGGAGCGCCGCTCTCCCGGAGCGCCAGCGACCTGGTCCACGAGCGGCTCGGCACGCCCGTCCACGAGGTGTACGGCAGCTCCGAGACCGGCGGCATCGCCTGGCGCGTCCAGCAGCGTGAATCCGCCTGGACCGCCCTGCCCGGGGTCGAGGTCAGCCACGGCGACGACAATCGCCTGTGGCTGCGCTCGCGCCACCTGGAAATCCCGGATCAGTGGCAACGCCAGGCAGACCTGATCGCGCTGACGGACCGGGGCTTCGAACTGCTGGGCCGTGCCGACCGAATCGTCAAGATCGGCGGCAAACGGATCTCGCTGACGGCGATGGACCGCGCACTGAGCGGGCTCCCCGGCGTCGAGCGGGCGCAGACCCTGACGCTGCAACGCCGTGACCTGCGCCTCGCCGCCATCGTCCAGCTGTCGCCGAGCGAGGTGCCCCACGATCACCGCCAGCATCGCGACACGGTAAAGCGGCTGCGCCGGGCACTCGCCGCCCATTTCGAGACGCCGGTGCTACCCCGCTACTGGCGCTTCGTCGCCCCCTGGCCGACCAATGCCCAGGGCAAGCTGGGCGCGGAGATCCGACAGCGCCTGTTCCTCGACCTGGAGGATCGACGCGCGCCACGCTGGCTGGGCGAACGCGTCCACGACAGCGGCTGGCGGGTCACGCTGGAGGTACCCGAACACTGCGCCTATGTCGACGGACACTTCGACGGTCAGCCGGTGCTCCCCGGCATCGCCCTGGTGCACTGGGCGATGCAGCAGGCGCGCCGGCTGTTCGCGCTGACCAGCGATTTCGACGGACTCGAGCGGCTGCGATTTCCCCAGCCGCTGCTGCCCGGCGATCGCTTCGAAATGTCCCTCGAGCACCGTCGGGGCGACGGGGCCGAGAGCCTGCGCCTCGAGTGCGACAGCCGGCGCGGGAAACATGTCAGCGGCCGCATCGCCCTGGTCGATCGGCAAAAGCGGGAGAGTTAGAGGATGTCGAGAGAGAGCAGCGCCCGCATCGCGGTCCTGGTGCCGGTCTACAACCACGCCGAGGCGGTCGGCCAGACCCTGGCGCGGCTACGCCTGCTGCAGTTGCCGGTCATCCTGGTCGATGACGGTAGCGACGCGCACTGTGCAGGGGTGCTGGATGCCCTGGCAGACGTCGAGTCGGTGGATCTGGTCAGGCTGCCCGTCAACCGGGGCAAGGGCGCGGCGGTGCGGGCGGGCCTGGCACGAGCCGCCGAGCGCGGGCTGACCCACGTGTTGCAGGTGGATGCGGATGGCCAGCACGAAGCGGCCGACCTGCCGCCCTTCGTCGAGGGGCTCCGCGCCGGCGACGAGGTCCTGCGGCTCGGCTACCCGCGATTCGACGCCAGCGTGCCCCGGCACCGCTTCTACTCCCGCTATATCACCCATTCGCTGGTCTGGCTGGCGACGCTGTCGTTCGATCTTCGCGACACCATGTGCGGGGTCAAGCTCTACCCCGTCGCCGCCGTCAACCGGCTGGTTGCCGAACACCCCTGCGGCGATCGCATGGAGTTCGACAGCGAGCTTCCGGTACGCTGGCACTGGCAGGGCGAACGCGTCGTCAACCTGCCCGTCCGGGTCCGCTACCCTATCGACGGCGTCTCCCACTTCCAGCTATGGCGGGACAACGTACTGCTCGCCCGCATGCATCTGCGTCTGGTGCTCGGCATGTTCAGACGCCTCCCCGATCTCTTGAGCCGCCGCCAGGAACGACTCTCATGACACCGATCAGCAGCAATCCCAATCACTGGTCGAGAATTCGCGAGACCGGCACTGCCGGCGGGGTTCGCGCCATGGTCTGGATCCGGCGCAAGCTGGGACGGCTACCGTTCCAGTTCATGCTGCTGCTGGTGATCGTCTACTACTATATTGCCCACGGTCTGCATCGGCGCGCCTCCCATACCTACCTTACCCGACTGTGGCGGCACCGTTACGGCCATGCGCCCAAGCGTCTGACCTGGCTGAGCCTGCGCCACTTCCGCAGTTTCGGGCAGAGCCTGATGGACAAGATCGACGCCTGGAGCGGCATCCCACCGGCGCTCAGCTTCGAGGGCGATACGCGGGAGCGGTTTCGCCAGGCGGTCGAGAGCGGGCACGGCGGGATCATGCTGGTCTCCCATGTCGGCAACATGGAGATCTGCACCGCCATGAGCGACATGCAGGAGGACTTCCGCGCGACGCTGCTGATGCACACACGCAATGCGCAGCAGTTCGACGAGGTCCTGGCGCGCTCGACCCACCGCGCGAACCCGCCCGAGATCGTCGAGGTCAGCGAGATCACGCCGTCGACGGCGATGAAGCTGGGGCGCCGGATCGCGGAAGGCGGTTTCGTGGTGATCGCCGCCGATCGTGTGCCGATCAGCGATAGCGGACGCGCCCGCACGCTTCCCTTCCTGGGCCACCCGGCGCGTTTTCCGGAAGGCCCGTTCTGGCTGGCGAGCCTGCTGCGCTGCCCGATCTACACCATCGGCTGCTTTCGCGAACCCACCAGCTATCGCATCGACTTCGACCACTTCGACGATACCAGCGACTTGAGCCGGCGGGATCGGGAGGCATGGATGGATGGCGCCATGCGGCGCTACGTCGACTGGCTGACGCTGCAGTGCGAGAAGACCCCGCTGCAGTGGTTCAACTTCTTCCCCTTCTGGCTCGACTGCGAGGACGCCCACGCCGCGGACCCCGGCCATGAGGACGAGCGCCCCGTCACCTGACCGGGCGATTCCCGACACGCGATACCCCGAGGACCCGACCATGCCGTTTCGTCGATGGTGGATCACACTGCTGCTACTGGTGCCGTTGAGCGCCCAGGCCTTCGATCTGGACGACCTGCAACGCCAGCTCGCCGCCACGCCCTCGCTGGCGGGCAGCTTCGAGCAGCAGCGCGAACTGGCGGACCTCGACAGCTCGCTTTCCAGCCAGGGCACGTTTCTGTTCGAGCGCGGCAAGCGCGTCGTCTGGCAACTCGAGCAACCGGTCGAGGAGCGGATCGAGCTGACCCCGCAGGCGATAACCGATGGCAGCGGCGAGAACGCGCCGCCCGGTGGCGAGCAGGTCGCCCAGTTGTTCCTGCAGTTGCTGGAAGGCGACTGGCAGGCGCTGGAGTCCCGCTTCACCCTGGCGCTATCCGGTGACCGGGATGACTGGCAGGTCGCCCTGACCCCGAAGGAAGCCGCCCTGCGCGAGCGCATCGCCGAGATCCATCTGCGGGGGTCTGACACCATCGATCATCTCGACATGCGCACGCCCGACGGCGACCGGTTGAAGGTCCGGCTATTCGACCAGCATCCGCTGAACGACTCATGACGGACAGGGGCTACCGTCGGCTCGGCTGGCTCTGGCTCGCGGCGCTGGCACTCTGTGCCCTCTGGCTGGGCTGGATGCTGCGCCAGGGCCTGCCCGCCGATACCGACCTCACCGCGCTGCTGCCCGCCGACCGGCAGGCGCCGCTGGTCGAGAAAGCGGACCGTGAACTGGGGCGCGGTTTCGAGAATCGCTTCCTGCTGCTGCTCGGCGATGACGAACGGGTACCGACGACGCAAGCGCTGGGCCGGTCGCTGCAACGGCTGGTCGACGAGGGCCAACTGGCCGGGGTCGACTGGCGCGAGCTCGATCTGGCCGACGCCGACCCGCACGGCTGGATGGGACAGTGGCGCTATCGTCTGCTGACGCCGCAGTGGCAGCAGGCCATCGACACCGATGGCGGCAGTACGCTGGTCGAGCCGGCGCTGCGCCGGCTGTTCTCGCCGACGGCGCGCCCGGAGCCCGTCGCCGACCCCTTCGGGCTGCTCGACGCCTGGCTGTCACGCCTGCCACGCAGCCCGATCGGCGCCGCCGACGGCCTGTTGACGCTGGATGCCGAGGGGCGGCAATGGAGCGTGCTGATCGGCGAGTTGAAGGGTTCCCCCTACGACCTGCCGATGCAGAATGCCCTGCACAGCGCGCTCGAACGGTTTCAACAGCAGCATCCCGATGCCGAACTGCTGCGTTCCGGCCTGGTGTTCCACGCCGCCGCCGGCGCCCGTCAGGCGAAGCGGGAGATGTCCACCATCGGCGCCGCCTCTCTACTCGGGGTACTGCTGGTCATCGGTTTCGTGTTTCGCTCGCCCCGGGTGCTGCTGCAACTGATGGTGCCCCTGCTGGCCGGTTCGCTGTTCGCGCTGACGCTGACACTGGGGATCTTCGGACGCCTGCACCTGCTGACCCTGGCCTTCGGCGCCAGCCTGATCGGCATCGCCGTCGACTATGTGCTCCACCTGCAGTGCGACCGCGTCATCGATGGCAGGCAATTCCGGCTTCGCCGACTGATGCCGAGCCTGACGCTGGGCCTGATCTCGAGCGTCATCGCCTATGTGGCCCAGGCACTGACACCGATGCCGGGATTGCGCCAGATGGCGGCGTTCGCCGCCTTCGGGCTGATCGGCGCCTGGCTCACCGTGGTGCTGTGGCTTCCCCGCTTCACCCTTCACGCCTCCCCGTTCACGGCGCGTCTGGCGACGCGCTGGTGGCGACTGTGTCAGCCTCGCTGGCGACTGTCGCCATGGCTCGCCCTGGCCGGCGCGCTGGTTCTGGCGACCTTCTGCGGCCTGCGCCTGACCAGCGACGACAGCCTGGAACTGCTCAATCCCTCGCCGGCGGCGCTGATGCAGGACGAGCAGCGCGTACAACAGCTGCTCGACCGCGATACCGGCAGCCGCTATTTCCTGGTTCGGGCCGCGGATACCCAGTCGCTGTTGACCCGGCTCGATATGCTGGACGGCTCACTCGACCGTGCCATCGCCGACGGTCTCCAGGTCGAGTATCAATCGCTGGCCGGATCGGTGCCGACGATGGCCGAGCAGCAGGCCAACCTGGCCCGGGTACGCAAGCTCTACGGCGCACCGCTGGACGCGCTGGTGGAGCGAGCGGGCTTGCCGGCGACCGTCGCCGACGAGGCGCGGGCACGCTTGCAGCAGGCGCCGCCATTGACCCTGGCCGAATGGCTCGAGACGCCTCTGGGCTCGCTCCAGCAGCGGCTGTGGCTGGGCAAGACGGACGACGGCGGGGTGGCCGCCACCGTGGTGATATCCGGCGCTCGCGATGCCCGCACCGATGCGACCCTGTCGACCCTAGCCGACTCGCTACCGAAGGTGGAGTACAGCGACCGCGTCAGCCGCATCGGCGGGCTGCTCGGCGAGCTCCGCCGCCATACCGCCCTCTGGGTGGCCGCGGCCATGGCGCTGATGACGCTGGCACTGCTGTGGCGTTATCGAGGTCGCGCCTGGCGTGTCGTCGTGCCGCCCTTCGGCGCCACCCTCATCGTGCTGACGGCGTTCGCCGTCGGCGGCGTCCCGCTCAACATCTTCAACCAATTAGGTCTGCTGCTTATCTTGGGAATCGGGCTGGATGCCGGTATCTTCAACGTGGAGCATGCCCGCAAGCCGGCTGCGTGGCTGGCCATCACGCTATCGACACTCACCAGCCTGCTGGCATTCGGCATGCTGGCCTTCAGCGCGACGCCCGCGCTGCATTATCTGGGCCTGACCTGCCTGATCGGCCTGGCCAGCGTCTGGGCGCTGGTCCCCTGGGTGCGCCCGGAGGCTGGCCATTCGACACCACGACGGGAGAGCGAACATGTCTGAAGCCGACCACGAGGTCATCGTGATTGGCGCCGGCCCCGCCGGTGCCGCGATCGCGGCACAGCTGGCGTCCCGCGGTCGTCGCGTACTGGTGGTCGAACGCAGCCATTTCCCGCGTTTCTCCATCGGCGAGAGCCTGCTGCCGCAGTGCATGGGCCATCTCGAAGAGGCCGGCCTCCTCGACACCGTCCAGGCAGCCGGCTATCAACCCAAGAATGGCGCCGCGTTTACCCGCGGCGGCGAGAGCACGGCGATCGACTTCCGCCACAAATTCACGCCGGGCTGGGGCACGACGTTTCAGGTCGAGCGCGCCGACTTCGACCACCGGCTGATCGAGGCCGCCCGCGCGAAAGGCGCGAAGGTCGAATTCGGCATCACCGTCACCGCGTTCCGCGCCGATCCCGATCGCCCCCAGGTCGATGTCGTCGATGAATCCGGCAACGCCAGCACGCTGACCGCCCGCTTCGTCGTCGACGCCAGCGGTTACGGACGCGTACTGGCCCGGCTCGAGGCGCTCGAGCGCGACGCCCGCCAGGCCCCCCGCACCGCGCTGTTCACTCATGTCGAAGGCTGCCCGGTGGAGCCGAGCCATGATCGCGAGAAGATCCTCATCGGCGTTCATCCCGACGATGCCGGCATCTGGTACTGGCTGATCCCTTTCCGCAACCAGCGCGCTTCGGTGGGCGTGGTCGGCCAGACAGAGCGCATGAGCGCCTACGGCGATTCGACCGAGGCCCGCTGGCAGGCGCTGATCGACGCCGAGCCGCGTTTCCGCCAGCTGCTCGGCGGCTCGCGGCCGACCCGACCGATCGCTGAACTCGGCGGCTATTCCGCCGACGTGACGCGTCTCCATGGGCCCGGTTATGTGCTGCTGGGCAACGCCGGCGAGTTCCTGGACCCGGTGTTCTCTTCCGGTGTGACCATTGCGCTGAAATCGGCAAGCCTGGCGGCACCGCTGGTGGATCGCCAACTGGCCGGCGAGGCCATCGACTGGCGTGGCCGGTTCGAGGCACCGCTGCGCGAAGGCATCGAGACGTTTCGCGCCTTCGTCGACGCCTGGTACGACGGCAGACTCCAGACCATCATCTTTCACGCCGACGCACCCCGCGATATCAAGGAGCGCATCAGCGCCATTCTGGCCGGCTACGCCTGGGACCGTCGCAACCCGTTCGTCACCGACTCGGCCCGGCATATCGACACGCTGGCCGACCTCTGCGAGAGACAGGCGGCATCGAGGGCGTCGGGCTCCGGGACCGCCGGTGCGCGTCAGCCGGATGCTGGCCCGTCGCCGGAGACCGGACGGTGATGCGCGGCTTTCCCCTCCTGCTGCCGCTGTGCCTGGCGTTCGCCCTGTCCGCCTGCAGCTTGAGTCCACCGGTGTCGCCGACGCCGCCGCTGGCCGCCGCCACCACGACCGACACGCTGAAAAGCCGACTGACGTTCGAACCGGACGGAGGCGAAGCCCGCACCTTGATCGCGTTCATCCGGATCGATCCGGACCGCCTGCGTGCGGTGCTGGTGACGCCCTACGGTCAGCGCCTGACGACGCTGGTTCGCGACGCCGAGGGCGCGCGCTTCGAAGCGGGCGACGCGCCGGGTGAACCCCAACTGCCGATGCCGCCACAATGGCTGGCATCGCGCCTGGAGTGGAGCCTGTGGCCGATCGACGCCCTGCACGACGCCTTCGCGGGGAGCGCCTGGCGGGTCGTCGACAGCGCGACGAGTCGCGACATCAGCTATCGGGGAAGCCTGGTCGCTCGCATCACGCCGGCGCCGGATCGCGATCGCTCCGAGACGCTGATGCTGGACGACCGCCAGGGCCACTACCGGTTGACGATCGCCCCGATGCAGGAGAACGATGATTCATGACTGCCTCTTCTTGTCGCCTGTCCCGCCCCGGCGTCGTCTGCTCACTGGGCGACGATCTGGACACGATCGGCCACGCCCTGTTCTCGGGCCAGCGCGGCCTGACCACCAGCGACGCCTTCACCCCGGGCCGTCCCCTGCCGTTGGGACAGGTCACCAGCGAACTGCCCGACGACAGCCAGTGGCCAAAGGACCACCGCAGCCGCAACAACCGGCTGCTGGCGCTCGCCCTGGCTCGCCTCGGCGACGAGATCGAGTCGCTGCTTTCCTCGGTGCCGGGCGATCGGATCGGAGTGGTCATCGGCAGCAGCACCTCCGGCATCGGTGAGACCGAGTCGGCATTGGCGGAGAGTGGCCGCGAAGGGCCGCTGCCGGAAACCTTCGCCTACGCGCGCCAGGAGCTGGGAGCGCCGGCGCGCTTCATCGCGGAGCGTCTGGGAATCACCGGTCCCTGCTACACGCTGTCGACGGCCTGCAGCTCCAGTGCCAGAGCGCTGGCCAGCGCCAGGCGCCTGCTCAAGAGTGGCCAGTGCGATGCGGTGATCGCCGGTGGCGCCGACAGCCTGTGTCGCCTCACGGTCAATGGATTCCTGAGTCTGGAAGCCGTCAGCGACAACCCCTGTCAGCCCTTCTCCCGGCATCGCGACGGGATCAATCTCGGCGAAGCGGCAGCCCTGTTCGTGGTGACGCCTGAAAGCGGCGGTGTCCAGCTCGCCGGCGTTGGCGAGAGCGTCGACGCTCACCACATCTCCGCCCCCCGCCCGGACGGCAGTGGCGCAGCGGAAGCGATGCGCCAGGCACTGGAGATGGCCGGGCTCGAGGCGTCCGAGATCGACTATCTCAACCTCCACGGCACCGGAACGGCACTCAACGACAGCATGGAGGCCGCGGCCGTGACGACGCTGTTCCCAACGCCGCCTGCCTGCAGTTCGACCAAGGGGCTGACGGGGCACACGCTTGGCGCCGCGGGGGCCCTCGAAGCCGCTTTCTGCTGGCTGGCGCTCACCCAGGGGCGGCTGCCGGAACATCGGTTCGACGGGGTCTATGATCCGGAGATTCTCCCGCTCCCCCTGGTGACGAACGGTGCAACGCCGCAACGCCGGCCGCGCCGGGCGCTGAGCAACAGCTTCGCCTTCGGCGGCAACAATGCCAGCCTGCTGTTGACGCTGGACCCTCGAACCGAATGACGAGACGCCAGAACGAAGAGAGACTGTCATCTTGAATCCCTCCAGCGCGGTTCGCCTGCCCTGCGCCGTCGAACCCTTGATACCGCACGCCAGGCGCATGTGCCTGCTGACCCACCTGATCGCCGCCACCGACGATGGCGCGACCGCGGAAACGTCGACGCGCCACGACGACCTGTTCGCCGAGGCCGACGGCATTCCCGCCTGGGTCGGGGTCGAGTGGCTGGCCCAGACCGTCGCTGCCTGGGCCGGCTTTCAGGCGTCCGGCTCGACCGAGACACCGGCGCCCGGCCTGTTGCTCGGGGCCAGGCGCTACCGGGCCCGGGTGCCCGTCTTCGCCTTCGATCAGCGAATTCAGGTCACGATCACCGTCGATTTCGTCGCCGACAACGGCGTTACCCAGGTCAGCGGCGAGCTGCGCCGGGCCGGGACCCGCGAACCGCCGCTGGCTCACGGCAGCCTGACGCTCTACCGCCCCGACTCGATGCCGATCCGGGGCGACGCCTGACCTCCCGACCCCATCATTCGCAGCTCTGCTACCGAGGTTTCATGGAAGACAAACATCCCGAGACGATTCTGGTCACCGGCGCCAATCGCGGCATCGGCAAGGCGATCGCCACGCGCCTGGCCCGCGACGGCTTCGACCTGGTACTGCACTGCCGCCGCCCGGGGGGCGATATCGAGGAGGTCCGGGCAGGAATAGAAGCCGAGGGCCGCCAGGCCCGCGTGATCCATTTCGACGTCACGGCGCGGGAGGCGGCCCAGGCGGTGCTGGAGGCCGACATTGCCGAGCACGGCTGCTACTACGGCGTGGTCTGCAATGCCGGCATCACCGCGGACAGGCCCTTCCCAGCACTCGCGGGCGAGGACTGGGACAGCGTGCTGCGGACCAATCTGGATGGCTTCTACAATGTCCTGCATCCGCTGGTCATGCCGATGATCCAACGCCGCAAGCCCGGTCGTATCGTGGCGCTCTCGTCGATGTCGGGGTTGACGGGCAATCGCGGCCAGGTCAACTACAGCGCCGCCAAGGCCGGGATCATCGGCGCCAGCAAGGCGCTCGCCGTCGAGCTGGCCAAGCGCCGGATCACGGTCAACTGCGTGGCGCCAGGCTGGATCGAGACCCAGATGACCGACGAGCTGCCGAAAGACGAGGTTCGCAAGCTGATACCCATGCAGCGCACCGGAACGGCCGAAGAGGTCGCCGGCACCGTCAGCTTCCTCTGTTCGCAGGATGCCGCCTACATCACCCGCCAGGTGATCGCGGTGAACGGCGGCATGATCTGAGCGCGGCTGAAGCACTACTTTAGCGAGTGCTCAAGAAACAGCGGTCCCGTGCCGATAAAGCGTCATGGCGGCAATGACTCTCCCCTGATTGGACATCGGCATGAAATCCGGCATCTCCATCGCCCTGATCATCATCGTGCTACTGGCGCTGGCCGCTGGTGGCGCGCTGGCCAGCGAACTTGACTGGCCACTGCCGGCCGATGCGCTGGCACCGCTGGGCATCTATCTGCTGACCCTGGTCCTGGCGGGTTGGCTCTGCGTGCAGTTGGTCGTCCTGGTCAGAGGGCTGAACCGCCAACAGCAGGCCCTGATCGAAAGCCAGGACGCGGTGCGCCGCCAACTGGAAGCGGCGGAGCTGTCGCAGCTGATGGGGCAGTTCGTGCAGCACGCCGAGGCGCTGCTCGACAAGGAGAGTCTGGATCCGAACAAGCGCAGCGTGATGCGTTGTCTGGCGATCGATGCGCTGCGCGGCAACAGCGGCCGGGGCGACGTGAACTACACGCGCCTGGCCAGGCTCTTCGAATGGCTGGATGCCGAGGCGGATCGTCACCAGAACGACCCTCACCGGCTGCAGCTGATGTTACCCACGCTGATGCAGTACGCCGAGATCGCCTGGCAACTGTGCCAGGTCGGCGAGAGCCAGGCGGATCGGCTGTCGCGCTTTCTGCAACACCAGCCGACACCACCCCCCCGCGACGACGCCTGATCGGCGGGCTACTTGATCGCGGCCGTCAGGGTAATCTCCACCCGCAGCGACTTCGCCGGCATCGGTGCCGTGATACAGGTGCGCGCCGGCGCATGCCCTTCGGGGACCCAGGCATCCCAGACCGCATTCATCGCCGCGAAATCGTCCCCGTCCGCCAGATAGATGGTGGCGGAGAGCAGGTGCTCCCGGTCCGAACCGATCTCGTCCAGCAGCGCCTCCACCCGGGAGAGCATGCTCAATGTCTGCGCGGTGATGTCGCCCTCCCGGGCTTCGGGACCCGCCACCTGGCCGCAGAGATAGGCGACGCCATTGTGGATCACCGCACGGCTCATGCGGGTCTGCGGATCGTGACGTTGAATGGTCATGGATGACTCCTGTGGGGACGGCGGCGAGTGCCGGTGACGGTGAATGAGCCACGGCGGCGGTGATGCGCCGTGGCGAGCGATCAGCGCAGTATAAGCGTTGCGGTCCGCGCGTGTCGCAGCATGGCGGTGGTGGTGCTGCCGACCAGCAGATGGCGAATCCGCGAGTGACCGTAGGCGCCCATGATCGTCAGGTCGATCTGCTGTCGGTCCGCGTAGTCGGCGAGGACTTCATCGACGTCCCCGGCCAGGATAGTGCCCTGGGCGTCGACCTGCCCCTGGCGCAGCCGCTCCAGCGCCCACTCGAGCTGGGCTCGCTGATCGTCGGTGCCGGCACCGATCATGACGACGTGGCAGACCAGGCCGTTGAGCAGCGGGCTGTCGGCGATCATCTCGACTCCCTTGCGGGTCGTCTGACCGCCATCGAACGCCAGCAGCAGCCGTGACGGCGGCTGGAACTCGGGCGGGGTCACCAGAATCGGAGTATGCAGCGTACGCACGACCCGTTCGAGATTGCTGCCCAGGTGCTCGAGGGCTTCACTGGCGGATTCGCCACGCTTGCCCAGCACGACCAGCCGCGTCTGAGGCTCGCGCTCGACCAGCGACTCGATCAGATCGCCGTGGCGCAGCGCGGTCGAGACCCCGACACTGGGTGCCAGGCGCTCGGCCTGGCTCCGCGCGGCCTCGAGCAACTCGCGACCATGCTGCTGGGCCAGCTTGGCACGCTGCTCGTCGAGCTCGGTGAGCTGCTCGCGCAGATGTTCACGGCTGCCGAGACCGATCTGCCCGCTGGCGTCGGTGGCGCCCAGGCTGGATGCCTTGCTCAACACGTGCATCAGCTCGAGCGGCGTGCCGAGGCGTTCGGCGGCCCAGGCGGCCGCGGCGCAGACCGCAAAAGCGTGGTGCGAGTCGTCGATGCAGGCCAGAACCTGACGTTCACTCATGGCGTTCTCCTCTGCACTATCGTCTGGTGGACAGGCGTCGCACGATTCGCGATCGATTGACGGCCGTACTCGTGGCTCGTGGCTCGTGGCTCGTGGCTCGTGGCTCGTGGCTCGTGGCTCGT
>NZNW01000136.1 GCA_002695065.1 Salinicola sp. | reverse complement strand
CTCGACGGTGCTCGATGCCTTCAGGGAAGTCGAAGACCGCATGGCGGTGCTGTCCAATCTGAAAGAGCAGGAATCCGCGCTGGAAGCCCAGCGAGTGGCCGTGGCCGATGCCCTGCGCCATGCTCGCAACCGCTACCGGGCCGGTTACACGCCCTATATCGAGCAGGTCGATGCGCAGCGGGCCTTGCTCGGGGTGGAACTTTCTTTGATCCAGGTAAGTGCCGACGAACTGACTGCGCTGGTCGGCCTATACCAGGCAGTGGGCGGATCGTTTGAATGACAGGATGAAAGCACGCGGGTTTCCGAATGCGAACAGCGCTCTCCCATTATAGTCGAGCCGGTGCATTCAATCCCGGAACAGTGCTGCTTGTCCGCGCTGAAGCACTCGATAGAAACGCCCGAATGTTTGGAACGAGGGCGCGAAGGAGACCGGCAGCACTTGGGCCGCTAGCGGTCAGTCTGCTTTCAGCTCGTTTTATCGGAAAGCGGTCATCTGCTTCCGACCCGGTAGCGGACGACGACCCATTGTTTATTCGTCGAAATCGACGGCGTTCAGACCCGGGTTCCACGTCAGGACTACGTTGGCCGTTATTGCTGACGAACATCGTTCGGGAACCGCCCGTTGCAGCCCATACCGATTTCCGAGCTCCGCGATGGTCTCGCCGCTTCCACCACCCCCGGCTAACACCTTGGTGCGATCACGAAAGTATTGTTCTGTAAAAGGGTCGTAGACCCACGCGCCGTGACGATCGCGGCCTGCATCAACCCAGTATTCGAAGACTGGGAGAACGACCGCCCCATCGAGCCTTTCGAACAGAACGCAAGCCTCAACGATTACAACGCGGGCGGGGAGTTCTGCGAGCAGATACCGTCGCAAGGATTCGCCTGATAATTGATGAAATCCCCTTCAAGGATGACCTTCGAGCCGCTTCCAATGCCGCCGGTCAAAGTTCCTGCTCGAGCTATTCTCGCGTGTAAGCTCGATTGCAAGATCGACACCTACTAAGTGCCGCCACGCGCGCTCCCAAGGTCTTTTTGTGGGGCACAAACTTCGGGTGAAAACAAGAAACATCCGCCAGGCGGAAGCCCGTCGATTTGCGCGTATCGCATCTCTCAGAGGCTTGGCAATCACCACCAATATGATGGTTATCCTGAAACTTTATGCTTTGCAGCTCGGGCCCGACGCGTGATTGGCAACGTTGATAACCTGCGAGAGAACTATGCTCGTGCCTTTTTGGGCAAGGTTGGCTTTGGGAATAGGCCTGCTCTCTTGCTCATCGACTTCGTGGAAGCGTATTTCGACGAGCAGTGTGAGCTCTATGCGGGGGTGGAGGAGCAATTTTCTTCCGCTCTACGGATACGGGAGTCGGCGCATCGCGCCAGCATACCAGTGATCCTTACGAAAGTCGTTTATCACGAAGGCGGAATCAACGGTGGACGCTTCTACGAGAAGGCGCTCCCCTTGCGTAATTTCATTGCCGGCTCGCCCATGGGCGCCTGGCCGAATGGCCTTGTTCCACTGGATGGTGAACTCGTCGTATCGAAACAGTATCCCAGCGCATTCTTTGGCACTTCGCTGGCTTCGACGCTGACGGCAGCATGCGTCGATACCGTCGTACTTACAGGCCTAACCACCAGCGGCTGCGTACGCGCAAGCTGCGTGGATGCGATGTCCAGCGGATTTCGCACGATCGTCGTCGAGGATGCCTGCGGCGATCGGCATCCTGGCCCGCACCAAGCCAATCTTTTCGACATGAACGCCAAATACGCCGACGTTGTTAGCGAGGGGGTAGCAATTGATTATCTCGCGGGCCTCGCCGGCAGTCACGAGCCTGAAGGAGCATTCCGCAAATGAGTTATCGCCTTGGCGTCGATGTCGGCGGCACATTCACCGACCTCCTGCTGTTTGATCAGCACAGCGGCAATTTCTGGCGTCACAAGACACCATCCACTCCGCATGATAGCTCCGAAGGCATCTTGAACGGCGTCCAGGCCATATGCGTCGATGCCGGGATCACCCCTGCTGATGTCGATTTCTTTCTCCATGGTACGACAGTGGCAACCAATGCCGTTCTGGAAGGCAAGGGAGCGCGTGTCGGCCTGATCGTTTCCGAAGGCTATCGCCAGATCATGCAGATCGCCCGCAGTTTCGTGCCGGGCGGCCTCGCCGGGTGGATCGTCTGGCCGAAGCCGGAACCGCTGGCTGCACTCGAAGACACTTACGAAGTTGGCGGCCGCATGGACGCGCACGGCAACGAATTGCAGCCGCTGGACGAAGAGGCGGTGCGCAAGGCGCTGACGGCCCTCAAGACACAAGGTGTTGAGGCGCTGACCGTGTCCTTGATGAACGGCTACCTCAACGGTGCGCACGAAACGCGGATCGGTGAACTGGCGGCAGAGATCCTGCCGGACGTGCCGTTCTCGCTCAGCCATGAGGTCCTGCCCGAAATGCAGGAATACGAACGCACGCTCACCTCGGTTGCCAATGCCGCAGTTCGCCCGGTGATGCGCAACTATATCGGCAATCTGCGCGCGCGCCTTGAGGAAGGTGGCATGCAAGGTTCGCTCTCGCTCCTGCGCTCGGACGGCGGCCTGATGTCCTCGCAGAAGTCCGAAGAACACCCCGTGTCGCTGCTCATGTCCGGTCCGGCCGGTGGTGTGACCGGTGCGCTCTGGGTGGCGAAGAACTCGGGGCTCAAGAACATCCTCACGCTCGACGTGGGCGGCACCTCGACCGACGTTGCCCTGATCGAGAACCTGGAGGCACGCCGCGTGCGCACCACGGAAGTGGGGCACCTGGCGGTCCGCGCCTCGGCGCTGGACGTAAAGACGGTGGGCGCGGGTGGCGGTTCGATCGCTCATGTTCCTGAACTTACCAAGGCCCTGCGCGTCGGCCCTGAAAGCGCTGGCGCCGTTCCTGGCCCCGTCGCCTATGGCAAGGGCGGCACCAAGGCCACGGTGACTGACGCCAACGTGGTGCTGGGTTACCTGCCGGAAAGCCTGCTGGGCGGTAGCTTCACGTTGGACCGCGAAGGCGCGAAGAAGGCCGTGCAGGACGTGGCCGAAAGCCTCGGCATCGGACTGATGGAAGCCGCGCGCGGCATCATCGATATCGTCAACGAGAACATGTTCGGTGCCTTGCGGATGATCTCCGTGCAGCAGGGTTACGACCCGCGCCACTTCGCCCTGATGGGCTTTGGCGGAGCAGGCCCGCTGCATGTGAATGCCGTAGCGCGCCTGATGGGCAGCTGGCCTGCCGTCTCGCCCGTCTCCCCCGGCGTGCTTTGCGCGCTTGGCGACGCGACCACGCAAATGCGTACGGAGACCGCCCGTAGCTTCTCCCGTCCGCTGGATGACACGGACGAGGCCGAGGTCATCGCCCAGCTGGAAGAAATGGCCCGCCACGTATCAGGCGAGCTGGAAGCCGAAGGCATCGATCAGGCGGACATTACCATCAGCTACGAACTCGACGTGCGTTACGAGGGCCAGGCCTTCGAGGTGCCTCTGTCAGTCGATCCCGATGGACTGCGTGCCGATGGCCTCGACGGGGTGCGCGCCCGCTTCGATATTGAGCATGAGCGGCTGTTCACCTTCAACATGGAAAGCCCGCACGAACTGGTGAACCTGCGCGCCGTAGCGCTTGGCCCGGCCCTGGACCTGGGCGAATTCAACCTGCCCGTCGGCAATGGCGATCCTTCGGCTGCCAAGATCCGCGATCACGAATTGTGGTCCGACGGCGAGATGAAGCCGGCCGTCATCTACGACCGTGCCAAGCTGTGCGCCGAGGACGTGATCCCCGGCCCGGCTATCGTCGTGGAGATGGATTCCACCACGCTCATCGAAGCGGACTGCGTCGGCAAGGTCGATGCTTCCGGCAACATCCTCATCACCCCCGCCTGAACCAAGGAGACGCACAATGGCTGCTGACATCATCCAGTCGAACGAGGCTGCGTTCAACACGGTCGAGATCGATCCTGTTACCCTGGAGGTGATCGAGAACGCGCTGCGAAATGCCCGCGTGGAAATGGACGCGACGCTGGTTCGCACCGCCATGTCCCCCGGCATCCGCGAACAGGGCGATGCCTTTCCGCTGATTGCCGATCCCAAGGGGCGCATGATCGTGGGCCAGTTCGGATCCT
Organism: Salinicola sp.; assembly: GCA_002695065.1. GTDB lineage: Bacteria > Pseudomonadota > Gammaproteobacteria > Pseudomonadales > Halomonadaceae > Salinicola. The sequence goes on along the minus strand of NZNW01000136.1, from coordinate 24,197 downwards.
ACATCGGCCCCTTCTTGGAAGGATTCGGAGGCACGGTGGAGGAAGGCGACCTGATCTTCCTGTCAGACCCCTATTCGGTTGGTGGGGCGATCAGCCACTGCAACGACTGGATGGTGCTGCTGCCGGTGTTCAAGGACGGGCGGTTGATCGGCTATACTTCCATGTTCGGTCACCAGTCGGACATTGGCGGCAAGGTCCCCGGCTCCATGCCGATCGATGCCACCAGCATCTTTCAGGAAGGTGTCCGCATCCCGCCGGTGAAGCTGTGGAAGCAGGGCGTCCAGAACGAGGACCTGCTGAAGCTGGTGATGCACCAGGTGCGCACGCCGGACTGGTGCAAGGCTGACCTCAACGCCTTGATCGCGGCCTGCCGTGTGGCGTCCAAGCGCGTGGTCGAGCTGGCCGAGCGGTTCGGCGATGACGTTTACGTGTCCGCCACGGAAATGCTGCTCGACCGCAATTATCGCGCGATGAAGCACCTTCTGGAAACCGCGGTTTCGGAGCAGAAGGTCAGCTTCGAGGACTATATCTGCGACGATGGCCTCGGCTACGGGCCTTACAAGATCAAGTGCACCATGTGGCGCGAGGATGGCCGTGTCATCCTCGATTTCGACGGAACCGATCCGCAGAGCCAGGCCTCGATCAATTTCTATCTCAACGAGAACATGATGAAGATGTTCTTCGGGATCTACATGGTCATGGTCTTCGACCCGCAGATCATGTTCAACGACGGCTTCTATCCGCTGATCGATGTGCGCATCCCTGAAGGCTCTCTTCTCAAACCCGAGTTTCCCGCAGCCCTGTCGGGTCGCACCCATGCGCTGGGGAGGCTGTTCGATATCCTGGGAGGCCTGCTGGGTCAGAAGACGCCCGAATTCCTCAATGCCGCGGGCTTCTCGTCCTCGCCGCACCTCTTCTATGCCGGGACAGACAGCAACGGTAAGTGGTTCCAGCTGTTCCAGATCGGCTTTGGCGGCATTCCCGGCAGGCCGATGGGCGACGGGCCGGACGGACACTCGCTGTGGCCGGGCTTCACCAACGTGCCGAACGAATTCCTCGAACGCTACTTCCCGCTGGTCATCGAACGCTACGAGACGGTGCCCGATTCCGGCGGTGCTGGCCTGCACCGCGGCGGCAATGGGATCGACATGGTCTATCGCTTCCTGGAGCCTGGCGTGATCGCCATCCATGACGACCGCTGGTTCGTGCCGCCCTGGGGCGTGAACGGCGGCCATCCTGGCAAGCGTGCGCGCAAGTTGCTTGTTAAAGCCGACGGCACCGAAATCGTCATGGGCAACAAGGTGGAGGATTATCCGGTCGAGGCCGGCGATGTCCTGCACTTCGTCACCTGGGGCGGAGGCGGTTGGGGCGACCCGCTGGAACGTGATCCTGCGCTTGTTGGCAAGGAGATCCGGCAGGGGCTCGTTACGCCCCAAGGCGCACGTGACTACGGCGTTGTTGCTTCAGCCAACGGCAGCGTGGACGATGCAGCAACATCCGCCCTGCGCGAGGAAATGCGCGCAGCCCGTCCTGTCAGCGACAGCCCGTTCGATTTCGGCCCTCCGATCGAGGAATTGCGTGCCTGCTGCCTCGAAGAAACCGGACTCCCCGCTCCGCGGCAGCCTGAATGGCGCAAGGATACCAAGGCCGCCTGACCCGCGGCAAACTTCTCTACAACTTACAGGATCAACACTATGGCCAATCCAATCCTTCGCCAGAGACTGGCGTCCAAGGAGTTCTTCGTAATCCCCGGCGTGCAGGACATGATCGCCGCCGTCATTGCCGACAAGGTCGGTTTCGATGTGATCTACGGCACCGGTTACTGGGTAACCGCGTCCGCCCATGGCCTGCCCGATGCGGGTATCGCCACCTATACGCAGATGGTGGACCGGATGGCCACCCTGGCACGCACCAGCAAGGCCGCTCTGATGGCAGACGGCGATACGGGCTACGGCGGTTTGCTCAACGTGCATCACACCGTGCGCGGTTACGAGGACGCGGGCGTCACATGCATCCAGCTGGAAGACCAGGAATTCCCCAAGAAGTGCGGCCATACGCCCTACAAGCGGCTTATCTCGCAGGAGGACATGGTCAGGAAGATCCAGGTCGCCTGTGAAGCCCGCCGCGACAAGGAGAATTTTCTCATCATCGCACGTACCGATGCGCGACAGAGCGAAGGCATGGACGGTACCCTGCGCCGTCTGGAAGCCTATGTCGAAGCGGGCGCCGACATCGTCTTTCCCGAGGCGCTCACCAGCGAAGAGGAAATGGCCAAGGCCTGTTCCACATTCGAAAAGCCGGTGATGGCGAACATGGCCAACGGCGGTCTTACGCCCGTGCCCAATGCCAGTGTCCTGAAAGACGTTGGCTATGCCTATGCCATCTACCCCTCGCTCACCAGCCTGGTGGCGGCGAAGGCCATGGAAGACGCACTGATCAATCTGAAGGAAAAGGGTATCGGCGAGCCGGAAGAGCTCTTCAACTTCAAGGAATTCTGCGAAATGATCGGCTTCGACGAAGTCTGGGCATTCGAAGAGAAATGGGCCGAGTCCTGATCACCCTGGCTGCCTTCAATCTACCGGCCGCCATAAAAAAAGCGCGGTGCCTGAGCTTCGGCTTGCAGGCACTGCGCTTTGCTTCCGGAAAAGGGTCTTATTCGGCGGGCTTGCCGCCAGCCGTGAACGGACAAATGCGCAAGCGTTCAAGCAGGTCGAAGGCGAGAATGAACTTCGCCATGCCCGTCAATATGGCCATGATCATTCCGAATTCGACCAGTTCCGCGTCGCTGAAATGCGCTTTCAGCCTTTCGTACAAGATCTGATCGACCTGTGACGCCGCGTTGGTGAGCGCCATGACCCGCGCCAGTTCAAGCAGCGCCTTCTCGCGCTCAGCCAGCGGGCCGTTCTCGAAATCGTGCAGGGTCGAGAGCTGCTCTTCGGTGTAACCGACATCTAGCGCGCCTTACCAGTCGCTGCCGTTGCAAGCCGCACAGCCGTGTTCGCCTGCGAGGTACAGTCGCACCAGTTCGACAAGCTTGCGCACCACCCGGCCCGAGTGGAACAGTTCCTGGTAGAAGCGATCATTATACTAGTCTTAGGCGTCAGGCGCGTTGCAGAGCACTTCGACAAAAGTGGTGTCGCCGTGGAGTTCGTTCGACCGGTCCCAGGACCCTCGATGCCGATCGTTCATCTCTTCGCGAGGAACGCGGTTGAAAACCGTTTGCGGTGTCATGACGGCGTCTCCTTCGCGTTCTCATAGTCGCCGATGCGAATTATGACGCGCCCGACATCGCGGGCCTCTTCGCTCGCCAGCAGGGCGAGGGCATCATTGGCTTCCTCGAAATCAAAGCGACGGCTGATGCCGCTAGCAAGATCGAGCTTTCCTTCCGCGATTAGCGAGAGGATTTGTGCCTGCCCTGCGCCTCCCTTGACGCCGAAAAGGCGCAGTTCGCGTTCCACCAGCGTCCATGCCGTTGCAGGAAGGTCTGGCCCTCCGGTCAGGGCGATTGCTCCGCCCGGTGAAGCAAGTTTGAAGCTCTGTTCGATACCCCAGGCAGACGCCGTGGTTTCTAGGATTGCGGCAGCGGATTTGTCGTTCGCCAGCAGGTCTGCTGCAAGATCGTATCCGTGATGCGGAATGGGATGGACTTCATCTGCCCCCATCCGCCTTGCCAGTTCGGCCCGCTTTCCGCTGCCGCCCACCGCAATTGTGCGCAGTTCCAGCGCCTTTGCTGTGGCAATCGCGCCGAGGCCCATAGCACCTACGCCAAGGATCGTCACTTCGTCGCCAGCCTTCAGGCCCATCTGCTCAAACGCATTGAGGGCATCGACGGGGCCTGCCAGCATGGCAGCTTCCTCGAAGCTTACCACATCCGGCAGGCGAGCCAGCTTGCATGCGCTGACCAGCGTGAATTCCTCGCAGGCGGTTTGCCGGACAAAGGTCTGGAACTCTGGATCGAGGCACAGGTTTGTGCGTCCGTTGCTGCAATTCGCGCAGGTTCCGCAGTGGTCGAGCGCAAGGGCACTGACACGGTCGCCTCGCTGCACATCGTCGACGCCCGGGCCGCATTTCTCGACAATGCCCGAAAAGTCCGCGCCGATCCCGATCGGATATTCACTGACGTACCTGCCACCCTTGTTGAGGTAGGTGCCGACATCAGTGCCATAAGGCGAATAGGCCATGACCCGCACGAGCACTTGGCCGGCTTCTGGTTCGGGCGTGGGCATTTCGACAATGCGCAGGTCTTCCGGCGCGAAGAGCTGGGCGGATCGCATCAGGTTTTGTCGAAGCACCAGAGAATGAAACGCGCACCGGCCTTGCTGGCGCGCGCGGCTAAAGGCGGGGTACTGCCATCGCCAACGGTGTAGTCGCCCGCGTGATATGTCGTTTCGGCAGAAGAGACCTCTCCATCGAGGCAGTAGGCTTCCCAGCTCTGGCCGGGGCCCTCCGGATCGCCTTCCCAGCCCGCCGGGATTGTCACCAGAATGGTGCGCGCACCGGTTTGCGCGTTGTCGCTGAGAGCTCGTAAATCCCATGTGCTTGGAAAGCTGTTGGTCTCGAGGCGAGGTGCCTCATTTAGCGGCAGGTCGAAGACATGGCCGCGAGGATCGTCGAAGGCAGGCAGCGGATACTCTGCGTGGCTATCGGGTTCGTGCACCAGCAGCAGTTCCATCCGCGCATCGCAGCGCACGAGAGCGCGGGCTCCTTCCTCTGATTTCTCGTCGATACCGTGCACCACGTGGGCAGGGCGGTAGAAGTAGTCGCCCGCGTGCCAGTAATGGCTGCCATCAAGCGTGACCGAGCCTGACAGCAGCAACACTTCCTCGCAGCATTCGTGATAATGCGCCACGCCGCCGCCATGCCAGCCGGCAGGAATGTCGAGCAGGAAAGTTACATGCCCGCTCTGTTCGTCATACCCCAGAATCTTGCGTTGCAGACCGTGGATGCCGATGGGCTCCCATGGGACTTCGCTGATGCTGACCGGAAGAAGCGGCGTTTCAAGTTTTGCGAGAGCGGTCATCGAACATCCTCCTTATTGGCCGCATCGGTCATGCGGCGGAATGCGAAGCCGGCCACGGCCGCAACCGCGATGAAGACCGCGCAGATGTAGAAACCGGGGCGATAGCTGCCGAGGAGGTCGAACGTGGCACCTGCTGCCCAGACACCGGTGCCGGACGAGATGGCCTCGAACACGATGAATGCGCCGGTCAGCTGACCGAGGCGAGGGCCGGCGAAATGGTTGGAGATTACGACCTGCGTGAGAACGTAGCAGCCAGCCCAACCCGCACCCAGCAGCACTAAACCGGCATAGGCCAGCGCAGGCGCGCCCGAGGCGAGCGAGAGGGCGCCGAGGAGAAGGATCAATTGCTGCCAGTTCCATACAAGGTTGGTGCCCCAGTGTTCCGCCGCCATGCCGACAAGGACCTTGGCAAACAGGCCCGTCATGAACACGATGCTCATCCCGAAGGCTGCGCTCTGCGCGCTCATCCCGATATCCTGCAGGTATAGAAACAAATTCAGGAGGAAGGCCGTCGAGGCAAAGAAGGTGCCAAATGTCGCGATCATCAGCAGGGGGAGGGCGAGCTTCGGCTTTGTGCGCGGAGTGCAGGCTGCTGTTACCGGCTCTGCCTGCAATTCCTCGGCGGATTTGCGGCGATCACCGGTAACCAGCAGCAGCGCAACGGGCAGGATCGCCAGCGGGAAGATCGCGGCAGTCCGCACGACGTCGCGCCAGGCCATGAAGTCAAGTGCATAGACGGTCAGGTTGGGGAAGATTGCTGCACCGATACTGGTGCCGGAAAGCGCAACCGAGATCGCCAGCGTGCGCCTCAGTGTGAATCGCTCGCGTATCATCAGGACGATCACCACGACATGCGCGCTGGCGAAGGACAAGCCGAGCAGGATGTACAGGAAATAGATCTGGGCGATCGTCGTCGTCTCGGCATAGGCCCACAAGGTCAACGCCAGCAGGACGAGACCGGCCTGCACGATACGCGAGGGGCGAACCGTTATCGTAAGAAACCCGATCAACAGGCCGGAGACGCCGGAAGATATCAGGAAGATTGTTTCGCGCAGCTTCAACGTACCGCGCGAGATGTCCAGGTCGCCGAGAATGGCGCTGTCGAGCGCGGGCAGTCCAGCCGAGATGATGCCGTGGGTGACTGTAGTGACTAGCAACAGGCCCGCAACCAGAGTCCATGGCGGGAAGATCGTTCGGCCAGCCTTCGCAGGTGGCGCCGACTCCGATGCAGGGACGGGGGTTGCTGTTTGCCGGGTGGTCATACGGGTTGCTTCGCTCCCGGTGCAGTTATCAGCTCCCACGTTCCATCGTGCCATTCCAGCAGGACGCAGCCACCATCGGTCCTCTCGTTGAAGCCGTGGATGCTGTTGGCAGGATTGAACAGGTAGGAACCGGGGCCCATGGGACGGGTGTCATCGGGCTGAATGTCGCCCGCGATACAGAAAATCTCTTCGTTCACCGGATGCCAGTTCGGCCCTACGCCGGAAAAGCCGCCGGGAATTTTCAGAAGTCTTGTGTCTGCACCGTTGGCTTTGTCCAGCCAGAGAACGCGGCGTTCGAAGCCGGTCAGTTCCTTGCCGTCGATGACGGGAACGAACGGTTCGATCTCGTTGCAGTCGCGAATGCAGAACGCGGTGTTTTCCGCCGGTGGTTCTGCGTCAGGCCCGCAGACGATGAGGATGAAGCTGCTGTCTTGCGTTGCCAGAACGCTGCTGGACACGCCGAGCACAGCGAAGCCGTTTGCTAGTATCTCATGACCATCGATCGTCAGGGCGCCTTCGAGAACGAAGATCTGGATGGCGGGGCGATCTAGGGTCTCGGTCGAAAAACCGGACCCGGCTTCGCTGCTGACAATCGCGCTGCGACAACGGCCATCGGCTGTACTCCTAAGCAGACGCGCGGGAAGCCGCGTGCCTGGCCAGACCGTTTGCAGGTCAAGCGGCAGATCCTGCTGGTGCAGGCACACCGATGTATCGATGTCCAGTTGCTTGCTCATCCGGCTCGCACCGAGTCCTTTTCGCGACCTGTTGATGACAGCTATATTGCAACTGCGAAGGCAGATATGCGAAGGGAAATCCGATCTCTTCCGCCTGACGAAAGTAAATCGGCGCGCCGATGGCATTTCCGCGCCGCAAGCCTAGGATATGCTGCTTCATAGCGTAAGGTCGGAGATGATTTTTGATGAGACCACGAATCGTCAACCTCGATGTCGATGCCCTGCCGTGGAAGCCGCTGGGTCCGGCAGGTCTGTATTCGCGGGAGCTGAGCCGCGATCCCGAAACCGGGGCGCGGACCGCGCTCCAGCGGCTTGCGCCGCAAGATGGCTACACGCCGCCGACGACCGCGCATTACCATCACACCTACGAAGAGATCATCGGCATTTCCGGCTGCTTCAGTTTCGACAGCCGCACATGGGTACTGCCGACAACCTATGTTTTTCACCCGCCGCAGACGGTGCATGGTTTCAAGAGCGCAATCCGGGAGGAATCGACGTTCCTGTCCCGCGTAGGGCGCGATCTCGATTTCAACTTCGTCGAGAAGCCCGAGCATGACGATCTCTATTCGGTAGCCGATACGCCGCCCGCCCGCGAGAAGCAGGTGCGAACGGCGGATACGAATTCAGCTGCCATGGAAGAAGGCGTGTTTCTCGGCCACGCTTCGAAGATCTGCAAGCTCAGTGTCGATCCGGAAAGCGGCGAAGGATCGGCACTAGTTGAGCTCCCCGCCGGCTGGACTTGCGCGGCTGAACATCTGCCTTTCTATCTCGAGATATTCGTCATGAAAGGCGAATTGGCCGTCGATGGCGAGCCGCCTGTCGATGGGCGGCCCTACTTCTTCTATCCGCCGGAAACGCCACTTTCCCGTCTGGAGGCGAAGTCGACCTGCCTCGTGTATGTCAATTTCGGTGGGGACATGGGTCTGTGAAGACAAGCCGGGCGCTGGTTACGAACGCCGGTACGCCGGAAGGTCGCGCAGCCGTCGAGGCGTTGCTAGGCATGTGTGGAACGGTATTCGTCGCAGGCGAAGGACCGTTGCCCGAAGAAGGGAAAATCCCGGCCAATCACTCTTGCGCCAATGAGGCCGTCTGGCAGGCGATGATGGCTGAGATCACGGGCGACAGTCCGCTGGATGTGCTTATCCACTGTCCCGTCTCAGGTTCGGGAATGGAAACCGCCCAGACGCAGTTGCGTGAGAACTGGCTGGCCGCGAAATTCGCGAACGTGGGCCTGAGCGCCGACGAAGGCGTCTTCATCTCGATCCTCCGCGACGGCGTGGAAAGCGGCGACGCTGACATGGCAGCCGTGTGCGAGGGAATGGTCATCTCGACCCGTGCGGCCCAGATCGATGCGGCAAGGGAAGGAAAGCGCCTTCGCAGCAACCGGCTCATCGCTTCGCCGGATTGCGATGCGGGCGACCTGCGTGAAGCGATCAGCGCACTGGCGGGGCCTGCGGGAAGTTTCATGGCAGGCGCGGACCTGCGCCTTAGCGCGTCCGCCGGCGGAGCTTGTTCGACCTCGCTCGAAGGCCGCAGCTTCATCGTGACCGGCGCGACTTCGGGTATCGGAAGGGCGACGGCAATCGAGATCGGGCGACGGGGCGGCTGGGTCGGCGTTGCCGGTCGCAAGCCTGACCTCGGCGAGGAAACGCTGGCCGCCGTGCGGGAAGCCGGTGGCGACGGGATGTTCATCCGCCTCGACGTTACCGACCCGCAAGCGTGGAACAGCGCCGTCGATCAAGTCGTTGAACAGACGGGCGCGCTGCACGGACTGGTGAACAACGCAGGTGAAGCGAAGAACGCCCCGATCTCTCAGCTTTCGGAAGATGTCATCCGATTCCTCGTCGATCTCAATTACGGCGGTTGCCGCCGCGGGATGACCGCAGCGATAGAGGCGCTTGGCAAATCGGGCGGGGCGGTCGTGAATGTGTCCAGCGTTGCCGGAATTCGCGCCGGACCGGGAGGATCGGCCTACGGCGCGTCGAAGGCCGCGATGATCGGCCTCAGCCAGATGTTTCACCAAACCGAGGCTGCGCCGCGCGGGGCGCGTGTGAATGTCATCGAACCCGGGCTCATCTGGAGCGACAGTGTCGCCGACGCGCTTGGCGAGGAAGGTGCACAGGCGTTTCGCGAGATGGTCGTCGCCAACACGCCACTTGGTCGCGTTGGCCTTCCCGAAGAAGTCGGACGTTTCGTTGCCTACCTACTTAGCCCGGCAGCATCGGGCATCGGTGGACAGTCGATCCCGGTTTCCGGCGGCCTTGAACTGCTTCACCCCTGAACCGTCACAACACTCCAGTATCGGAATATCCATGCCCCAAGGCACACACATGGTCGAAAGCGATCTCACCGCGCGCCAGTTCTTTCAGCAGGTCATGCAAAACCCTGAGCGCAAGCCATTCGGCTTTGGTCGCAAGCTCGCCATCGTGAACATCGACGTGCAATGCGCCTACACGCAGATCGAGCGATTCAGCACCGCTTACCAGACGGATCCGCAGCAGATCGCCCATATCAACACCGTTTCCGCGTTGGCCAGAAAGCAGGGCATGCCGGTGATCTGGACACGCGTCGCCTACATGGAAAACGGCGACGACTGCGGAGTGTGGGGCATCAGGGAGGAAGGGCCAAATGCGCTCAAATCCATCAAGCAGGGCAGCGAACGCCACGCCTTCGATCCTCGCTGTGAAGTGGACTATGCACGCGATGCCGTGTTCGACAAGCGCATGGCTTCGGCCTTTCACGAGACGCACCTTTCAAGCCTGCTGACCTGGCACGGAGTGGATACTGTCGTGATTACTGGAGGTTCGACATCGGGCTGCGTCCGTGCGACAGTCGTCGACTCCGTCAGCCATGGGTACCGCACGATCGTTCCGATCGAGACTACGGCCGACAAGCACGAGAGCCCGCATTTCGCGAACCTTGCCGACATGCAGTTGAAATACGCCGACGTCCTGCCGGTTGCAGAAGTCGTCCGCTGGCTCGAAGCCTCAGCCTAACTCCTGTTTCTTGCTATTCGGCGAAGGGCGCGAGGTTCTCGCTGATAGCTGCTCCACAGGCCCGGATTTGCGGGGCGAAGCGGTCCATCGCCTCTTCGGCTTTCATCGCTGATGCGAAATAGGCCAGCGATACCGCGCCTACGGGGCGCTCTCCGTCCATAATCGCAACGGCGATTGAGGATGTCTTGCCTGGGTTGCGGGTGAAGCGGTTGAAGCTGCGGGCGGCATAACCTTGCTCGCGAATTTCATCGAGAAGGTGGGCTTCCTCCAGCAGCGAAAGGGCCTGGGTCCACTCCTTGTTCTCCAGAGCCTGCATCGACTGGATCAGGCCTTCGCGTTCCTCCTTGCCTAGCGCTGCGAGGAAGACGAGGCCCGCTGCGCTTTCGAGTAATGGGCTGGCATAGCCAGGGAAGTATTCGTTGAAGGTCAGTGCGCTCAGCGCGTGGGTTGAATCGCGGATCACCATCGAGTGACCTACGTGGCTGGAGAGAGTGATCGGCCAGCCAAGCACACGCGTAAGCTCCACGATGTGCGAGCGCGCTGCTTTGACGAGCCGGCCATCGCCTTGGAACCCGTGCGCCAGTGACTGAACCATCGCCGTCGGACGATAGCGGCGGCGTTTCGGTTCTCGTTCGATCAGTCCTTCATGAACCAGCGTCTGGATCACGCGAGAAGCCGTTGGGTAGGGCAGGTCGCAAGTCCGTGTGATTTCGGTCATCGTCATCGATCCGCTGCGGTTGATCGCCTTGAGCACGGCGATGCCGCGAGAGATCGAACGGATGGGTATGCCTTTGTCCACGGTCTGCTTGTCCAGCGGTTTGAATGACTGCGAAGACGCTATGCCGATAACGGTGAAACGCCGCCGCCTCGCTGTGCAATATCCGCTCTGCGGATATAATTTGCAACCCCTCTACGAAGGCGCTCCATCCGCGATTTATAGCCCTTGGACGCAGAAAACTGGCGCATCTTCCGCGCCGTCAGAATGGAGGGCTCCTAGACCATGTGCACAGATGCGTGGCCATTGATTTCCGCAGAGCGGTGGTTGACCTGCCTGGTCCTCGAGTATGCCCGAGCGCGTCGCAATGGCTGAACTGCGCACCATGTACGAGAAGATCTGGGATGCACACCTCGTGCGGCAGCAGGAGGACGGTACCGACCTGATCTATGTCGACCGGCACTTGGTACACGAGGTTAGCAGCGCGCAGGCTTTCGAGGGACTTCGCCAGGCCGGTTTGCCCGTCCGGCGCCCTGACCTGACGCTGGCGATGCCCGATCACAACGTTCCCACGACGGCTCGTACCGACGGCGTAGGAAACCCTATTGCCATCGAAGATCCCGAGAGCGCGCTTCAACTCGCGACGCTTGAGCAGAACGTTGCCGAATTCGGCGTTCCCTTCTTCGATGCTACATCGATCAACCAGGGCATTGTTCATGTCGTAGGGCCTGAGCTTGGTTTCACCCTCCCTGGCAGCACGCTGGTTTGCGGCGACAGCCATACGTCGGCGCACGGCGCATTAGGGTGTCTCGCTTTCGGGATCGGCACGACCGAGGTCGAACACGTGCTCGCCACTCAGACGCTGCGCTTGCGGCGTTCGAAGACGATGGAAGTGCGGCTGGAGGGCTCGCTATCTCCGGGCGTTACGGCGAAGGACGTAATCCTCGCCGTGATTGGCGAAATCGGTACGGCGGGCGGAATCGGCCATGTCATCGAATATCGCGGCCCGGTGTTCGAGGCGATGTCGATCGAACAGCGCCTGACCGTTGCGAACATGTCTATCGAAGCCGGCGCCCGTTCAGGTCTGTTTGCGCCAGACGCCGTCACGTTCGAGTATCTTGAGGGTCGCCCGATGGCACCATCGGGGGTGGCTTGGGACGACGCTGTCGAAAGTTGGAAGTCCCTGCGAACCGACGATGGGGCAAAGTTCGACAAGAGCATTGTCATTGATGCCTCGGCGATTGTCCCGCTTGTCACATGGGGCACCAGCCCCGAGGACGTGGTGCCGGTGACGGGTAATGCTCCCGATCCCGAAGAGTTCGGCAGCGAGACGAAGCGCGCCTCGGTTCGCGCGGCTCTCGCTTACATGGGTATCGCTCCGGGGCAGGCCATGGTCGATGTGCCGATCCAGCATGTCTTCATCGGCTCGTGCACCAACAGCCGAATCGAAGACCTTCGCGCAGCCGCTGACGTGCTCAGGGGGCGTCGCCTCTCACCTGCGATCCGTTCTGCGATTGTCGTGCCTGGCTCGGGCCTGGTGAAAATGCAGGCAGAGCAAGAAGGTATCGACAAGGTTTTTACCGAAGCGGGCTTCGAATGGCGCGAGCCGGGTTGCTCGGCCTGTCTCGGCATGAATCCCGACAAGGTGCCGCCGGGCGAAAGCTGCGCCAGCACTTCCAACCGCAATTTCGTGGGCCGACAGGGGCCGGGCGCGCGTACGCACCTCGTCTCGCCAGCGATGGCTGCCGCTGCCGGAATTGCAGGCCACCTAGCCGACGTGCGCGACTATGCGGGAGTTCCGGCATGAGCCTGACAATTATTGAGGGCAAAGCCTATCCGCTCGGCCTCTCCAACGTCGATACCGACGTCATCATCGGGTCGGACTGGCTGAAAACCGTCAGCAAGGAAGGGCTTGGAAACGGCTGCTTCGCCGCGCTGCGCGAAGGGAATGAGAACGTATTCAACGACCCGCGATATGCAGGCGCGGAAATCCTTGTCGCCGGTGCCAATTTCGGCTGCGGTTCGAGCCGGGAGCATGCGGCGTGGGCTCTGGCCGACATGGGTGTGCGTGCGATTATCGCATCCAGTTTCTCCGACATCTTTTCCAGCAACGCTTTCAAGAACGGCATCCTTGCCGCGACCGTGGACGAGGCGGCAATCGCCCCGCTGGTCGAGGCCGCGCGGGACGGCGACCTGAAAGTCGACCTGCTGCAACAGACCGTGTCGGCAGGCGCGTCGCTGGAATTCGACTTCACCATCGACAGCTTTCGCAGGCGCTGCCTGATCGAAGGTTTGAACGAGATCGAGCTGAGCCTGCTCGATGCGGAATTCATCATAAAGCACGAACAGCGCGTGGCTGGACAGACGCCGTGGCTGGCGCGTGCCGGAACGGCTTGAGGAGACGAAACTATGGCAAACTGGCTGAAGCGCGGGGCGACCGCAGAGGCGAAGCGCGATGCTGATCGCAAGGTTCGCGACATCGTGGAGGCGTCGCTGCTCGACATCGAGGATCGCGGCGATGCGGCCCTGCGCGATATGTCGATCAGGTTCGATAACTGGGACCGGGAGGACTACCGCCTTTCGCAAGCCGAGATCGACGCTGCCGTGGACAGCCTTACCCCGCAGGAGCGCAAGGACATCGAGTTCGCGCAAGAGCAGGTGCGCAACTTCGCGCAGATCCAGCGCGATTCCATGAAGGATGTCGAGGTCGAGACCATGCCAGGCGTAGTGCTGGGTCACAAGCACGTGCCCATAAATGCGGCTGGTTGTTACGTGCCGGGCGGCAAGTATCCGCTGCTGGCGTCGGCGCACATGTCGGTCATCACGGCGAAAGTCGCAGGCTGCCCGCGCGTAATCACCTGCGCGCCTCCGTTCGAGGGCAAGCCTGCTCGCGCAATCGTTGCAGCGCAGGCCATGGCAGGTGCCGATGCTATCTATGCCCTTGGCGGTATTCAGGCCATCGGCGCAATGGCCATCGGCACCGAGACGATCGACCCGGTCGATATCCTTGTCGGTCCCGGCAACGCCTTCGTTGCTGAAGCCAAGCGCCAGCTGTTCGGGCGCGTGGGTATCGACCTGTTCGCAGGGCCGACCGAGACGCTAATCATCGCCGACGAAGTTGGCTGTGACCCCGAAATGGCGGCGACCGACATCTTGGGCCAGGTCGAACATGGCCCCGATAGCCCCGGCGTCCTGCTCACCAACAGCGAGACTTTCGCCCGCGAGACGATGGCCGAGATCGAACGATTGTTGAAGATCCTGCCGACCGCCGAACATGCTCGCAAGGCATGGGAGACCTTCGGCGAAGTTATCGTTGCCGAGAGCTATGACGAGATGGTTGCTATTGCTGACGACATCGCCAGCGAACACGTGCAGGTGATGACGGCGGACACCGACTATTTCCTTGAGAACATGACCAATTACGGGGCGCTTTTCCTCGGCCAGCGGACCAATGTCTCTTACGGCGACAAGGTCATCGGAACCAATCACACGCTGCCGACGAAGAAGGCTGCCCGTTACACCGGCGGCCTCTGGGTCGGGAAATTTCTCAAGACCTGCACTTACCAGAAGGTCCTCACCGATGAAGCTTCCGCGCTGGTCGGCGAATACTGCAGCCGCCTTTGCGCGCTGGAAGGTTTTGCCGGCCACGGTGAGCAGGCGAACTTGCGGGTGCGCCGCTTCGGAGGACGCGATGTCCCGTACGCGGGTAAGGCTGAACCCAGCGAACTGACCGTGGCCTGATCTCAACCACAAACGAAATGAAACGCGAGACGAAAAGGGCGCAGAAGTGACTGAACGCCAAAGCCTGGACCGGCAGGGCTACCGGATGAAATTCGGGGTGCTCGGTCCCTCGACCAATACCATCGTCCAGCCTGATTTCGATGACCTGCGCCCGCGCGGCGTCACCAATCACTATTCCCGCATCCACGTCGACAACGCGAATGCCGTGTCGAACGAGACCTTCATGGCCGGGGCTTGGGAAATCTCCAATCAGACGCACGATGCGGTGCGCCGGGTGCTCACTTGCGAACCCAACCACCTCGTCATGGGCATGTCTGCCGTCACCTTCTTCAATGGCGCGGAAGGCGGTAGCAAATGGCGCGAGGCAGTCGAAGAGATTGCCGGGATGGGCGTGACGACGGGTTCCGAGGCGACGGTCGCCGCTTTGGAAGCATACGGCGGGATCAAGAAGGTGGCGTTCCTGTCGCCGTATTATCCCACCGCGAACGCCGAGGTGCGAAACTTCCTCTCGGACTACGGCTTTGAAACCGTGCGCGACGTCGCACTGCAACGCCCGAGCTGGATCGCAATTGCGGAAACTACGACCGAAATGCTGCGCGAGACCTTCCTTCAGCTGGACGGCGACGATGTCGACGCGCTGATCCAGGTCGGCACCAACGTCGATGGAATGCGCTTTTGCGCGGCTGCCGAAACGTGGCTCGGCAAGCCCGTGATCGCGATCAACACCGCAACCTACTGGCACGCGCTTCGAACGGTCGGGATTGCCGACCAGATCGACGATTTTGGTCGGCTGATGGCCGAATTCTGAGCCCCTACGGGCAACGGAATTCACCTGCTCCAGCCGCGAGGTCGCAAGGAAATTGGAACTTCGATGAGAAAATCAATCAAGACACAGGTACTCGTTGTGGGTGGTGGCCCGGTCGGTTCGGTCGCAGCTGCCTACCTGGCGCAGCATGGCATCGACGTGGTGCTGGCAGAAGGCGGCGACCAAGCCGCGATCGACCTGCGCGCCTCGACCTTCCACCCGCCGACCCTGGAGATGCTGGATGAACTTGGCATCACCGGGCACCTGATGGACAACGGACTGAAAGCGCCTGTTTATCACTGGCGCGACCGCAAGAGCGGCGACGTGCTGCCGTTCGATCTGACAGAAATTGCGGACATGACGAAGTATCCGTATCGCTTGCAGTGCGAGCAGTATTATCTCGCGCATGGTCTCGCTAAGAAGCTGGAATCCGAGGCAAGGGCAGAGGTGCTTTTCAATCACCGCCTCGTGCATTTCATGCAGGATGCCAATGGCGTTACCGCGGAACTTGAAGGCCCCAACGAGATCATCGAGGTAAAGGCCGATTACATTATCGGGGCCGACGGGGCGAGTTCGACCGTTCGCAAGTGGCTGGGCGTGGACTTCGAAGGGTTCACCTATCCCGAACGCTTCCTATGCTTGTCGACGGCGCAGGAAGTACGCGAGGAAATTCCTGATCTCTCACTTGTGAATTACATCTCCGATCCCGACGAATGGCTCGTGCTCTTGCGTGTTCCCAAGTTCTGGCGCGTCCTCGTGCCGGCTCAGGAGGAATCGGAAGAAGAACTGCTTTCGGACAAGAAGAAAAATCGCGTGTTCGGCGGCTTTCTGAAGGATGGCGAGACTGTCGAGACGGTTCACCGCACCATTTACCGGGTGCACCAGCGTGTTGCCGGGCGTTTCCGGGTGGGCCGGGCAATGCTCGTCGGCGATGCTGCGCACATGAACAACCCGTTGGGCGGTTTCGGCATGAACAGCGGAATTCATGACGCGATGAACCTGTGCAAGAAGCTGGTGAAGGTTATCGACGGTGCCGACGAAAAGCTTCTTGATCTGTACGATCGTCAGCGGCGCACAGTGACGCACCAGTTCACCCAGCAACAGACGATTGAGAACATGGAACTCATGCGCGGCGGGCAATCCGAAGCACATCGCAAGCGGCGCGCGAGGATGAACGCGCTGCTAGAAGACGACATGGCCAGGCGTGCCTTCCTGATGAAACAGGCGATGTATACCAGTCTTGCAGACGCAGCTGCGATAAGCTGAGCGAAGAATTCAGCAGCAGGAACGCGGAACCCCCGGGCCTCTGGTCCGGGGGTTCTTGCGTTTGCGCGACAGCCCGTTCCTCCACGATTCGGAAAATCGTGGCCGGATATGGTGCAGCGCAACACATGGCGGCAGGATTCTTGAAGATATCCGCCTGCCGGAGAAAGTTTGTCGGGTTTACCCATAACACGTGGAATCGGCGGCGTTTTTGGTCCGTAGGCACTAGCTAGATTCGGCCAAACAATGACCAGATTTCCTCACGAGCCGACTCAGTCTATCCGCCTGGCGGAAACTTTCGTCGTGACGTATTCGTGCAGTCGAACATGCGTGTCTTATTCCACATCAGTTGGACACAAATGATAAGGGGTTCCGCATGCAATCGCGCTTTTTCCTTAGCTCTTGCCACGCCGTCATCGCTGCGTCGGCACTGCTTACCGTTCCCGCGTATGCGAACGAGGATGACGCGGCGCCTCCAAGCCAGGGCACCCTGACGCAGTCTGCCTCGCAAGGTGACACGATCGTGGTAACGGCGCGTCGCCGCGAAGAGTCGCTTCAGGAAGTGCCCGTCTCGATCGCGGTCCTCGGCTCCGAGGAAATTGCATCGCGCGGCATCGATGATGTATCGCAGGTGGCAAACCTCACCCCCGGCTTGCAGTTCGATCGCGGTGCCTCGCCGGCAGACATCCGTCCCTCCATGCGCGGTGTCGCGTTGGTTGAAGGCCGATCCAACGTTGCCATCGTGGTGGATGGTATCGACGTCACCGGCGTTTCGCTCAACACGACTGTTGGCGGCGGCGGTGCCCAGACCGCAACTGCGCTGATGGACCTCGAGCGGATCGAAGTGGTGCGCGGGCCGCAGACGGTCTATTTCGGCCGCTCGGCATTCGCCGGTGCGATCCAGTTCATCAGTCGCGATCCCGAATTCGATTTCGGCGGTAGTATCAACGCTGCGATCGGCAATTACGATACCCAAGAAATTACCGGCCACGTAACCGGACCGCTTATCGACGATACCGTCGCTTTCAAGCTGTCGGGCACCTACAGCAACTTTGGCGGCTACTATAAGAACCCGGGTGACGGTATCGGCCTCGACGCACTGGAGACCGTGGGCGTCGGCGGCGCTCTCCTGGTTGAAACCGGCCCGCTGACGGCACGCGTTCGCGCCAATTACATCAGTCAGGATGCGGGTCCGGGTGCGGGCTTCATTCTGCCGCGTGCGGATACCACCGTGGAAGGTGTGAACTACATCGGCGAAGATGAATTCGACGCCAGCCAGGTCGCCATGTCGTCAGACCATGAGTACGCAGGTAACAACTCCGATACTTTCCGAGCCACCCTCGACCTTGAAATAGATCTTGGGGGAGGGCTTGTGCTGAACTCGCTGACGGGCTTCAACTCCGTCGCGTCGCACATCGAGTTCGATTTCGACAAGAAGCCCGACAATGTGCCCTCTGGCCCCGATCTCGGTGGTGGGCTTGAGTTCTGCCTTCCCGACACCTGCGTCGGTATTTTCGATTTCGACACGGATCTTCAGCAGATCAGTTCCGAGCTTCGCTTGAGCTATGACGGTGGCAACTGGCGTGGCCTCGTCGGTGCGTTCCTCTTCGATGAGAACTACCAGGAATTCGAGTACACCCGCTTCGTTGGCGCGCAGGACTTCATCACCAGCACGCGAGACAATATCCCAGTGCGCCCCGCATTTCTCGAGACGAACACCTACTCGGCTTTCGCCTCGCTGGAATATGACGTTACCGACCAATTGACTGCCACCGGCGAAATTCGCTTCAACCACGAGATCATCGAGGCTGCTGCTGCAACTGGCGTGAATATCCTGTTCCTGACCGGCAGTAATGAAGTGAACTTCCGTGCCAGCGAGACCTTCAACAGCTGGTTGCCCCGTTTCAGCCTGAACTATGCGGCATCGCCAGATCTCAATCTCTATGCCACCCTTGCAAAGGGTTCGAAGCCGGGCGGCTTCAATACCGGTCAGGTTGCTGACGAGCTGCGTCCGTTTGGACAGGAAACTATCTGGACCTACGAAATCGGTGCGAAGGGCACCCTGTTCGATCTCCTGAGCTTAGAGGCATCGGTCTATTATTCGGACTGGAGCGACCTGCAGGTGACGACCATCTGCTACGGTTCCAACAGCCCGTTCGGACCGGAACCAGAGTGTCCTACCTCGGGCGCAGTCAGCCTTAACTACATCATCAATGCGGATAAGGCGACTGTTCGCGGCGTTGAACTCGCCGCCAGTATGCGCCCGGTCTACTGGCTCAGTCTCGGCGCATCCTATGCCTATACCGACTCCGAGTTCGAAGACTTCGTTGCTCGTGATGTGTTCCCGGCTCCGGCCGGCACAACGCGGCAGTTCGGCGGGAACCGCGTCCAATTAATCCCACGCCATTCGCTGACGACAAACGCTCGCGTAGATGCCCCGCTTACCGATAAGCTTGACGGTTTCCTAGATTTGACCGGCACCTATCGTTCCTCGCGCTATGCCCGCTTCGACAACCGCGTGTTGCTTGACGACAAGTTCGTGGCAAACGCCCAGATCGGCGTCTCGGGTGATAATTACACCGCGCTGATCTACGTGAACAATATTTTCGACGATCTGACGCCGGATTTCAGCCGCTACTGGGGCAATTTCAATCCCAGCAGCCCCAACGGCGAATACATCACAGCGCCTGCTCCGCGAAGTGCTGGCTTCCGTCTGATAATCGACTTCTGATTTCGATACGCTGACCCCTAAGACGTACGATACGACGGCTCCGCCATAGAGAACGGCGGGGCCGTCGAACACATTTCAAGTCGTCGTCTATCTGTCCCGTCAGACTAAAGGGACAGTTACCAATTTGGTATGGGAACAGCCAATCACCTTTGCGACGTCCTTAACAAAGTAAATTGTCCAAGCGGATGCCGTGGTGCCAGCTACCTTGGTAAGGCACGTTCGAGTGTCCGTTCCGCTGTTGCAACTCAGCTTGCGGAACCAGGAAGAGCTGCTGTTCGAGCGTGAGTTCTGTCTATTGGAAAAGGGTTGGTGTTAGGCTGACAGCATGATGAGCGAACAGAATTTCGGGTATGCGGCAGCACGATTGTTCGGCTCTGGCGCACGCCGCGCTCCAAGGTACCCGGTAGCGCGGTTGGCAGGAACGGATGGGTGCAGCGACAAAGCGCGTGTTCGACATCGCCTCTGCTTTGCTGGCCCTGCCCGCCCTTCTGCCGCTCCCTGACCGTTCCTGCAGTGTTCGGACCTGAACGTTGATTTCGGGCGCATGTTCAAGATTGGAGTGCCCATGATGCAGAACATGATGATGGTCCAAACGATCTGGACGAACGCCCTCTGCACAAGAGGATGCGAGTACGACGATTGACGCCGCGGATGCGATAGTGGTCTTCAGTACGGCGGCTTCCAAGTGCTAGCTGCGCAATCTCGAAAGACCGCAATGGGGGCACGTAGCTGCCCTCCGATCATCGTGAACGAATGGCGGCTTTCAGGTTACAGCACGCAGATCTCGAATGGCCGGGATGAGGGCGCGTTGCCGACCGGCCACTTTCGGGTCGTTAGCGGCCCGTCCGCTGCTGGCACACCACCAGCTCGGCGAAGCTGTCACGAATTGGGTGGGAAGCTGTCGAAAGGCTTCCCTTATGAGATCGGATCACATGTCGGGCTAAAGCGATCAATCCCGCGAAGAACATCTGAGGTTTTCGAGCGCAGAATATCATTTGGCGGACCATCGCTGACCATCTGGAGAATCCATTGATCATCCCGAAGTAGATATGGCTGCTTAGGGGTGATGCTGTGTAAATTTCTCCTAACCGCGGCGATTTCTGGACCGAGAAAATGAAGATCACCATGGCGAACAACGTCTGAGATACGCCTGGCATCAGCCTCACCAAAACGCTCCCGTAGCGGCTCATAATCCTCCCGCTTCTTTGGCGAGGCGGCTTTGAGAGCTTCAAAATATCCATCAGAGAATTTTGCAGCGACCACCATATTTTTCTTGGGCAGTAAAGTGCCAGAATCGATCGTAAAGAATTGGCCGGTGAAGACCTGAAAATTATAGCTGACGACGCGCCCCTCGTGCAGAGTAACGGAGGTCAGTTCAGTATGCTCAGACATTGTACCAGAAAGCTTTTCGTTCAAGCATTGGACTATCGCAATGCGGGGATCCGCTCCACTACCAGATGATTTTTCTTCAGAGCATGAGGCGACAAGGGTTCCCGAAAGTATCAGAATGACCAGAGACTTCATTGGCACTTTCGGTCAGTCTTCTGATTTGTATCGGAGCAGATAGCCAAGCTCACCGGCTTCCCGCACCGAGCGGACTCGATTACCATCGAATGAAATGAGCCAAATACACGGAAGCTCAACAAAGCTCCCTTGGTTCTCGAACCAAGCCGTACGACTTCCAGCTACTAGGTATGTTGGGTGAGATTGCGCCCTTTGTGCGCCAAGAAGCTTTATGCGTGTGACCTCGACTGGTCTATCATCGCGCCGACCCTCGCGCTCGTAAAGACTATCATCCGAGGTGCATCCGAAGCTTTGAAATCGGGCGTGCGCAGTCCCTTTCCAAGCATCGTCGAAAAACTGCTCGATAAGCGCAGGCCCCCGTTCATAGTCATGCAATCTCTGGACAGCCCAAATGCTTTCTGCGGCAACATGGCTTGGCCATACTGAAAGGCAGGTTACGCCAATAGCCGCGAGCGCTGCTTTTGTTCTGCGCAATGATGTGCTCCAACTCAAACCGACTGGCTCCAGCGCTGAAACATGGACAAGAAAAACTGGCGCAGGGCCGGTAGTTTATTTAAGCTCTCTCGATCCAGAAGTATCGACGCCTCGAATTTTCCTTTATGAATGAGGGCGTTGCAAATGTCATGTTGATTGCAATAATAAACAATATTCTCAGTCTTGTGAAAGCTTCCGCCGCGGCGGCCATGACCGCGTGCCATCGCTCTCCATGTATGCTGGTTGCCGAATTTTTCATGGTAGAGAACTTGGGTGTAGAGCTCGCTGTTCGTTGACGAAACGACCTCATAGTTATTCATACCTGCCGATGGTTTTGGATAGATCGCGATCGCTACACGGGAGTCCCGAACCCCTAGATCAGCGCCTGCTCTTATTAGGAACTCCGTAGGAAGAGCTTTCTGGTTCGTAGCATATGAGGGGACCGCGAATTGCTCAACGTCGGCAGCAGGGATACAAACTTCAGGAGCCGGACACCAGTCAGTGGGAGGCTCATTCTCGTCTGTCATTGATAGCGAGGCGCGCCAACCCAGAGCGGCGACAATCAGGACGGCAGCGAAAAGCGCAAATTTCTTCATTGCGGGTGTCACGCTCTCACAAAGTAACGTCTAGCTCAAATTCACGGGCCGACCAATGTCCGCTTTCGGGTCGTAAGCCGAATGGCAGCTTTCCGCACTTTGGTCACGGAAACCGGACAGTCAGTTTACGGCCCAATTTCAGTCACTCGTGTTGAAGGACCTCTGTCGTCAACTTTTGGGCCGTAAGCAGCAATTCGGGTCCTGGATGATCGGGCTGATATCGCTGCCGGTCCGCTTTTGGAGGATAGTTACTGGCTTTCTACGGCGATTTTGAGGGTCCAAACTTGCGCTCGACATCAAACCTCCGATTACCAAATAGCGGCGATCCACCTGATCGCCGATGGCTCTGCGGGAGGCTTACTCCCTCTGCAATATAGCAATCTTCTCCTTTGCATTAGCGCACCAAGAACAGTCTTCGCTTGGCGCGAGATCCAATGATTTCTGATAGCTGGCTAAGGCTTGCGCTTTGTCATCTGCGGCCAGATAACCCTCGCCCAGGCTTTCCCACAGATTGCCCCGATCTGGGAACAACTCGATATTCAGTTTGAATAAGGCGATAGCGATTTCGTGCCTGCCCTCTTCTTCAAATGCTATGCCCACTCGGTTCAATAGAGCCTGGTCTTTCACCGGCGCACCTGTTTCGCTCTCGAAGTATTCCGGGAGCCCAGCTATTCCGACAGTAGAACTCGACAACACATACTCATACACCGTTCGATGCCGCGAAACCGTAAAGGCTCTCGGTACGTAGCCAGGCTCGAAAATCATGCGATGGACTTGTTTGGTCGGCCATCCGGCGATCGATGTATTGCTTGAGTATATGATTGTCACATCGCCTTCGGGATACCAGGCAATACTAGAATAATATATGCCATTCCCGCCATTATGGGTGACCAGGGTTTTGCCATCATAACCCTTCTGCACGCCCCAGCCGTATCCATTAAACCGTCTGGGTTCTGGGGAAATCATCACGTGCTGTGCGAAGAGTTGCGCTCGGGAAAACTTCGATAAAACTCTGTCGCCCTTTAGAGCTTCCAGCCACTTGTAAAGGTCGCCCGACGTGGTTGCGAGGCCGCCGTTGCCAACCAGATTCCAAGAGACGCCGCCATCCTCAAGATAGCGCTCGACAGTAGTTCCTCTTGAGATAACCCCGTGCCAATATTGTTTAGCTATGGATAGTCGATCCCAGTCAGGCAAAAGATAGCCTGTGTGGTTTAGCCCGGCAGGTATTAGGATATTTCGCCGCAAGTAATTTTCGTAATCTAAGCCCGAGACTTTCTCGATGATTGCAGCGAGCAAGCTGTAGCCAGCATTAGAGTATCTGTATTCTCCGCGCTCTCCGATCAGCTCGCTGGCAAAGGCCCGCGCGAGAAACTCATCTTTCGTCGTGCCGTCGAAGTCACCGCCAAAGCCACCATCAAAACCTGAGGTGTGAGTTAAGAGCTGATGAACTGTGATATCTCTTTTATCAGCTGGCACATCATCAAAGATGTCGCCCAACCGATCGGTTGTGAGCAGCTTGTCCTGGTCCACCAATTTCATGATAGCGGCCGCAGTAAATTGCTTAGTATTGGAGCCGATATCAAAGATAGTTTCTGACGTGTTCGGAGTGCTGGCTTCCTTATCGGCAAGACCATATCCTTTGTTCAGGATAATTCTGCCGTCTTTGGCAACCAAAAGGGCTCCAGCGTAACCCAACCCAACCCCCGACATCATATAATTATCAATTCTTATCGCGAGGGCCTGATCGGGTGATTCATGCATGGGTCGCTGATCAGGATTATGCGAACATGAAATAGCGCAACCACAGATGATTAGAGCCAACAGAGGTTTCCCGCTCCGAAAACACCCGAGCAGCGTATCAAGCAGGTCGAGATTTCTGAAATCCATCATGCCCTCCATTGTTCGGTGACGAGATGAATCTAGCGGCCCTGCAGAGCCGGATCTTGACAGTGGGTGCAAGAGTTTTGACCCGTCATGCCTATCTCGCTTTTGGAACTAGTGCACCGCCGCGCAAAGAATGAGTGGCTAGCTCTATCGAGATCAACGACGGTTTCATTGGCAATCGCACCCGCAGTCTGGATGGGCCAGAATTAGGGTGCCCAGCCCACCGCCAGTTTTCGCCAAGAGCAGTTTGACGGATTTTGGGGAGGCAAGCGGACAGTCCGCTTGCGGCACATTCAAACTGCGTGGAATTAGCACTAGCAGCTAGGCGTCTGACTGTGGTCGCTTGGTTCTAGCGGCCCAGAAAATTGAAATAGCGAAGATAAGACACCAACCAAGTGCCAGAATGGTCAGTGCGATCGGCAGCCGGGTCAAGAAGGACAGGTTGTCCACAT
>NZNW01000135.1 GCA_002695065.1 Salinicola sp. | reverse complement strand
GGGGGCTCCCCGCCCCGGTTCGCCAGATCTTCCCCATGAACGCGACGCCGCTCGTCATGCCACCGTCGCCACAAGCCGATGAAGAAGGGTTGATCCACCAATGGCCAAGACGTCTCTGGACAAGAGCAAGATCAAGATCCTCCTGCTCGAGGGCATTCATCAGTCCGCCGTGGACACGCTGCTGAACGCGGGTTACACCAGTATCGAGACGCTCTCCACGTCGCTGACCGAAGAGGATCTGATCGACAAGATCCGCGACGTGCACTTCATCGGCATTCGCTCCCGGACGCAGCTCACCGAGCGGGTCTTCGCCGCGGCGGAAAAGCTGACCGCCGTCGGCTGTTTCTGCATCGGCACCAACCAGGTCGATCTCGATGCGGCGCTCAGGCGCGCCATCCCGGTGTTCAATGCGCCCTACTCCAACACCCGCTCGGTGGCGGAGCTGGTCCTGGCCGAGACGATCATGCTGCTGCGCGGCATTCCCGAGAAGAACGCCCGCGCCCACCAGGGCGGCTGGCTCAAGTCGGCCAAGAACTCCCACGAGGCGCGCGGCAAGACGCTGGGAATCATCGGCTACGGCAGCATCGGGGCTCAGCTCTCCGTGCTCGCCGAAGGGCTCGGCTTCGACGTGCTCTACTACGACGTGGTGACCAAGCTGGCCATGGGCAACGCACGCCAGGTGGGGAGCCTTGAAGAGCTGCTCGCCCGCGCCGACGTGATCACTCTCCATGTGCCGGACCTGCCCTCCACGCGCTGGATGATCGGCACCGAGCAGATCGCGCTGATGAAGCAGGGCGGCATCCTGATCAACGCCTCCCGCGGCTCGGTGGTGGACATCGATGCGCTGGCGGAAGCGCTCAGGAGCGGCAAGCTGCTGGGCGCGGCGATCGACGTCTTCCCGGTCGAGCCCAAGGGTGCCGACGAGGAGTTCACCTCGCCGCTGCGCGGTCTCGAGAACGTGATCCTGACCCCGCATGTCGGCGGTTCGACCCTGGAGGCGCAGCAGAACATCGGCATCGAGGTCGCCGAGAAACTGGTGACCTACTCCGACAACGGCACCACCATCACCTCGGTCAACTTCCCCGAGGTGGCGCTGCCGTCGCATCCGGACAAGCATCGCCTGCTGCACATCCACGAGAACGTGCCCGGCGTGCTCTCCGAGATCAACCGCGTACTCTCCGAGAACGGCATCAACATCGCCGGTCAGTTCCTGCAGACCAACGACAAGGTCGGCTACGTCGTCATCGACGTCGACAAGGCCTACGGCAAGCAGGCGCTGGAGGCGCTCAAGCAGGTCGACCACACCCTGCGCCTGCGCGTGCTCTACTCCGAGAGCGACTATCAGGCCTGATAGCCGCCCCGATGTACCGTCGACCGACAAGCCGCCCGCGGGCGGCTTGTTGCGTCAGGACTCGAAAAAAACCGCCGCCTACGGCAGTTCGCCAGTGCCATTCTGACCGCGGGAAGCGTCCGCCGGATTGCTGGTCGGCCCCTCCTGAGGCACCCCGGGCTTCACCTCGCGCTGGCCATCGTTGTAGCGGTTGAACGTGCAGCCGCTGACGAGGGAGAGCAAGACCAGGGCTCCGACAAACGGGATGAAAGTACGCATAACGGTTCCTTGAATCATCGATGATGGCGGCGATACGCCGTCGCCGCTCTGGTGTTTTCCACCTCGAGGCATCGGGCTGCGATGCGTCAGAAGTCGATTCCGATACCAGCATAGACCGTTCGCCCCGGCGCTGGCTCGAAATAGCGGTCGTTACTGGCATTGATACGCACGTTGGCGTAATGCTCGACATCGAACAGATTGCGAACGCCACCGTAGAGCTTGAGCACGGTATCGCCGCCGAGACGCCAGCCATCGCCCCCGCGCAGGTTGACCAGCCAGTAGTCGCCGACGTGAACGTCGCCGGCGTTATCGGCCACCATATCGCCGACGTACTGCGTCTCGAGCGCCGCGAAGCGCCGATCCAACCCCTGCCAGGTCAGCCGATTGACCCAAGTCTGCTCCGGCAGTCCAGGTATGCGATTGCCACCGAAATCATCCCCAGTCTGGTCTTCGTAACTATCGAACTCGTAGCTGGCCAGCGTCAGCGCGCTGTCGATTCGCCAGCTCGGATCGAACTGCCAGCCCAGGGCGAGTTCGATGCCGTCACGATCGCTGTCGCCGGCGTTCTCGTAGAAGGTGCGTCCATCATCGCCCTCGTAGGGCACCAGTTCGTCGCGCACGCGCACCGAGAACATCGCCACGTCGTAGTCGAGACCGTTGTCGAAGTTGCCGCGCAGGCCGATCTCGCGATTCCAGGACTTCTGCGGCTCGATATCCGGATTGAAACCACCGATGCCGGCGGGATTGGCGAACTCGGAGAAGGTCGGCGTCTCGTAGGCGGTACCGGTATTGACGTAGACCTGATGGTGGCGACGGTAGCGGTAGCTCAGCCCGGCCGATCCGCTCCATTGATGGAAAGTGCGGTCGCCGCTGTTGTCGCCGTCACTGAGATAATCGTCGTCGATATCGAGATCGACCCGGTCGTAACGGCCGCCCAGCGACAGCGTCCAGCGCTCGGTAAGATCGAGATCGCCCTGCAGGAAGGTGCCGACCGAGGTGGCCGTCTGGGTCTCGTCGGCGACCTTGCCGGTCACGTCGCCATTGAAAGCGACGTTCTTGCGTCCGCGATCGTCTTCCTGACGCGCCAGGTCGAGTCCCGCCACATAGCGCAGCGGCATGTCGCCCACGCTCGACGTCTGGTGATACTCGGCGCTGGCGCCATAATAATCGCGGTTATAGTCGATCAGGCTATCGCCGGGATAAGGCAACTGCTGTTCGAAATCGCGCTGGAGGTAGAACCCCTTGAGGTAGAACTCGCCCGGCCCTGCCGATAGATCCTGGTACTGCAACCCCAGCACCTGCTGATCGACCGACTGGCCGGTGTCGTACTCCTCGGTGAACGCCCCTGCCCGATCGCGATCCTCATGCACCTGCTCGCGGGTCAAGCCCCCCGGATCTTCCGAGCGCGGGTTGTCGAGCAGGTTGACGATGGCCGTCAGCGCGCGATCGCTACCCAGCTCGCGGCGCAGCTTGGCGTTGAGCAGGTACTTCTCGGTCGAACTGTGGTCGCGATAGCCATCGACGTTGAGCGCCGACACGCTGATATGGTGCGACCACGGGCCGTTGACACCGCCGTTGCTGACCGAGGCTTTGCGATAACCGTCGCTGCCGCCCTCCATGCGGACATGGCTACCGGGGTCATCGCTGCCATCGGCGGTGGTGACGCTGATCACACCGCCGGCGGCGTTACCGTACTGGACGGCGGCCGGACCGCGGATCACCTCGATACGCTCGGCGCTGTCGAGATCGATGGCGTCGAGCTGGGCCTGACCATCGGGCAGGGTGTAGGGAATGCCGTCGACTACGACGATGATCCCGCGCACACCGAAAGGCGCCCGCGCGCCGAAGCCACGGATGGAGACCCGCTGCCCCTGGGCGAAGTTGTCGCGGTTCTGCAGGAACACGCCGGGCACCGTGACCAGCGACTCGTCCAGGCGAACCCGCTGCTGGCCCTGCTGGATCTCGTCGCGTTCGACCACCGAAACGGCGGCCGGCGTGGCGTATAGCTCACGGGAGAGTCGCGGCGCGGTGACCTCGATCACCGGCTGCGCCTGTGCCTGCGCGCGGGGCGAAGACGGTGCCGACGTGGGCTGCGCCAGCACGACGCCGGGTATGGCGGCGCCGAGGTACAGCGCCGTCGAGAGATAACGGAAGTTCATGGCGTTCCCTGCAATCAGAATGTCACCGCTTTTCCCGCGGCTTGGAATCGAGATGTGGCGTCAGAGGCACCATTCTTGCGCCTCGAGCCCACCCCCGCAAGGCGGCACCACCCTGGGCCGGATTGGCGAGAACCCGTGACCTCGACCATGCTGGAGGCGCGAACCCGGTAACCCTTCGCATCCATTCCGCATTAAGCAAGGAGGCTTGATCATGGATCTGGCGATTCGCGGTAAAACGGCGCTGATCACGGGCGCTCAGGGCGGCATCGGCCTGGCCACGGCCAAATGTCTCGCCGCCGAGGGCGTCAGTCTGGTGCTCAGCGATCTCGACGCCGACGCACTGTTCCGCGCCGCCGACGAGATCGACGGCGACCCGCTCTGCGTCGCCGCCGACGTCACCGACCAGGCCGAGGTCGACGCGCTGGTTCGTCAGGGCGTCGAACGCTTCGGCGCGATCGATATCGTCGTCCACGCCGCAGGCGTCACCGGTGCCAAGGGCGACCCGCTGGAACTCAGCGACGACGATTACGAACACGCCTGGCAGATCGACTTCTTCTCGGCGGTGCGTGTGGCGCGGGCGACCATTCCGGCGATGCGTGACCGCGGCTGGGGGCGCTTCATCTGCCTGACGTCGGAAAACACCGTTCAGCCCTACTGGGAAGAGGCCGTCTACAACACCGCCAAGGCAGCGCTAGGCACCTTCGTCAAGAATCTCTCCTACAAGGAAGCCGCCTCAGGGGTGCTGTGCAACACGGTTGCGCCGGCTTTCGTCGCCTCGCCGATGACCGACGGCATGATGAAGCAGCGCGCCGAACAGCTCGGCTGCACCTTCGAGGAAGCGATCGAGAGTTTTCTGGAGGAGGAGCGCCCCGGGATCGTCGCCAAACGCCGGGGCGAAGCCGACGAAGTGGCCTTCGTCATTACCATGCTGGCATCGCAGCACGCCTCGTTCGTCAACGGCAGCAACGTGAGGGTGGACGGCGGCTCGGTCATCTCGGTCCAGAGTTGAGGCGAATCGCGCCCCTCCCACCCACTGGCATGAAGAACGGGGCCGAAGCCCCGTTCTGGTTCTGCGTCTCTCGCCCGACGGATCACATGTTGTAGACCAGCGACACCCCCGTGGCGGTATCGGTCTGGCTGGACGCTCCCGGCGGCGGGCTGTCGTTGAACTCGACCTCGTAGGAGACCTTGAGCGCCAGCGCGTCGTTCATCGCCACCGTCAAGGCGGTTTCCGAGCGCCCGATGATGTTCTCGTCGGAGGCCTCGGCCGCCAGCGATTGCGAAAACTTCGAGGTCTCCGAGAACTGCCAGTCGTAGTCGAGCCCCGCATAGAGCAGGCCGACATCGTCGTGGCCGCCATCTTCGTACTCGTCGTGACGCACCCCCGGGCCGATCTCCACGGCCAGCGACTGCGGCGGACCGATCAGCAACTGGCGCCCGTAACCGCCGGCCAGGGTCGACTGGGAGTCGTAGCCGGAGAAGCGATCCTTGTCCCAGCGGGCCAGACCGAACAGGTAGTTGTAGGTAGAGAGGTTGTAGCGCGTCCGCCCGGCGACCAGATACTCCTCTGCCGAGGTCTCGTCGTTGTCGCTGGCGCTCTTGGTAGCCGCCTTGAAGCTGTAGGACCACGCCTGCCGGAACCAGGTCATGTCGACACCGGCACGCAGGCTCTCGCTGTTGCTGTTGCCGCTGATCTTGTTGTAGCCCAGCTCGGCGGTTCCCTCGAAGGGCTTCTCCGCCTGCGCCGGGTTGTCCATGACCTCGAAATCCTCGAGTTGGGCCTGCGCCATGCCGGCGCAGGTCAGGCCCGCGACACCCAGGCTGGCTGCCATGAGCACTCTCAGGTGCCGCGAATGTCCCTGAGCGGGCTTTCGTCCTTGATGATTCACACTGTCGGCCTCTTGTGGCAGTCGAAACGCGCCATACGTCGAATTGACGTCAGCGCTTTTCATTAGACTTAACCCACGACGAGGAAACAACCGAACGGTGTTTTACTCCTTATTTCCCTGTGAATTCATGCTTCCCTGCGAATTCATGGCGCCCGCCTCGGCGCGAGCAGGACATCGATGGGCGGGATATAAAAAAGGCGAGCCATTGGCTCGCCACAAACTTCCGTCAATGATTCGTTAGGTCTCATCCCGACGGAAGAGCGCTCGGGAGATGAACCGCGAGAGTACCGAACCGACGCATCGGCACGGCGCGCGTTTCACCCTGTCAGGGAGTTGCCGCCGACAACGAGACCCACCCGTCGTCGCCGCTCATGGATGCCAAGTTAAGCGAGCGACGACCGGGCGTCAATATTTATGGAAACCATTTCCACTTTTTAATGGCGAATGCGACACCGGCATCAGAAGCAGGTCTCGATCACCTCCTTCACCGCCAACCGGTCGTCGACCAGCAGCAGCTGTCGCCACTTGTCGAAGGTCAGGCAGGGATGCGAAGTGCCGAAGGCGATGACATCGCCGACCGCGATCCCGGCTTCGTCGGGAATCTCGAGAAAGACGTGCTGATCCATGATCTTCGTCGTTCGCCAGGAGCGGATGTCGATGGGCGCCGGGGCGCCAGCGTCGAGCCGGGGATAGAGACGGAGCGGCAACGGCAGGTCCGGCTCGTGGCCGATATCGCGCTTGCCCAGGGCGATGATCGCCAGGCCCGGCTCGGGTAACGACTGCACGTGGGCAAAAACTTCCAGCGCCGGCTTCAGTTCACCCTCGAGCTCCGGATCCCGGGCCTTGATCGCATCCATCGCACCGGCATAGAGCTTGTGATCGTGGACCACGTAACAGCCCGGTCGCAGTACCGGCGTGTAGTGCTCGCGCAGCTCCGCTAAGTCGAACGCCTCGGCGATCAGATCGAACCACTTGGAGCCGGAGGCGGTGACGATCGGCGCCTCGCGCTGGAGTGCGCCGCTGGCGCGGAGCGTCTTGACGGTATCCACCAGTCGCTCGCCATAGGCGCGCACCGCGGCGATCTCGTCGTCGCCACCGATCATGCCCTCGTAACCCTCGATGCCCACCAGCGCCAGCGCCGGCTCGGCCGCGATCGCCGCCACCAGCGCGTCGACCTGCGAGGCAGTACGGCAGCCACAGCGGCCACCGTCGATACCCAGCTCGATCAGCACGTTCAGTGTCAGGTTCCTGTCGGCGAAGAACGTCCCCAGGTCACGGACGTTGTCGGCACCGTCCACCACGCAGTAGTACTCCAGCCCCGCCTCGATGGCATCCGCCACCAGCGCCATGTTGGGCCGACCGACCAGCTGATTGACCATCAGTACCCGCGCTATGCCATGGGCGTGCGCCGCTGCCGTCTGCACCGCCGTGGCCAGGGTGATGCCCCAGGCACCCGCCTCGATCTGACGCTGGAACAGCTTGGGTGCCATGGTGGTCTTGCCGTGAGGGGCGAGCTTGGCGCCATGGGCATCGGCGAAGCGCTGCATCCACGCCAGGTTGTGGGCCAGCGGCGTCTCGAGTATCGCCGCCGCCGGCAGCGGCACGTCCGCCAGCAGCTGGGCAGGCGTCGACCGTGGGGTCCCTTTCTGTGGCGTCGCAGGGGGAGTCGTCTTGTTCATGATCTGTTCTCCGGATGGGGGTGTCAGCGGGTATCGGTCTCGCGGGAGAGCGAGCGGGACGCCTCGCGCAATGCCGTGAGCAGGGTGTTACGGCGCGCCTCGTCGGCGTCGCGGCCAATGGTGAAACAGAGCGTCGCCTGGGCCGGGCCGGCGCCCTCGTGGATGGGCGCGGCCATGCAGCAGGCAAAGCTGTCGACCAGCCCCTCGGTCAGGGCGTAGCCCCGACGACGCGTCGACTCGATCTCGGCGATGAAGCCATCGATATCGATACGCTCGCCGCTGGGCAGCACGAAATCTTCCTCCGGTATCAGTCCCAGCATCGCTTCCCGACTCATGCCACCCAGCAGCACCCGACCGGATGCGGTCCAGGGGATCGGCACCTTTACCCCGACTTCGGAGCTGATACGAAAAGGCCGGGCGCCATTCTCGTTGAGCATCACGGTGTACTTGTCACCATCCAGCATGCACAGCTGAGTGGTCTCGTCGAAACGTGCCGACAACTGGCGCATCACGGGTCGGGCCCGGCGCAGCAGGTCATTGTGGTCGGCATAGTCGAGACCGAAGTAGTGCATCGCCCGGCCGAAGAAAATCCGGCCGTCGCTCTCCGTCTCCAGCCAGCCCGCTTCACTGAGCAGATTGACCAGCTCGTAGACGCTCGACCGCGGCGCGCCGGTGGCCGCCATCAACTCCTTCGGCGTCATCGGTTGACGATGCAGATGAAGCTGTTCGCACAGGGAGATGACGCGATCGATGCCCCGGGCTCGGGGAGTCGATGTGGTACTTGAACGGCTCATATCACCTCGTTGACGTGTCTCTGGACTCAAGTCCAACGGCCTTGCCGGCAGCTGGACGACCCACTTGCGCAGGGGCGATGGATGGGTGCAGTATAAATTCATCCGGTAAATCGGACAACGATCCGATATATCGGACAAACAACAGCAACAAGACGAGCCCACTCCATGAAAACGATCCTCAAAGCGCTGAGCGCCGTTGCGGCGGTCGCCCTCATCCCCTCTGTTGCCGCCACGACTGCCCAGGCCGATACCCTGCAGACGGTTCTCGATCGCGGCGAACTGATCGTCGGCACCGGCAGCTCGAATCCGCCCTGGCACTTCACCGACAATGGCCAGACCGTCGGTTTCGATGCCGATATCGGCCACATCCTGGCCCAGGGCCTGTTCAACGATCCGAGCAAGGTCCGTTTCGTCAATCAGTCCTCGGATGCCCGCATCCCCAACCTGCTGACCAACAAGGTCGATATCTCCTGCCAGGGGATGACGGTCACGGCGGCCCGCGCCCAACAGGTCGCCTTCACCGTGCCCTACTATCGGGAAGGCGTCGGCCTGCTGATGCTCAAGGGCAGCGACTACGCCGACTATGATGCGCTCAAGGCTGCCGGCAGCGACATCACGATTGCCGTGCTTCAGAACGTCTATGCCGAGGAGATGGTCCATCAGGCCCTGCCGGAAGCCGAGGTCGACCAGTACGAGAGCCAGAATCTGATCTATCAGGCGCTCAACTCACGTCGCGCCAACGCCGTGGCCACCGATCTGTCGACCCTGAAGTGGTACATGAAGAACAACGCCGGGCGCTACATCGATGCCGGCTACAGCTGGAATCCGCAGTCCTACGCCTGCGCCGTCTCGCCGGATGACCAGCGCTGGTTGAACTTCGTCAACACCACCCTCGAGGAAGCCATGTACGGGGTCGAGTTCCAGCGCTATGCCGATGCGTTCGAACAGTGGTTCGGCGAGCGTCCTCCCGCACCACAGACCGGCTTCCCCGCCGAAATGCGCTAACCCCCTGACCCCGCCGACGTTGCCGGGCAACCTCGTGCCCGGCAACGCTCTCCCGAACCGCTTCCCCGAGCGGATGGACTGACATGAACTATCACTTCAACTTCGCCCCCATCCTGGAGCAGTGGCCGTTGCTGCTGAGCGGCATCGGTCTCGGCCTGCTGCTGGCGCTGGTATCGATCGCCATCGGCTCCGTACTGGGGTTGGTCGTGGCCTTCGCCAGTCGCGCTCCCAGCCCCTGGCTACGCAGCCTGGCCTTTACCTGGATCTCGATCCTCCGAAACCTGCCGATCCTGGTGATCGTGCTGTTTCTCTTCTTCGGCATGCCGCAACTCGGTCTGTCGCTGGACAAGATCACCAGCTTCGTCGTGGCCCTGTCGCTCTACGCCAGTGCCTACATGGCGGAGGTCTTCCGCGGCGGCCTGTTGAGCGTTCCCCAGGGCCTGGTCGAGGCAGGCCAGGCGATCGGCCTGACTTCGCTGCGGATCAAGCGCTACATCGTGCTGCCGATCATGTTCCGCAACGCGCTGCCGGCGTTCGGCAACAACTTCATCTCGCTGTTCAAGGACACTTCGCTGGCGGCCACCATCGCGGTCCCCGAGCTGACGTTCTATGCCCGCAAGATCAACTCCGAGACCTTCCGGGTCATCGAAGTCTGGCTCGTGGCGTCGCTGCTCTACATCGTCTGCTGCTACGCCATCACGCTAGTGCTGAGAGCGATGGAAAAACGGCTCGTGCTGGAGAAAGCCTGATATGGACTGGACCTACTTCTTCAACGAGGTCGTGAACAACCGTGATGCGCTGCTGCACGGTACGGCGATCACCTTCGCGGTATCGCTGATCGCCATTCTGGCCGGCACCGTTCTCGGGATCGTGATCGGCATTGCCGTCACCTACGGCAACAAGCCGTTGCGGTGGCCGGCCCGGCTCTACATCGACATCATCCGCGGTACGCCGGTGCTGGTTCTGGTGCTGGCGACGTTCTACGTCTCCTCCGCCGTGGGCTTCAACCTCACCGCCTTCCAGGCCGGCGCGCTGGCGCTCACGCTGTTCTGCGCCTCCCATGTCGGCGAGATACTGCGTGGCGCCCTGCAGTCGTTGTCGCGCGGCCAGATCGAGGCCGGCCGCGCCATCGGCCTCACCTTCGGCGGCATCTTTCGCTACATCCTGTTCCCCCAGGCGTTGCGCTACGCCCTGCCGACCTGGATCACCGCCGCGGTGGAGATGGTCAAGGCCTCGACGCTGCTGTCGGTGATCGGCGTCGCCGAGCTTCTGCTCACCACCCAGCAGATCATCAGCAACAACTTTCTCAACATGCAGTTCTACCTGCTGGCCGGGGTGATCTATTTCCTGATCGACTTCGCCATCGAGCAGGTCGGGCGTTTCATCGGTCGGCGTCTCGACCAACCGACGAGGAGAGCGGTATGACCCCTATCGTGGAAGTGCGCGATCTACACAAGCGTTTCGGCGAACTCGAGGTACTGAAGGGCATCGATTTCACGGTCGCCGAGGGCGAGGTCGTCTCGATCATCGGTGCCAGCGGTTCCGGCAAGACCACCCTGCTGCGCTGCCTCAACCTGCTCGAGGAGTTTCATCGGGGCGACGTGCTGATCGGCGGCGAGGCGATTGGCTACCACCTCCGGCGTGGCCAGCGGGTCCGCATCGGCGAACGGGAAGTCGCACGTCAGCGAGCGATGACCGGCATGGTGTTCCAGGCCTTCAACCTGTTTCCGCACATGAGCGCGCTGGACAACGTCACGCTCGGCCTGACCAAGGTCCGTGGCATGCCGAGGCCCCAGGCGATCGAACTGGCGGATCACTGGCTCGACCGGGTGGGCATGCTCGAGCGGCGGGATCATCGCCCTTCCCAGCTCTCCGGCGGTCAGCAGCAGCGCGTGGCCATCGCCAGGGCCATCGCCATGAGTCCCAAGGTGATGCTGTTCGACGAAGCCACGTCCGCACTCGACCCGGAGCGCGTCGGCGAGGTGCTGGAGACGATTCGATCCCTCGCCCAGGAGGGCATGACCATGGTGCTGGTCACGCATGAAATGCGCTTCGCGCGGGACGTTTCCGACAAGGTCGTGTTCATGGAGGATGGCCGAATCGCCGAACAGGGCCCGCCCCAGCGGCTGTTCCTGAATCCCGAGTCGCCGCGGCTGCAGGCGTTTCTCAAGACCTCGTCGTTCTAGCGCTTCTGACTGCCGGTCCGTTCGAGCCTCCCGGACGGGCCGCTCGGCAGTGGTATTGCCCAGGGTTTGTACGAAAAGTCGACGAGCGAAGGCAAGACGAGGCAAAAATCGGCGAAATAGCGGAGTTTACGGGGTGTAAATGAGCATCTTGAGCCGATTTTTAACGCAGTATTGCCGAGCGCAGACAGTTTTCGTACAGAGCCTAAGACTTTGGGCGGGATTTTGCGCCACTGAAAGGTAATAACTTTCAACTCAAATATTTTTGAGTTAGAAAGTATCAGGCCAGGAAGAGCATCCCCGAAGTGACGCCGAAGGAAAGCCACGTGAGCCAGCAGATCGACATCCTGTCGCATATCACCGCCTGTCTGCCGAGCCTGCGCGAGGCGGAGAAGAAGGTCGCCAATCTGATCTTCGACGATATCGACTTCGTCGCCGAGGCGAGCATCGGCGAGATCGCCAGGCGCGCCGCGGTGAGCGATGCCACGGTGACGCGCTTCGCCCGTGCGGTGGACTGCCGCAACGTGCGCGATCTCAAGACCCGCCTGACCCGGGCGCTGGCGGCAGGCCGCCGTTTCATCCAGGAAGCCAGCGAGGACGATGGCCTGGGGGTGATCTACGACACCGCCGCCCAGACCCTGGCGCTCAACCGCACGCTGATGGAGCAGGCGGATATCGAGGGCGCGGTGGCGATGCTCGACGACGCCCGCCAGATTCTGGTGTTCGGCGCCGGCGGCGGTTCGACGGTGATGGCGCAGGAGATGCAGTTCCGGCTGGTCCGGCTCGGCTATGCAATCAGCGCCTATCCGCAAGCGCTCTTGCCGCGCATGGTCGCCTCGACGCTGGAACCCGATGACGTCGTGGTGGCGCTTTCGGTCACCGGCTACACGCCGGAAATCAATGAGGCCGCGGAGCTGGCGCGTGAATACGGCGCGCGGGTCCTGGCGATTACCGCTACCGGCTCGCCGTTGGCCAAGGTCGCCGATATCACGCTGCCGCTGGCAGCCCGCGAGACCGACTACATCTATTTTCCGTCGTCGTCGCGCTACGCCATGATGGCCGCCATCGACATGTTGGCCCTCGGCCTGGCCCTGCGTCACCGCTCGCGCACCCGCGACAAGCTGCGACGACTCAAGATCACCCTCGATGCCCATCGCGGCGGCGACAACCGCCAGCCGCTGGGGGATTGAGAATCCGGGAGCTCCCATGTCTCACGATTTGCTGATTCGCCGTGCCAGTCTCATCGATGGCAGCGGACGCGAGCCCTTCCTCGCCGACCTGGCGATCGACGGTGACCGGATCGTCGCCATCGGCGATCTGGGTCACCTCGACGCCCGCGAGACGGTCGAGGCGCAAGGACTGGTGCTGACGCCGGGGTTCATCGACGTGCATACCCACGATGACACCAATGTCATCCGCACTCCCCAGATGCTGCCCAAGCTCTCCCAGGGCGTGACCACGGTGGTGGTCGGCAATTGCGGTATCAGCGCGAGCCCGGTGCGACTTTCCGGCGAAGTGCCGGACCCGATGAACCTGCTCGGCCGAGCGGAGGATTTCCGCTACCCCACCTTCGCCGCCTACGCCGAGGCGATCGAGCAGGCGCAACCCAGCGTCAACGTGGCGGCGCTTATCGGCCATACCAGCCTGCGCAGCCAGGTCATGGACCGCTTCGACCGGGCCGCCAGCGACGACGAGATCGCCGCCATGCGCGAGCAGCTGGAAATCGCGCTGGCCGAGGGCGCCGTGGGCATGAGCTCCGGGCTCGCCTACCGCAACGCCTATCACGCCCCCACCGCCGAGATGAACAAGCTGGTCGAGACGGTCGGCCGCGCCGGCGGCGTCTATACCACCCATCTGCGCGACGAGTTCGCCGGGCTCCCCGAGGCGATGGACGAGGCCTTCGCCACCGCCAGGCACGGCCAGGCGCCGCTGGTGATCTCGCACCTGAAATGCGCCGGCGCCGGCAACTGGGGTAACGCGCCCAAGGCGCTGGCCAAGCTCGACGACGCCGCGCTCTCCCACGGCGTGCACTGCGACTGCTACCCCTACACCGCCGGCTCCTCGACGCTGGATCTGGGCCAGGTCACCGACGAGATCGACATCTTCATCACCTGGTCCGACCCGCACCCGGAAATGGCGCGCCAGCCGCTGAAGGCAATCGCCGAGCAGTGGGAGCTGTTGCTGATGGACGCCGCCCGGCGCCTGCAGCCGGCCGGTGCCGTCTATCACAACATGAGCGAGGCGGACATGCGTCAGGTGCTGTCGCATCCGTTGTCGATGGTCGGCTCCGACGGTCTGCCCAACGATCCGCATCCGCATCCGCGGCTGTGGGGTGCCTTCCCGCGGGTACTCGCCCACTACAGCCGCGACCTGAAACTGCTGCCGCTGACCGAGGCGGTGCGCAAGATGACCGGGCTTTCCGCCGCCAATTTCGGCCTCACCGACCGCGGCGAGATCCGCGTCGGCGCCTTCGCCGATCTGGTGCTGTTCGATCTCGACGCCCTCGAGGACACCGCGACCTACACCGCGCCGATCGCCAAGGCGAGCGGCATCGAGCTGGTCGTCGTCAACGGCGTGGTCAGCTACCGCCAGGGCGAGGCCAGCGAACATCGGGCCGGACGGCTGCTGCGGCGCCAGGTCCGGCTGTCGGCCCGGCCTTCCCGCACCGCATCATGATTTTTCACTCGCATTACCCACCCGATCATTGAGACAACCCAGGAGAAAACCGTATGAGCATCAAACGTTATGGCGTCGAGGGCGGCGTCGGCACCGGCGGCCAGAAACTGCCCTTCGCCCGCGCCACCGAAGCGGCCGGCTGGCTGTTCGTC
>NZNW01000012.1 GCA_002695065.1 Salinicola sp. | reverse complement strand
GACGCTTCCGGCGGCCCGCCTCGACTCGCCGGCCCGCGGTCGGGACGAGGCAATGACTGCCAGGGAGGAAGTGCGGGTCGGCGGAACCGAAACAGGTGCAAGCGGTGCAGGGCTGGGGGAGAAGCCGACGAGCGGCGGCAAGGCGACAACCGGCGACGTAGGGGCCGGGCCGGATCAGGGGTCACGCGATGGCGACGATCCTCTGGATCGAACTGGCGCTGCCGACTGCCAATGCCGCCCTACCGGGCACGGGCAGTTTCCGCACAGCGCCCCAGGGGCTGATGAGGCGAAACTCAGGACGAAGCGGCAAGATCGTCGTCGATCACGCCGCTCGCAGCCGCGACCACGAGCTTGTGCCGCAGGTGTTCCCGCAGGATATTGCCCAGGCGCTCGCCGTCACGGTCCAGCAAGCAGTCGATCATGGCTTCGTGGTCGGCCACCGCCTGCTTCCAGTATTCATCGGTCATGCTGGTGGAGTATCGCACGCGTTGGATGCGATGGTTCAGACTGCTGTGGGTCTCCCGCAGCACCTCGTTGCGGGACGCCAGCATGATCGCGTCATGGATCCGCTGATTAAACTCGAAATAGGGCCGAATCTCCTTGCGCTTGTAGTACGCCATCATCTGGTAATGCAGCGCCTGGATATCGGCAATCTCCTCTTCGGTGATGTGGCGACAGGCCAGCTCGCCGGACAACCCTTCCAGGGCTCCCATCACGCTGTAGGTCTCTTCCAGCATCTGCCGGGTCAAGCGCATCACTCGCGCGCCGCGGTTGGGCAGGAGTTCGACCATGCCCTCGGATGCCAGCACCTTCAGCGCTTCCCGAAGCGGCG
Organism: Salinicola sp.; assembly: GCA_002695065.1. Taxonomy (GTDB): domain Bacteria; phylum Pseudomonadota; class Gammaproteobacteria; order Pseudomonadales; family Halomonadaceae; genus Salinicola. The sequence continues at coordinate 59,957 of NZNW01000012.1, read as the reverse complement.
TTCGGGAAATGCCGAACTGCTCGCACAGCCTTTTCTCCGGGATACGCGTTCCGGGAAGCAGGAGACCTTCGTTGATCATGTCGCGGATACGGGCTGCCGCCTCGCCGTATAGCGTGTTCTGCTGGATCTTGATCATGGGATGCTCGTGACGGATTCGTTTGCCCTATTCTCCCAATGGCGCATGGATAGCGCCACCCAAAGTGAATTATGAATACAAAACAGCCAAAGGAGAACGAGAATGCGCAACGTCTACCCGACTCACCAGACCTTGTCGCTGGCCCAGGCCCGTCGGATCATCGACGCCGCGTTGGCTCATGCGACGGCCCAGGCGATGAATCCCATCACGGTGACCGTCATGGATATCAGCGGACATCCGCTGAGCTGCGACAGAGCCGACGGCTGCGCCGCGCTGCGCCTGGCGGTAGCACACGGCAAGGCCAGGGCGGCACTGGGCTACGGCGTGTCCAGCGGAACCATCGGCCAGCGCAACGAGTCGCGCCCGGCGTTCCTCTCGGCCGTCGCGGCGGCTTCTCAAGGGGAGTTCATCCCCGTTGCCGGGGGCGTGCTGATTCTCGACCCACAGGAGCGCGTCATCGGCGCGGTCGGCGTCAGCGGGGATAGCTCCGAGAATGACGAGAAGGCCGCCATCGCGGGCATCGAGGCCGCCCATCTGGGCGTGGGACTCGCACCAAAAGATTAAGGATTCCTTAAAAATCGGTCAAACACCGTTTCTTAAGAAACTTAAGCCTGATATTCTTAGCCGGCTACTAATTTTTCGCAGGCATAGAATATGACCGGATTCTCTTTTCGGGCGGTTTCCGCAAGAGCAGGCGCTTACATCCTCCTCCTCGCGGGGCTCATGCAAGCGGTACTGACGATCGATGCCAGGCATGTCGGGGCCCCCAACTTCGGCGAGACATCGTTGACCGAGCTGACCCAGGCGCTGCTGCTGCTGTTCTGCGCCCTCATGATGGGGTACATGCGCTACCGTTACCGGGTGCTACGCACCATTAGCCTGCTGATGGGAGCCTTCTTCGCGATGTCGTTGATTCGCGAAAACGATCTGTGGCTGGATACCTACGTCTTCGACGGCGCCTGGCAATGCCTGGTCGCGCTGGTCGCGTTGCCGGCTCTCGTCGCAACGATCCGTGCTCGCCACGATTTCGTCGACGAGTTCGCGCAAGTGAGCAACAGCCTGGGATTTGGACTGTTCGCGGGTGGTTTCCTGACGACCTACGTATTTTCCCGCCTCTACGGGCGCAGCGAACTGTGGCAAGCCTTGATGGGCGACCACTATCTCCGGGTCGTCAAGGATGCAGCGGAAGAGATGACGGAACTGACCGGCTACAGCCTGCTGCTGTTCGCGAGCATCGAACTGTTGCTGATGGGGAAGGCACTCCATCAGGCCCGGTCGGCATCCAACGAGCGGTTACAGGTCCCGATGGGCGCCAGCGAGACGACAGCGTCGGCCGTGCCGTCCCAGTACAGCCCGGGCCACACCCGCTAGCCCAGGCACGGGGAATTCACTCTGAAACGAGAAAGCCGTTGATCCTTGAGGATGCAACGGCCTCTAACAGCCCACAATCGACGCGGTTCAGTTGTCGGTCACCTTGGGCGGCTCGATCTCCAGCTTCTGGGCGGCGATGACGGCCTGGGTGCGGGAATGAACCCCCAGCTTGCGCAGGATCGCGGTCACGTGCGCCTTGATGGTCGCCTCAGAGACGTTGAGCTCATAAGCGATCTGCTTGTTGAGCAAGCCTTCCGTCAGCATGTTGAGCACGCGAAACTGCTGTGGCGTCAGCGAGGCGATCGCCTCGGCGAAGCGGGCATCTTCCTCGCTGCCCTCACCCATGGCATCGGCCAGTTCCGGGGGCAACCAGACCTCCCCCTTGAGCACTTCTCCAATGGCTTCGGCAATGGTATCCAGCGAAGCGGACTTGGGAATGAAACCCGAGGCACCGTAATCGATGGCACGACGAACGACATCCACCTCTTCACTGCCCGACACCACGGTCACCGGGATATCCGGCATCTGTCCGCGAAGTTGGATCAGCCCCGAAAATCCGTGAGCGCCGGGCATGTGCAGGTCGAGCAGGATCAAGTCGGCATCGGGATGGCGGGTGACGACTTCCGTCGTCGCCTCCATGGTATCCGCCTCGACGATCTCCGCTTGCGGCGACACCTGTCGCAATGCCTGATTGAGCGCCGCCCGGAAGAGTGGGTGGTCATCGGCAACGATGAATTTCTGGGCAAAAGCCATTGATTCTCCTCCGGCGCTGTCGAGATATGTGGCGAGATAGCCGGTTCACTATCGCCATCTGGACAATATAATCCAACTATTGATTAACGGCATGTTACCCCATGCGATCGTGGAATCCCAAGCCTCAAATCAACGCGGGGAAAATCCCCGGATAGTCGGTGGGTAGGCACGTGGTATACGCGGAAAAAAAGTTCGGTCGTCCCGGAAAGCTGGCGCGCTTCCCTCCCTTCGGAGTGGCACGAAACTCACTGCGAGGAAAGCCTCTTTCAGGACGACCGAACGACAATCATCAGTCAAAATAAGCGCTCATGGCTCATATTAACTAGTCATATAGTTGTTACCCTGATAATGAAGAAAGTCATTTCCATTTAGCCTTCGCCATCTCTCAGGTGCGCACGTGGCGATTTTCGATCAGATCCTCCACGACGCCGGGATCGGCAAGCGTCGAAGTGTCGCCCAGGCCATCGCACTCGTCGGCGGCGATCTTGCGCAGGATACGGCGCATGATCTTGCCGGAGCGGGTCTTGGGCAGCCCCGGCGCCCACTGGATCACGTCGGGAGTGGCGATGGGACCGATATCCTTGCGCACCCACTGCTTGAGCTCCTGCTTCAATTCGTCGCTGGGCTCCACATCGTCGTTGAGCGTGACATAGACGTAGATGCCCTGCCCCTTGATGTCGTGCGGGTAGCCGACCACGGCTGCCTCGGCCACGGACTCATGCGCAACCAGGGACGACTCGATCTCCGCCGTGCCCATGCGGTGACCGGATACATTCAGCACGTCGTCGATGCGCCCGGTGATCCAGTAGTCCCCATCCTCGTCACGACGGCAGCCGTCACCGGTGAAGTAGACCCCTTCGTAGGTCGAGAAATAGGTCTGCACGAAACGGTCGTGGTTGTTCCAGATGGAGCGGGCCTGCCCGGGCCAGGAGTCCAGAATGACCAGATTGCCATCGGCCGCCCCCTCGAGCCGCTTGCCCTCGTTGTCGACCAGCGCCGGCTGAACGCCGAAGAACGGCTTGGTCGCGCACCCCGGCTTGAGATCGGTCGCCCCCGGCATCGGCGTGATCATGTGCCCGCCGGTTTCGGTCTGCCACCAGGTGTCGACGATCGGGCAACGGGAGTTGCCGACCACGCGATAGAACCAGTCCCAGGCCTCCGGGTTGATCGGCTCCCCGACCGAGCCGAGGATCCGCAACGAATCGCGCCGGCTGTCGTCCATGATGTGCTCGCCATGCGCCATCAGCGCGCGAATGGCGGTCGGCGAGGTGTAAAGAATCGCCACCTGATGCTTGTCGACGATCTGGCCGATCCGCCCGTGGCTCGGGTAAGTCGGCACGCCTTCGAACATCAGCGTCGTGGCACCGTTGGCAAGCGGCCCGTAGATGATATAGCTGTGCCCCGTGATCCAGCCGACATCGGCGGCGCACCAGTAGACCTCGCCTTCGTGGTAATCGAAAACCGTGCGATGCGTCAGCGCGGCATAGAGGAGATACCCGCCTGAGGTGTGCTTCAACCCCTTGGGCGTTCCTGTCGAGCCCGAGGTATAGAGGATGAACAGCGGATCCTCGGCGTTCACCGGCTCCGCGGGACAATCGGTGGACTGTTGATCGACGACGTCGTCGAACCAGCGATCGCGCCCCTCGTGCCACTGGATATCACCACCGGTGCGCCTGACGACCAGCACCGACTCGACCACGTCGGTGCCCTCTCGCGTCAACGCCGCGTCGACGTTGTCCTTCAACGGCACCTGTTTGCCGCCGCGTACCGATTCGTCGGCGGTGATCACGACGCGGGACTGGGAGTCGACGACACGTCCCGCCAGTGCGTCCGGGGAGAATCCGCCGAACACCACCGAATGCACTGCGCCAATCCGGGCACAGGCGAGCATGGCCATGGCCGCTTCCGGCACCATCGGCATGTAGAGCGTGACCGTATCGCCCTTGCCGACGCCCAGGGACTTGAGACCGTTGGCGAGCTGCGAGACTCGCTGATGCAACTCGCGATAGGTAATGATCTTATGATCGTTCGGATCGTCGCCTTCCCAGATGATGGCGGGCTGGTCGCCGCGGGAGTCGAGATGACGATCGAGGCAGTTGTGGGCGACGTTGAGCTCGCCATCCTCGAACCAGCGAATATCGACGTTATCGGAGGCAAACGACGTGTTCTTGATGGTGGAGGGCTTCTTGCTCCAGCTCAGGCTGTCGGCCTGCTCCCGCCAGAAGCTCTCGGGGTCTTCCACCGACTGGCGATAGAGCTGCTGGTAACGATCGCGATCGATCCAGGCATCGGCTGCCAAGCGCTCATCGACAGGATATATGCGCTGCTGTTCGCTCATGCTCCAATCCCCCTTCATTCGGACCCATTCGACGATGAAAGCCTAGTCGACTCAATGTGATAGACCCACGCCTGCGCGGTCCGTCAGCATATAACGGCGGCACCGGCCACCCCCTATTAGACCTTCGTCTCATCGAGTTTCGGTCAACCTGCGCCGTTGCGCCAATTCCGTGAACGAGGCGATGGCGGCAATTGACGAAACCGGTGAGCGACGGCCCGGCGCGACACTCATGCTATTGGGGCGTTTCCCGGTGAGCGAAGCTCAGTGGTGCTCGGCAGTGACGGCACCGGTAACGGGTGCCCTTCAGTGCCTGAGAATGACGCCGACCGGTAAAGCGATGCAGTGTCTCGCAACAGCAGCGGTAGAGATAGGGCGCGGGACTGGCGCGCGCCACGTCGAAGCGGTGCGTGACGACTGGCGCCAGGCCGTAGAGATTCCGCATCACCGTCTTCCACTCGCGTCCGTGGGGGCGCGCCCGCATGCCCTCTTCGAGATGAAAGACCAGCCAGTGCGCCATCTCGTGAGGCACGATCTCATCGATGAAGGCCTGCCGATTTTCCTGCAGCAGCGTGCGATTGAAGCGTAGCCCGCCACGCTGGTAGTGGGCCTGCCCTGCGCTTCGTCCACGCAGATCGAACCAGATCCGCGGCCGGGGCAGCGCGGGGTGCACCTCCCGTGCCAGCTGCCAGGCCGCCTCCGCCTGATGCAAGAGCCGTCTTTCGAGCGCGGCGGGATCGAGCGCATCCAGCGCCTGGGCATCGCTTTCCCCGAGCGCGGGGGCGGGAGAGGAGGAACGCAGATTCGTCATGGGGTGATAGAATGCCGACGACAGCCATGGGCGTCCAGCCCGCCATCCCCATCACGCCACGGAGAGTTGCATGCCTGAAGCCCAGGATGACGCCATCGACAGCCAGCCGCCATTGGACGATGACGCACTTGCCAGGCTCGACGATTACCTGGCCTCCGAGCGCCTCGGCGAGGAAGCGCCCGACCTGATCGGCGCACACGGCTATCTGGTCGCGCTGGCGGTATCTCCCGGCGAGGTCCCGCCGGACCTCTGGCTTGCCGAGCTGTTCGAAGGCGAGCCGCCGTTCGAGCATGCCGCCGAGCGCGACGAGATTCTGGGCCTGCTCGAGGCGCTCAAGACCAACGCCGGCAGCATCATGGAACGCGGCCACCGGATCGAACTGCCTTTCGATACCGAACTGGATGCGGACGGCGAGATGGTCGCGGCCATCGAGGATTGGTGCGCGGGTTTCATGCAAGGCGTCTTCGTGGACGAGGCCGCCTGGTTCTCCCAGGATGAGGCCCATGTGGCGGCCCTGCTGCTGCCGTTCATGGCGCTGTCGGGACTGTTCGAAGACGAACCCGAAATGGCGGAAATGGTGGCCGACGACTCGCAGTTTTCCGCCCTGGCGGATCAACTGGCCGAACTGACGCTGGATCTCTACCTCCATTTCCGGGTCCCGCCCGAACCGCCCAAAGGCAAGGGTGCCGTCGGGACGAAGACCGCCGCAAGCCGGAAGCGCGGCGGCAAGCGCTGAGCGGGCCGGAGGCTACTTGAGACGCGTCGCCCAGGCGTTGAGCGTCCCGAACAGCCACTCCCTCACGCGCTGCCACCATGGACGCTGCGCCCAACTGGCGGCATCGATACGCCGGCTGGTAGCGAAATTGCGCTCGAAAAGCCGCGACACCTCGGTGGCGAACGCCGCGTTGTCGATCTCTTGATTGGCCTCTAGATTCCACTGAAGGCTCCAGTGATCGAAATTGCACGACCCCAGTGAGACCCAGTCGTCGATCACGCTGAACTTGGCATGAATGAAGTTGGGCTGAAACTCGTAGATCTTGACCCCCGCCTTGAGCAGCCGGCCATAGAATCGCTGCCCGGCGTAGCGAACGCCAGGGTGGTCGTGATGGCCGCCGGCCAGCAGCAGGCGCACATCGATGCCGCGCCGCGCCGCGCCGGCCAGCGCGCGGCGGAGACTGAGTGTCGGCACGAAATAGGGCGTGCACAGCCACAGCCGGCGGCGGGAGGTACCGATGCGGCTCTGCAGCGAGATACGAATGGCCTGATAGCGGTGCCCTCGCCCCCAGATCGCCCTGCCGCGCACGCCTGCGGCCGACGGCTCGGGTGGCGGCAGGGCCTGCAGAGACGATGCCAGGCGCGTTCTGGCCCCCTCCCCCCGGGTCAACGGCGAGTCCCAGACGTGGACGAACAGCCGCATCCAGTCCTCCACGACCGGCCCCTGGATGTGCACCGCGACCTCGTACCAGGCGTCGATGAACTCGTCGACGATCCCGAACCCTCCGGTGAAGGCGGTGCTGCCGTCGACGATCACGAGCTTGCGATGATCGCGCATCAGGTTGCCGCCCAACCGCGTCACCGACAGCGGGTTGAAGAACCTCAGCTCGACGCCGCCTTCCCGCAACCGCTGCCGGTCGCTGCGCGAGAGTCCCATGCTCCCCACGCCGTCGAGCATCAGCTTGACCTCGACGCCGCGGGACGCCGCCGCGACCAGCAGCTCGATGAAGCGGTCGGCCAGCGTCCCCGACTCCATCAAGTAGAGCTCGACCCACAAGCGATGCCGGGCGCCCTCGATGGCTTCCCGCATGGCCGGCCAGAAGCGCTTGCCCTCCGGCAACAGTTCGAATCGATTGCCATCCTTCCATGTCGCTTGCATGAACCGCGCCTCCCTGGTCGCTGCCGATTGACGCACGTTTGGCGTTTCAGGGAAAGCCTGCCGATCCTGTCGTCGCTGCGCCGCGACGATACCGCTATACTCATGGATTTGCGGGGGAAATGGCGTCGATGCAGGCATCCATGGGACTTCAACGGCTGTGGCATCGTCTGGCCAGTCGTCTGCTCGATCGCTGGCTCGCCTTCCGCCTGGTCGAACCGGAGCCATTCCAGCTCGACGCCACGCTCCCCACGCTCTATGTCATTGCCCGCCCCGCCCTGACCGATGAAATCGCCATCGACCGGTTGAGCCGCGATCTCGACCTCCCCGATGCCGGCCAGTGGCATCAGCTCGGTCACGCCTCGCTTCCCGGCTGCTTTGCGCTACCACGCCTGCGAGGCAGCCGTGGCGCGATCCAGGGCCAGCACTCGGCTCACCTGCAGCATCTGCTGGATGCCCTCGAGGCCGACGCCACTCTGGACGCGCAACTGGTCCCGGTGAGCGTTTTCTGGAGCCGGGCGCCGGGCAAGGATTTCGGCTTCTGGAAGATGCTGGCCGCCGACGACTGGGCCTGGAGCGGGCGGTTGCGCCGACTGCTGTCGGTGATCGTCAACGGCCGCCACCTGGAAGCGCACTTCGGCGAGCCGATCCGGCTGAGACCGCTGATCGACGACCCCGAAGTCACCTTGACCCAACGCAAGGTGGCCCGCGTGCTGCGGGTCCACTTCAGGCGCATTCGCGCACGCGTGCTGGGGCCGGATATCTCCCATCACCGGACGCTGATGCGCGGCGTGGTCGACAGTCGTCCGGTGCGGGAGGCCATCCAGGAAGCCGTCGAGGCCGACCGCAGCACCCCGGCCCGGGAGCGGCGCCGGGCCGAACGCTACGCACGCGAGATCGCCTCCAACATGTCCTACCCGGTCATGCGCTTCCTCTACGAGTTGCTCAAGCGGCTGTGGAACCGCCTCTACGAGGGCGTCGACGTGCACGGGCTGGACGCGGTCAAGGCGATAGCCGGCGAGCGGACGCTGATCTACGTCCCCTGCCACCGCAGTCATATCGATTATCTGCTGCTCTCCTACGTGCTCTACCGGGAGGGGCTGATGCCGCCACACATCGCCGCCGGTCGCAATCTGGACATGCCGGTGATCGGCGCCCTGCTGCGCCGGGGCGGCGCCTTCTTTCTACGCCGTAGCTTCAAGGACAACCGGCTCTACGCCGCGGTCTTCAACGAATACCTGCACCGCCTGATTGCACGCGGTCACCCGGTGGAGTACTTCATCGAAGGCGGCCGCTCGCGAACCGGACGAATGCTCTCACCCCGCCCCGGCATGCTGGCCATGACGCTGCGCTCGTTCGCCCGCGACGCCATTCGGGACGTCGCCTTCGTGCCGGTTCACGTGGGTTACGAGCGCGTGCTGGAGAGCAACAGCTATCTGCGCGAGCTGCGTGGCGGCCAGAAGAAGAAGGAGTCGCCCCTCGACCTGCTCCGCGTGCTGAAGCATCTGCGCGAGCCCCACGGCCGGGTCACCGTCAGCGTTGGCGAGCCGCTGTCGCTGGCGGACTTCCTGAACGAGACCGTGCCGGGCTGGCAGGACGACCCCGTCTCGGCGCGTCCGGAGTGGTTGCATCGCGCCGTGCCGCTGCTGGGGAAGACGCTGGCGCGGCGGATCAACGACGCCGCCAGCCTGAATGCCGTTTCGCTGGTCGCCATGACCTTGCTGGCGACGCCCCATCACACCATCGAGTCCGACCTCCTGGCCCATCACATCGGCCTTCTGGTCAGGCTGCAGCGCAACCTGCCCGGGAGCCGGCATTGCCAACTGCCGGCGGGCGAACCAGCCGACTGGATCGAGCACGTGGCCAGCCTCGGCTTCGTGACACGGCAGTCGCAGGCCCTTGGCGAACTGGTCACCGCACGCCCGGAACAGGCGACGCTGCTGACCTGGTATCGCAACAACGTCTTGCACCTGTTCATGCACCTGGGCCTGGTGGCGTTCGCCTTTCGCAATAACGCGGCATTCACGCTGGACGATCTCGATGCGCTGCTGTCGCCGGCCTGGCCGCTGCTGGCCAACGAGCTCTATTTCGCGCCCCCCGCCGATCCGCGCGAGCGCCTTAGCGCCACGCTCTCCGTGCTGACCGAGGAAGGCCTGCTGCAGGTGACCGACAACGGCTGGCGTCGTCAGCCGGGACACCTGGAATCCAGCGAGCACCTGAGACTGCTGGGGCAGCCGGTACAGCCAACCCTGGAACGCGCCTACCTGTTGCTGGCCTCGCTACTGCGCTACCCCAGCGGCGAGTTGACCCAGCAGGCGCTCGAGGAGCACAGCCGCCAGCTGGCCGAACGCCTGACACTGCTGTCGGGTCTCAACGCACCGGAGTTCTTCGACAAACGACTTTTCAGCGGCATGCTGGAGACGCTCGAGCAGCAGGGCTGGTTGCGCGTCGAGAACGAAAGACTGTTCTACGACGATTCGTTGCGGCAAACGCAGATGCGCAGTCGGGCACTTTTCGACCCGGAACTGCGCCATCGACTGGTCAGACTGACGCGTCAGTGAACGGCTTGCGCCGCGCGAGCCGTCTCAGGCGATTCGCCTGGCGGCCTCGCGACGGCGCTTGAGCTCGTAGATCACCGCCAGCCCCACCGTGAACAGGATCATCACCAGCGCCAGCGCGTTGACCGCCGGGGTCAGGCCGGTACGGACCTTGGAAGCGATATAGACGGTCAGCGTGGTGTCGTAGCCGGCAACGAAGAGCGTGGTGTTGTAGTTCTCCAGCGACTGGAGGAATGCCAGGACCGCCGCCGACAGGATGGCCGGCCTGAGATAGGGCAGCAGTATTCGCCGGAACACCTGCCACTGACTGGCGCCGAGATCCAGCGCCGCGCGCTCCAGGGTGCGGTCGAAGCGCTGCAGCCTGGCCGCCACCATCAACATGACGTAGGCCGCGATGAACGCGCTCTGGGCAATGACGGTCAACGCGATGCCACCGTTCACCCCCCAGTCGCGCCAGAAGATCAGCGTCGAGATGCCGATGATCACACCCGGCGTCAGCAGTGGCGACAGGATCAGCGCATAGATGAAGGACTTGCCACGCCCATCGACCGTGGTCAGGAAAAGCGCGCTGGCCACGCCAATGGGCAGTGCCAGACAGAGCACCCCCACGGCGACCAGCAAGCTGTTGGTCAAGGCGTCCCACATCCCCCCGTCGGCCCACAGCGCCGAGAACCAGCGCAGGGTCGTTCCGGTCCAGGGCGTGACGGTGGGAAAACGGCTCTCGTTGAACGTCGCTGCCGCCATGATCAGCAACGGCAGGAAAAGATAGGCGAAGAAAACCGCCAGATAGGCCTTGAGCGCCCAGGAGAAGAATCGCGAAGAACTCATTCAGCACCGTTCCTATTTGGCGATATCGCCGAGACCGACCTTGAAGATCCGCATGATGGCGGTGACGAAGACGATACACAGCACCAGCAGCAGGAACGCATAGGCCGCCCCCTGATTCCAGTCGCCGCCCTCGAAGAACCAGTTGTAGATGATCTGCGTGAACCAGCGGCTTCCCGGCGAACCCAGCAGCGCCGGCACCGCGTAACTGCCCGCGGCCAGCATGAACGTCATGATGCATCCGGTGGCGATGCCGGGCTTGGCGTGCGGAATCACGATACGCCGGTGGGTTCGCCCCCAGCCGGCGCCAAGATCCCGCGCGGCTCGAATCTGGTTGGTATCGAGGCTCTCGATGGCGTTATAGAGCGGGAAGACCATGAAAAGAATGTAGGCATAGACCATCCCCACCAACACGCCGGTGTCGCCGTTGAGAAAGCGGATCGGCCGATCGATCAGACCCAGCGCGAACAGCAGCTCGTTGAGCGGCCCCCGAAACGCGAAGATGATGTACCAGGCAAAGGTGCGGAGAATCTCGTTGATCCAGAACGGAACGATCAACAGCAGCAGGCAGAGGGCTGCCTGGCCCGGTGTCGCCACCTTGGCCAGATAGTAGGCCAGCGGATAGCTGACGATCAGGGTCAGTGCCGTCACCAGGACGCTGGACCATATCGTCTTGAAGAAGATCGCGAGATGAATCTCGTTGTGGAAGAAGGTGGCGTAGTTGGTCAGCGACCAGACGTCCTTCGCCCCGCCACGTTCGGCCGGCAGCAGCGACGGGTGAAACGAGTAATCGATCATCTGCCACTGCGGCAGCAGCACCATCACGATCAACCAGATCCCCATCAGCGAGACGATCGCCATGGTCAGCGGCAGTCCGAAGCGGTTACGCAGTTGCCGCCACATCGACGCTCTCCTCGTTAGCTCGTCCCCGCTCGACGCCCGGCAGGACCAGCGCCCCACGCGGCGAGTAGTCCAGCCGACAGGGACTGCCGACCGCCAACTGGGACTCGATGCCGGCACTCTCCAGCGCCTGCGGCACGTGCGCCCGCACCGTCCCGCCCTGGTCCAGCGCGATCTCGAGCGTCAGCCATGCGCCTTCGAAGTGCTCGGCCTGAACCACGCCCCCGAACCGTAGCGACGAATCGCCGGCACTGCCTACCCGCCACTGTTCCGGCCGCACATAGAGCGTGGCCTCGTCGCCGGGCGCGAGCGGCGAGGCGGCGTCGGCGTGTCCGCGCAACGGCGCGGGCAGCCCCGCGTCCAACGTCACCATCCCGCCGTCCACGGCCGCGACACGCCCGGGGAAACGGTTGTTCTCGCCCACGAAGCCGGCCACGAAATCGGTCCGGGGCTGGCGATACAGCGTCATCGGATCGGCAACCTGCTGGATGCGGCCATCGCACATCACGGCAACCCGATCGGACATGGTCAATGCCTCGCCCTGGTCGTGGGTGATATAGATGAAGGTGATCCCCGTCTTGCGCTGAATCGCCTTGAGCTCGGTGCGCATGTGCTGGCGCAACTTGAGATCCAGGGCGGACAGTGGCTCGTCCAGCAGCAGGACGCGGGGTTCCACGGCCAGCGCACGGGCGATCGCGATCCGCTGCTTCTGGCCTCCGGACAGCTCGGCGACCGGCTTGTCGCCGCTACCGGAGAGGGCCACCAGATCCAGCAGTTCGTCAGCTTTGTCCCGGCGCTGTTTCCGGTCGATGCCACGGACTTCCAGCCCGAATTCGATGTTCCGGTAGACGCTCATCAGCGGAAAAAGCGCCAGATTTTGAAAGATCATCGCGGTGGGCCGGCGATTGACCGGCACTCGAGTCATGTCGACACCGCCGATGGCGACCGAGCCTTCGCTGGGAGTGAGGAACCCGCTGATCATGTTCAAAAGCGTGGTCTTTCCACAGCCGGAAGGGCCGAGAAAACTGAAGAATTCTCCCGACTCTATCTCCAGGGAGGTCGGCTGAATCGCCGTAAAATCGCCGAATCGCATCGCGACTTGGTTCAGGGTTACGCGACCGTCCATGACGTCCTCTTAGCGTGGGATCCGAGCCGGGAAGCTGTCGAATTCCGGCAGGACCTCGTGCCAGTTGGCACGAGGTCTTCGCTTGCCAAAAACGACGTTCATGCCGACAGGTATCGATCCTGATACTCGTTACGCAAGGCGACGTACCAGGGATCCTGCACCGGCCACCACCACAGATTGTCCAGATCCTGCTGCGTGTAGGACTCCTTGAAGAACTGACGCGTCGCTTCCGGCAGCAGCTCCTCGGCGCCGACGGCGGTCGAGTTGTAGCCCGTGGACTTGACGAACATCGCCCCCGCTTCCGGGGTGTAGTACCAGTTGATCAGTTCGTAGACCGCGTCGACATTCTGTGCGTTCTGAGGAATGACGAAACCTTCCATCCAGGCTAGCGCCCCTTCCTTGGGCGCTCCGTAGGCAATCGGCTCGCCCTCGCTCTGGAGTCGAAACGCGGTGCTGTCCCAGGTCTGGCCAATCAGGGCGCCATTGGTGCGGAAAGCGCCCTGGGCCTCGTTCTCGGTGGACCAGAACTGGATCACCATGTCCTTGTGCTTGACGGCTTCGGCCAAGATGACGTCGAAGTTGGCGCGCATCGCCTCTTCGGTCTTGAACGAATCCAGCAACGGTCGCGGCAGCTTGCCCTGGGATTCCAGCCACAGGCCGATGCCGATCAGCGCCGAGTGCGCACGGACCGTGACCCCCTCGCCGATATCGGGATTCCAGAGATCACCGTAGCTGAGCTTCGAGCGGTCGATATCGGTATAGCGGGTGTTGTAGGCGATCGCCTCGGTGCCCCAGTCGGAGGGGGCGAAGTAGCGCTTGTCATCGATCACACCACCCACTTCCGACCCCTTCATGGCGGTATCCAGACAGCCATCCCAGTGGATGCGCGACGTATCCAGCGGCTGGATCAACTGATAGTCCAGATAGCCGGGCACCCGGTCCACGGTCGGCATGATGACGTCGAAGCCCGAGCCGTCGGTGGCCCGCAGAGAGTTCATCAGTTCATCGTTGGTGCCATAGGGCGTAAAGGTCGCCTTGATACCGGTCTTCGCGGTGAAATCCGACAGCATCTCATCGGTGAAATAGCCGGCCCAGGCGTAGATGCGCAGGACCTGATCCTGGGCCAGGGCACGATTGATGTAGAACGGCACCGAAGCGGCGGCGCCGGCAGCCGCGGCACCCTGCAAGAAACGACGACGGGAAAGGGTCATCGAAGGTCTCCTGTTGTTTGTCGATCCACCCGTCACGAAGAGGCGTGGAAAACGTTGTTATACGACAGACCTGTTACGACGGCGTGACGCTCGACGATTATTGAACGCTCGCTCAACAAGAGATTACCAGCCTGTCACCATAATGACATCTAGACCAAGGAAAGCCGCGAGCCGCGAGCCGAAAGGATGAGCGCCGTTTGCCGACAAGACAAGCGGCACTCGCAACCCGTAGCCCGTAGCCCGTAGCCCGTGGCGATCAGGCATAAAAAAGCCGGCCCCGAGGGGGCCGGCTTCGTTCGAGCGAGTGGCTGGGCCACTCGCATCGGGATCAGCTTAGAAGCTGTAGACTGCACCGACGGCAACGCCGTCGCCTTCGTCATTAGTACGATCGTACTGAGCATACTCGACGAAGGTGTACATAGCCGGAGAGATGTTGTAGGTCGCACCAACAGTCCACTCGTTGAAGCTGTCTTCGTTGCCACCGTTGTCAACGATCGGTGCCACTTCACTGTCAGCATCGACGTACTGGTAAGCGCCGTACACGTCACCGGCAAAGTTATCAGACAGCGCGTAGCCGTATCGCGCACCAAGTGCGTAGCGCATGATGTCACCATCATCACCAGCGTAAGTCGCGTCGGTGTTTTCGACCTTGGCGGCTAGACGCAAGGTACCGATGACATACTGAGCGCCCAGGCCATAGGCCTTGGCTTCATACTCGAGCGTCTCGCCAGTTGCTTCATCGACGGCATGCAGGCCGTAGTTGTCAAGATCGTCGTAGACAGCTGCGAGGGAGAAGTTACCAATAGTGTACTTCGCACCACCGAAGAATGAAGCGTTGGAGCCTTGGCTGGAAACACCAGTAACGCTGTGATCAGCACCGAATTCTTCCTCGGCGTCACCCTTGTACTGGGTGCCGATGGCGAACTGCAGGCCACCCCAGCTCGGAGACATGTACTGGAACTTGTCGCCTTCACGGTCGACGTCAACGCCGTCCGCCAAAGAACCACCGTACAGACCGCCCAAGTCAACGGAGGAGTCAGTCAGGTCGAAATATTCGTTGTTACTGATCGGATCCTGAATCCAGTCGTCAATCAACGGGTCCCAGGAACCCAGGCGGACGTCACCGAAGTTGCCTTTCAGGCCAAGGTAAGCTTGATCACCGTCGTTGATGCCGCCGTTGGACTTCTCTTCATCAGCCTGGTGCTCGAACTCGGCCTTGAAGTAACCGGTCAGGCCCGGGTTGATGATGTGCTGACCGGAGAAGCCGATGGTCGAACCGTTATCGAATACCTCGTCCTCGGTATTGCCATACTCATTGTCAATGGACTTATAGGCAATCTGGATGTTGCCGTAGATGTCGAGCTGCGTGCCGTCCTGGTTGTAGACAGTCGCTGCCTGGGCAGCGGCGGAGGCGCCCAGGGCACCAGCAATAGCAGTCGCTAAGAGCGTCTTTTTCATCGCGATAGGTTCCTTAACTAGCTTACTGTTCGATCGTGTCTGCAGATGCAGTCGGCTTCGGCACCTTCAACCAGCTTCGTCACGCGAACGAATGACGGCTGCGGAACTTGGAAGCCTTGTTATTGTCCAATGCTCGCCCGGAAACCTTATACCGGACGTTAGAGGAACGCAACAAGAAAAAAACACTGTTTTCGTTCCCTGCGATTCCCACCGGTTCTGCTTCTTTTTACTGCCGGGATTCGTGGCATCGTCGGCACAAACCGGCTGCCGGCAGCCTAGCCACGGGCCGTGACAGTCTCATGACATGCCCTGTCAAGGCAAGGAGGCAGGGGCAAACACTTCTCTCCCTTCCTGCCTCGCACGCCCATCGAGACCAAAGTTCAATTCAGTTCAACCGCCCAGGGCTCGCCCCGTGTCACTCCTGCGGGCGTTGACCATGCTTGGCCAGCAACGCCCCGATCTTGCGGTCCAGCTTTTCCGATCGCTGCTGTGTTTCGCGAGCTTTCTGCTTCTTCTGCAACGCTTCCAGCTGCCGCTTGGCGTGCTTGGCCTCCTCGGCGGTCACCACCTCGCTGTCTTCCCCCGCCAGATCCACCCGATTCGCTCCTTCCCGGACCGATTTCAGGTAGCGCGGCAGGTGCACATAGCAGGCCAATGCCCGACGGACCAACTTCTCGGGCCAGGGTTCGACCTCGCAGAGATCGAGGTGAATGCCGGTTTTCAGCGGCCGCGTATGCCCCTTGAAGAAGGCCTTGGGGTAGCGCTTGTACCACTGGGCGAGCAGTGCATGGGGCGACGGCACTTCGTGCTCGGCGCCGAATGCCAGTGAGTTCTGCGGCGGCGACTCAACATTGGCAGACGCCGGTTCCGCAGCGGAAGGCTTCAGGGGGACATCGGAAGGCGTTCGAGAGGGGCTTGATTCGGGTTCAGCGTCAGGTGGCGCGGTATTTACCGGTTCGGCACGCGCGACATCCACATGGCGATCGGTCTCGGAAAACGCCCTTTCATGGGAAGGCGAAGACGTCAGCCGCTGCAGCGGGGAGACCGGAGCGTGACGACCCGCTCTAGTGCCAGCGTCATCACCCGGTTTCGACCGCGGCCGCCGAAATGCCAGATTGCCCAGGCCACGGGCGCGCGTACCGCCGTCCGGATCTTCGCTGTGATCCTGCCCCTTGACCACCATGGGGTCCAGTTCGGCCAGCGCCAGCAGGCGCTCCTTGAGGGCTCGATTCTCAGCCTCCAAGGCCTTGCACCGCTCTTTCTCGGCTTCCAAAGCGGCTTGGCCCGCTTCGACCTGGTGCTCGATGGCAGCCAGGAGCGCCTGTGTTCGATCCGTCAACACGGCACAACTCCTCTCAAGTCCTCTCAATCTACGTAGGGACATGCCATCGCGCATCCTGACGAGTGGCACTCGATCCCTCCTGACCGTATGGCCCTGCCGAGACTCAGCCAGAACCGGCCGCCCGACGGTATTGGACGAAAGCATAGTCCGGCTGACCTGGCTGCGGCGGCATCACGGAACGCTCCACCTCCTGCCACTCCCCGTTCAGGAAGTCGGGGAAGAATGCGTCCCCTTCGATCTCGACGTCCACCTCGGTAAGCTGGAGCCTGTCGGCGACGGGCAGCGCCTGGCGATAGATCTCTCCACCGCCCATCACCATGATCTCGGCCGCATCGTCGATCACCGCTTGATGATCGGCAAGTTGCAGCGCCTCGTCCAGGGAGTGGCACACCCTGACTCCCTCGCGATGATAGTGCCGGTCGCGGGTGATCACGATATTCAGGCGCCCAGGCAGCGGTCGACCGATCGACTCGAACGTCTTGCGCCCCATGACCAGCGGCTTGCCAAGCGTGAGCGACTT
Source organism: Salinicola sp. (assembly GCA_002695065.1). Lineage (GTDB taxonomy): Bacteria > Pseudomonadota > Gammaproteobacteria > Pseudomonadales > Halomonadaceae > Salinicola. Next base: position 42,741 of record NZNW01000012.1, on the reverse strand, counting down.
GAATCGCTTGAGATCCTCCGGCAAGTACCAGGGCAACCGATTGCCCACGCCGATGACGCGATTGCGGGACAGCGCCGCGATCATGGCGATCGGCGTTTCCGGCTTCATTGGCGATGTCAGGTCACTCATACGGCAATGGGCGCCTTGATGGAAGGATGGGATTCGTATCCCTCGATGGCGATATCCTCGAAGCGGAAATCGAAAAGATCATCGATCGACGGATTCAGCTTCAGGGTCGGCAGCGCCAACGGTTCACGCGAGAGCTGCAGCCGGGCCTGATCGAGGTGATTGAGATAGAGATGGGCGTCGCCCAAGGTATGCACGAACTCGCCGGGCTGGAGCCCGCAGACCTGGGCGATCATGTGCGTCAGCAGCGCGTAGCTGGCGATGTTGAACGGCACGCCCAGGAAGATATCGGCACTGCGCTGGTAGAGCTGGCAGGAGAGCGCGCCGTTGGCGACGTAGAACTGGAACAGCGCATGGCAAGGCGGCAGTGCCATTTCATCGACCAGCGCGGGGTTCCAGGCCGAGACGATATGTCGGCGGGAGTCCGGGTTGCGGCGTATCTGCTCGACCAGCCTGGCGATCTGGTCGATATGCCCGCCGTCGGGGGTCGGCCAGCTTCGCCACTGGTAGCCGTAGACGGGGCCGAGATCGCCGTCGGCATCCGCCCACTCGTCCCAGATCGAGACGTTGTGCTCGTGCAGGTAGGCGACATTGGTATCGCCCCGGAGAAACCACAGCAGCTCATGGATGATCGAGCGCAGATGGAGCTTCTTGGTGGTTACCAGGGGGAATCCTTCACCCAGATCGAAGCGCATCTGGTGGCCGAACACGCTAAGCGTCCCGACGCCGGTCCGATCGGCTTTTTCAACGCCGCTATCCAGCACGCGCTGCATCAAGTCGAGATAAGGCCGCATGGGCACGCTCCTTTACCAGTGACAGGCTCGGCGCAGGCGACGAGCCCATCGAAACACTCTCGATTTCAAGGCCGCTTGAAACCTCGGCGGCCAACCACTCGACGACGCTCGCTCAGCGCGCGGGCTGCCCCGGGCGGGCGTCGTCCACCTCATTGTGACGCGACCAGGCGATCAGCGCGACACCAGCGATGACCATCGGCAGTGACAGCAGCTGCCCCATGGTCAGCCAGTCGAAGGCGATGAACCCCAGTTGCGGATCCGGGCGGCGGAAGAACTCCGACAGGAACCGAAACGCGCCGTAGCAGATCAGGAAGAGCCCCGAGACGAAGCCTCGTCGGCGCGGGGTCAGGGACGCCATCCACAGCACGCCGAACAGCACCACACCCTCGAGAAAGAACTGGTAGAGCGAGGAGGGATGGCGCCCCTGCCCTCCCATTCCCGGGAAGACCAGCGCCCAGGGGACGTCCGTCACGCGGCCGGGCAGTTCATGATTGATGAAATTCCCGATGCGCCCCGCCCCCAGGCCGATCGGTACCAGCGGCGCGATGAAATCCGTGAGCTGGAAGAACGCCAGGCCGTGCTTGCGCGCGAACAGCAAGGCGGCCAGCAGCACCCCCAACAGCCCTCCATGGAAACTCATGCCGCCGTCCCAGACCTGGAATATCCACAGCGGGTTGTCCACGAACCGGTCGAGACCATAGAACAGCGCATAGCCGATACGGCCGCCGAGCACCACCCCGAGCGCCCCGTAGAACAGCATGTCGCCGATGTCGTCGCGCTTGAGCCCCAGGCGGTCGGCACGCAGGCGCCCCAGCCACCAGGCCCCCACGAAGCCGACGACATACATCAGCCCATACCAGTGCACCTTGAGCGGGCCCAACGAAACGGCCACCGGGTCGATCTCGGGGTAAGCCAGCATGCTTTCTCCTTGGCTACGAAAGAGTTAAGGGAAACGCTGAATAAATCGGCGAGCAGGATGACGTGGGCGGCACTCCGGCGCAAGGCGCACGGGGCGCAGGAACCGGAGCCTATGGGTTATATGTGAGGATTCCGGCCGGGCTGGCGCTCCAGCACCGCGCAACGAAGCCGATTCACCTGCGCAGACATTTATGCAGTGTTTCCTTAGCCGATCATCAGCTTGATCCCTACTACGATCAGCAGGAGGGCAAAGATACGTCGCAGCGTCCTGGCAGGCAATGCATGGGCGACCTTGACGCCGACCCGGGCCATCGGAACACTGGTCACCATCAGGCCGAGAAAAGCCGGCCACATCACATAGCCGGTCGCCCCCGTCGGCAGGGTCATCTCGCCCCACCCCACGACGACATTGGTCGCGGTGCCGATCAACGCAATCGGCAGGCCGATGGCCGACGAGGTTCCCACCGCTTCCGTCATCCGGCTGGTGAAACGCGACAGCCACGGCACCGACATGACCCCGCCGCCGACGCCGAACAGCGTCGAGACGCCGCCGATCAATGCCCCGGCCGAGGTCATCGGCCAGCGTCGCGGCTCCCGCCCCAGGGTCGCGGGCGGGCGAGTCAGCAGCATTTTCAGCGCCATCACCACCGCAAAAATCCCGAACAGACGCGTCAGCGCATGACCGGGCAGTACCGAGGCAAGCAGCACGCCGAGAACCCCACCCATCAGCAATCCCGGCATCATCAGCCGAAGCCAGTCCTGCCTCACGCTGCCCCGCCGCCAGTGCCCCCAGGCGGAAGAGGCACCGGTGACCACGATGGTCGCCAGCGACGTCCCTACCGCCAGATGTGCGACGACTGCGGGATCGACCCCCTGGGCGAGAAAGGTGAATACCAGCGCGGGGACGATGACGATGCCCCCGCCAATACCGAACACGCCCGCCATCAGACCCGCAGCGGCGCCGACCAGGAGATAGATCGCGATAGCCGTCAGCATCGGACGCCTCCTCGCCTGACGGACACCGGTGTCGAGGGAGCAAGAACGCCTGCCGCCGGCCTGGCGATGGAGGACGAGAGGGATGTGGGCATGTGACGGGTCCTGTAAGACACGAGGCAACGGAGCGGAGAGCTGGCACGGGTCGCTAGCGCGCTTATGGTACGCTGCCGACGGGGCCGTGTCATGGCGGCGCCCCGACATCCCCCCATCGCCCTCTCGCTGGAGATCACCCCATGTGCTTGATCGTGTTCGATTGGCAGCCCCAGGCAGCGGTGAGACTGCGCCTCGCCGCCAATCGCGACGAGTTCCACGCCCGCCCGGCCGAAGCGCTGCATCGCTGGCCCGACAGCAGCCTGATCGGCGGCCGGGACCTGGTTGGCGGGGGAACCTGGCTGGCAGCGACGCCCACGAGGGTGGCCGCCCTGACCAACGTCAGGGAGGAGCAGGCGCCAACGCCCGACGGCGCCCCCAGCCGCGGCGAACTCGTGCGCCAGGCTCTCGAGGTCGACGATCCGGCGGTGTGGCTGGAGACGCTGGCATCGGATGGCGCCGCTCCCTACGCCGGATTCAATCTGCTGGTGATGTCGGATACCCGGATGTGGACGCTTCATCACAGTCGCCATGAGACCCATTGGCGGCTCGTGTCGCCCGGTCTGCACGGCTTGTCCAATGCCGGTCTCGATACGCCCTGGCCCAAGGTCGTTCAGGCTCGGGAGGCGCTGCGACAGGCGCTGACGACGAGGGATTGGCGGGTCGGCATGCGCTCGGCCATGGGCGATACGCGCCAGGCATCGCTCGACGAGCTCCCCCACACCGGGGTTGGCCGGGACCTCGAGCGCCGGCTCTCGGCGGCGTTCATCGAAGGACAGGAGTACGGGACGCGAGCCACGACGCTGGTCTCGGTCTCGACGGCGGAAACGACATTGGAGGAGCAGCGCTTCGCGGCGGGCGGTGCGCCGATCGGCGAGGCGACACGCCTGGCGGTGCCCACGATGGCTCAGTCCTGAGGCGGCAGCAGGTGGCCAATCTGCCAGTCGGTCAGACGCTGACGAAGGTGCGCCCTGACCACCGCCGTGGTCGGTAGCGACAGTGTCTCCGACACCAGCGCGCGAGCATCGCCGATACTGACGCGCCGGATCGCGGCCCGCACCCTTGGCAGGCTGGGCGCATTCATCGACAGCGCATCGAAGCCCATGCCCATCAGCAGCAGTGCCCCGGCGGGATCCCCGGCCAGCTCACCGCAGACAGAAGCGGGAATCTGCAGTTGCCGGCTCTCCTGCGCAAGACGCGACAGGGCGTTGAGCACAGCCGGGTGACAGGCATCGTAGAGCCCGGCCACCCTCGCGTTGTTGCGGTCCACCGCGAGCAGATACTGGGTCAGGTCGTTGCTTCCCACCGAGAAGAAGTCGACCCGGTCCGCCAGCGCAGCCAGCTGGTAGAGTGTCGCGGGCACCTCGATCATCACCCCGACCTTGGGCGAGGCGACCTCGATGCCCTCCTCGGCAAGCTCCTCGCGAGCGCGCGCCAGCAGGCGTAGCGCGGTATCGACCTCGTCCACGCTGGTGATCATCGGCAACAGGATGCGCAGATTGTCCAGCTCTCGCGATGCCATCAGCATGGCGCGCATCTGGACCATCAGCACTTCCGGATGGTCCAGCGTGACGCGGATGCCACGCCAGCCGAGAAACGGGTTGGCCTCGTTGATCGGAAAATACGGCAGGTCCTTGTCGCCACCGATGTCGAGTGTGCGCATGACCACGGGAAGCGGGGCAAAACTGGCCAGTTGCTCGTGATAGAGCCGGGTCTGCTCCTGCTCGCTGGGGAAGCGCTCGTTCATCATGAACGGGACTTCCGTCCGGTAGAGCCCCACCCCGCTGACACGCGGCTTGAGCTGGGCGACGGCATCCACCGCCAACCCGGTATTGACCATGAGCGGCATGACGTGACCGTCGGAGGTCTCGCTGGGCAGGTGCTGCTCGTGCTCCAGCACTTCCGCCAGCGCCTGCTCCTCCTTGATCAGGCGTTCGTAGCGCTTGGCCAGTTGGGCATCGGGCCGCACGAACAGCCGCCCCCGATGGCCATCGAGGATCGCCTTGGCCCCGTTGATCCTCGGCAGCGGCAGGTCGACCATGCCCAGCACGGTGGGGATGCCCATGGCGCGGGCCAGGATGGCGACGTGGGAGTTGCTGGAGCCACGAATCGAGACCAGCGCCGCCAGGCGCTTCCTGGGCAGTTCGCCCAGCGTCGCCGCGCTGATCTCGTCGCCGACCAGAATGGCGTTGTCGGGATAGGTCGAGGGGGTCCGCTCGTTGCCTTCCTGCAGGTGGGCCAGCACCCGGCGGCCCAGATCCCGGATATCGGCCGCCCGCTCGCGCAGATAGCCGTCATCCACCCGCTCCAGATACTGCGTATGGCGACGCACCACATCGGCCAGCGCTCCCGGTGCCCACTGCCCCTCCCGGATCCGCTTCTCCACCTCGTTGCCCAGCGCGGCATCTCCCAGCATCTGCTGGTAGACGTCGAAGAGCGCGAGCTCCTGGGTAGAGATTCGGCTGGCCAGGCGGGCTCCCGCCTTGCGGATATCCTCCCGCACATGGGCGAGCGCGGCATGGAGGCGGACCACCTCGGCATCCGGATCGGTCGGAATCAGGTCCGGCACGCTATCCAGGTCGGCAGGCGGGGCGATCACCACGATCTCGCCGATCGCCATTCCCGGCGACGCCGCCACGCCGGAAAACATCGCCTGTCCGTCGGGCCCCGTGGGCCGACTGAGCGTCCCCGATACCAGCGCATGGGCCAGAACGCCCGCCAGTTGTGCCGCCATCGTGACCAGGAACGCCTCGTCGCCCTCGTCGAAACGCCGCTTCTCCTGTTGCTGGACGACGAGGACCCCGAGCATCCGCCGCTGATGGATGATCGGCACGCCGAGGAAGCTCGAGAAACGCTCCTCTCCCGTCTCGGCGAAGTAGCGGAACTGCGGATGGGACGGCGCGTCTTCCAGATTCAGCGCCTCTTCGCGCTGCCCGACCAGCCCGACCAGCCCCTCTCCCAGGCGCAGGGTCACGACACCCACGGCCTGGGTGCGCAGGCCGATCGTGTCCATCAGCACCAGTCGATCGCGTTCGCGGTCGAACAGGTAGATGGAGCAGACGTCAGTACGCATCGCCTTCCGGATTCGGCGCACCATGGTGGCCAGCGCGGCATCCAGGCTACGTGCGCCGTTGACTTCCTGAACGATGCGGCGAAGGGTATCGAGCATGAGCCTTTTCTTGTGGGCGAGGAGATCCTCGTCGTGGCATCAATGGCCGGTAAGACGCCACCCCTGAATGCCATGCGACAGTCGTCGCCATCAGGGGGAGTCACTCAGCCGTGAATCGTGCTGCCGGCCTCAAAGCCTGGCCATTTCCTCCAGAGAGAGTCGATGGAATTCGGGCGCCAGTTCCCGCAGCGCGCGCCGGTAGACCTCGCGCTTGAAGGACACGACCTGCCCGAGAGGATACCAGTAACTCACCCATCGCCAGCCATCGAATTCCGGCTTGGGCGTGCTGTCCACGCAGACCTGACTGTCGTGACAGCGAATTTTCAGCAAAAACCACTTCTGCTTCTGACCGATACAGATCGGTTTCGAATGCGTTCGGACCATGCGCCGGGGGAGACGGTAGCGCAGCCAGCCACGCGTACAGGCGACCACATCGACATCCTTGGACGTCAGCCCGATTTCCTCCTCGAGTTCCCGGAAGAGTGCCTGATGTGGCGTCTCGCAAGCCTTGATGCCTCCCTGCGGAAACTGCCACGCTTCCTGACCCGCCCGACGCGCCCAAAGCAGTTGGCCATCACAGTTGGCGATGATGATGCCAACGTTCGGCCGAAAGCCATCGGCGTCTATCACAGCGTTCACCTTAGCTCAATCGTCGTTGGGATCATTCTTCCACAAAGCGAGAAAGGGCATCAATACGCCTTAAGCCAACCGGCGCCAAAACCCCGGCGTCAAGACACCCCTCGAACGGCTCTTGCGCCCACGCCTTTGACGACAAGGAGTTATCGCCCGGCAACCGCCATGGGCGCCACCGCCGGCGTGGGCAAAGCGGCGGGAGTTTGCGATACTGCCGGGCACCCGCACCCGCGATTCGAACGGCAACGTCGTTGCCCCGAACGACACACGAACGACACAGGACAGGAGCCAACCTTGAGTCTGGCCATCTTCGATCTCGACAACACCCTGCTGAGTTGTGACAGCGACCACGCCTGGGGCGAATTCATGGTGGAACAGGGCGCGGTGGATGGCGAAGCCTACCGGCGTGCCAATGACCAGTATCTGCGCGACTATCGGGCCGGCGAGCTGGACATCATGGCCTATCTCTCGATGGCGCTGAAGCCGCTGTCCGAGCATAGCGAAGAGCAGCTCAACGCCTGGCACCAGCAATTCATGGCCTGCAAGATCGAGCCGCATGTTCTGCCACAGGGCGAGGAGCTACTGGCGTGGCACCGCCAGCGAGGCGATTTCCTGCTGATCGTGACCGCGACCAACCGGTTCATCACCGGCCCCATCGCCCGGCGCCTCGGTGTCGACGATCTCATCGCGATCGAGGCGGAGCGGGAAAATGGGCGCTACACCGGCCGCGTGGAGGGTGTCCCCAGCTACCGTGAAGGCAAGGTCACGCGGGTCAGAGAGTGGCTGGAGGAACACCCCACCCTGGCGCTGGACGACGCCTGGTTCTACAGCGACTCGATCAACGATCGATACCTGCTCGAGGAAGTCGCCACGCCGGTGGCCGTCGACCCCGACGAGGAGCTCGAGAAACTGGCCCGGGAGCGAGGCTGGCGCGTACTCTCCTTGCGAGCGCCATCGGCGTAGCCTTGCCGCGGGCGGACCGGACCAGGCCGTGACGCCCTGGCGGGAACCAGGGCGTCGCGGGATCGAAACAAGGAAACGGCACCGGGGGAAAGCGGTACTCACTCCGTCCGCAGGGATTGGCCGTCTCGCGCAGCCGCCGCCTCGGTGGACGAAGGCGCGTGCACCGCATGCAGCCGGCCGATCAACTGATCCTCGAGATCGAAGCGTTCGGTCATGGTGGCGCCCAGTTTCTCCAGCCAGCCCGGCAGCCGGTCGGTATAGCGCTGACAGCGTGACGGGGTCGCGTACTCACTGTCGAAATCGAGCACCAGCTGCGTAGAGGCGTCGACGCGAGCCAGGAGCCTGTCGGCCACCGCCAGCGCCTCCTGGTCGTCGAAGGCCTTGGCTTCCTCTCGCAGCTGCGGATAGATCTCGAAATGGCCGGCGCTGATGTAGTCCATCAGCGCTTCGCTGAAAGCGTCGATTCGCGCCTTGGGCACCGCCGAAAGATCGGCATCGCAGAACTCACGGAGATCGACCAGCGTCACGAGCATGTCGTAGCGCTGATCCAGCCATCGATCGATCAGCGCGTGTACCCCGCCCCATCGCTCCCGAGCTGTCTTGCAATCTTCCAGCATGATCACTCTCCCTAGGGGGCTGTTGACGTTTCAGCGCAACCCGGAAGGCGAGCCATCAAGACGCCTGCCCTGCCGGTTCGCGGACCGTCCTGCCACTGTAGCGCAATCGGGATACCAACATCATCACCGGAATGGTCGCCATGACGACGAAACCCAACAGTGTCCATTGCGGCAACGTGACGCCCCACAGCGCCCCCTCGACGGCCGCGCACTCACCGGAACCGTGGAGTACGCGGGCCATGACATCCCACAACGGCAGCATGTCCATCATGTAGTCCAGGCCGGGCCCACAGCTTGGCACGCTGTCCGGTGGCAGGGTCTGCAGCCAGACATGCCGCCCCGCCACGCCGATGCCCGTCAGCACGGCAATCAGAGCGAGTAGCGCATAGACCAGGCCTCCGGATTTGCCGGGGTTGTGAATCGCCCCGATCAGGAATACGACACCCGCGGAGATCACCGCAACGCGCTGGAAGATGCACAAGGGGCAAGGCTCGAGGCCGACGCCATACTGCAGGTAGAGCGCGACCGCCATCATGAAGCAGGACATCAACAGCCCCAGCAGGCACCACTGACGCATACTGGCTTGCGCCACCCAACGCTTGATTTGCATGTCTCGTTTCCACTGAGGGCCAGTGCGGTCCAGCACCGGCCGTGCTTCCATTTCACGACAGCCGATCCTGGGCTCTCGCCGAACGTTACGGATTCACTGACTCACGCCGCCGAACGAGGTTCCCTCGCCCGCTGGAAATAATCAGTGATGAAGCGTGCGAACGACACCCGGTCTTCGGCTTCGATGTCGTGCTGCTGCTGGTGCGACGTCTCGACCAGTTGGGAAAAGAGTTCGGCACGCGACTCGTCCATCGGCGTCGAGCGCCAATGACGCCCCTGCTCCTTGGCCAGATCGGCAATGAAATCGGTCCACTCACCGCCATGCGCCTCCAGAGCCCGCAGCATCTGCGCCGAGGGGGTCAGCTCCGGGTCGTCGAGCCGCCGGGCAATCGTCTCGATGGCGGCAGCGTGAAGACAGTCGCCCTCGATGGCGTCGAGCAGGCCGGCGACCTCGCGCAGCCCATCGACGATCTCGTGGCCCCGAGTCCGCAGCGGCACGTGACGATCGCCAATCCGCAGCTTCAGATCCGGATCGCGGCCGCGCTCGACCACCAGCCGGCGATTGTCGTCCAGCCGGTCGCACTCCTCGTCCGGAATCCAGGGACTCTCGGAGAGCAGGCACCAGAGCAGGAAGGTATCCATGAAACGCATCTGCGGCTCATCGATTCCCAGCGGCAGGAACGGATTCAGATCGAGACAACGCACCTCGATATATTCGACGCCGCGCGCTTCCAGAGCCTGCGTGGGCGTCTCGTCGTGTCGCGCCACCCGTTTCGGACGGATGTCGCTGTAGTACTCGTTTTCGATCTGCAGAATGTTGGCGCTGAGCTGTCGCCACTCGCCGTCCACCTCCACACCGATCCGGCGATAATCCGGCCACTCGGCGGAGATGGCGTGACGGAGCGTGCCGACATAATTGGAGAGCGAGTTGAAGCAGATCTTCAACTGCTCCTGGACCTTGTTCTGATAGCCCAGATCGGACATCCGCAGGCTGGTCGCGTAGGGCGCGTAGAGCGTGCGCTGGCCCATCGACTTCAGCTTGTCGCAGCGATTGTCGCCGCCTTCCTCCCCCAGGAAGCTGCGGTCCAGCGCCGGGGAGGCACCGAACAGATAGAGCAGCAGCCAGCTGTTGCGGCGGAAGTTGCGGATCAGATCGAAGTAGCGGGCCGAGCGATACCCCTGCAGCGATTCGCCCTGCCGCCCCTCCCGTTCCCGCAGCAGCGGCCAGATGTCATCCGGCAGAGAGACGTTGTAGTGAATGCCGGCAATCGACTGCATGATGCGGCCGTAGCGTACATCCAGGCCCTTGCGGTAGACATGCTTCATGGTGCCGACGTTGGACGTGCCGTAGTCGGCGATCGGCACGCTGTCGTTGCCGGAGAGCCGCGCCGGCATGCTGGCCGGCCACAGCCACTCGTCGTCGAGCTGGCGATAGGTGAAGCGGACCAGATCGCCCAGGAATGAGAGCGCATCGGCAGGACGACAATAGACCGGGGTGATGTACTCGAGCAGCGCCTCCGAGTAGTCGGTCGTGATGTGGGGGTGGGTCAGCTTCGAGCCGAGCGAGTGCGGATGGAGGGTCTGCACGATGGCGGCCTTGGAATCGACACGCAGCCCTTCCTTCTCGATGCCCCGCCGTAGACGACCGAGCAATCCCTTCTGGGCCGGCGCCATCAGTTGGCCGACGTTCGTGGCGAGTTGATCAGACACGCTCAACACCTTATTTCGTGGGAAGAGCTCTGCTCCCCCGTTTGTCCGTGCGCCGACGGCTCCGGACGCCAATGCTGTCGCCGGAGCCACCGCGAGCCAAACCTCATTATGGAGCCGACGATAGCGCTTTCAAGGCTAACGACTTCGCGACCCGGTACCAGAAGTGTTGTCGTTCCGACGCGAGCGTGCGTGAAACGCCAACACTCCCTAGCGTCGTCGCTGCGCCTTGAGCAGCGCCTCGGCCATCACGCCGCCCGGCTGCGCGGGCTGGCGATCATTGCCGCCCTGTCGCGGCTGACGACCCCGCGCCCCGCCACGAGGCTTGCCGCTGCCCGACCGGCGCTCGCCGGGGGCCGCTTTCTCACCGGGTGCGTCACCCAGTCGCATCGTCAATCCGATCCGCTGTCGCGCCACGTCGACCTCGAGCACCTTGACCTTGACGATATCGCCGGCCTTGACCACCTGCCGCGGATCGTCGACGAACTTGTCGGCCAGCGCGGAGATATGCACCAGCCCGTCCTGATGCACGCCGATATCGATGAAGGCGCCGAAATGGGTCACGTTGGTGACGACACCCTCCAGCAGCATGCCCGGCTCGAGATCGCCGATCTTCTCCACGCCCTCGCGAAAGGTCGCTGCCTTGAATTCCGGGCGGGGATCGCGGCCCGGCTTGTCGAGTTCAGCCAGGATATCGATGACCGTCGGCACCCCGAACGCCTCGTCGACGTAGTCCGAGGGCTTGAGCGTCTTGAGATAGCGGCTGTCTCCGATCAGCCCGCCCAGTTCGCGCCCGTTGCGCTCGGCAATGCGCGCCACCAGTGGATAGGCCTCAGGGTGCACCGCGCTGGCATCGAGCGGATTGGTGCCGCCCATGATGCGCAGAAAGCCCGCACACTGCTCGAAAGTCTTGGGACCCAATCTGTCGACGCCGAGGAGCTCCTGGCGAGTGCGAAACGGCCCCTCGCGGTCGCGCCGCGCAACGATGTTGTCGGCGAGCATCGTGCTCAGGCCGGATACCCGGGAGAGCAGCGCGCTGGAGGCGGTATTGAGATCCACGCCCACCGCGTTGACGCAGTCCTCGATCACCGTCTCGAGGCTCCGGGACAGGTTCACCTGGGAGACATCGTGCTGATACTGGCCGACACCGATCGACTTGGGATCGATCTTGACCAGCTCGGCCTGCGGGTCCTGCAGTCGCCGGGCGATCGACACCGCCCCGCGAATCGATACATCGAGGTCGGGAAACTCCCTGGCCGCCAGCTCCGATGCCGAGTAGACCGATGCACCGGCTTCACTCACCATCACCTTGGTGAGCTGGCGTGGCGCCACGCGCTTGACCAGTTCGGCGGCCAGCTTGTCGGTTTCACGGCTGGCGGTACCGTTGCCGATCGCCACCAGCGACACGTCATGGCGCTCCACCAGCGCGGCCAGGGTCGCCAGCGCTTCGTCCCAGCGCTTCTGCGGCGCGTGCGGATAGATGACGGCCTGCTCCAGGAAACGCCCGGTGGCATCGACGACGGCGACCTTGCAGCCCGTGCGCTGACCGGGGTCGAGCCCCAGCGTGGTGCGCGGTCCGGCGGGTGCCGCCAGCAACAGATCCTTGAGGTTGGCGGCGAAGACATCGATCGCCTCCTGCTCGGCCCGCTCCCGCAGACGGCCCATCAGTTCGGTTTCCAGATGGGTGTAGAGCTTCACCCGCCAGGTCCAGCGAACCACCTCCTTCAGCCATCGAGAGGCGGCCTGCTCGGCACCCAGGTCGATACCCACATGGCGGGCGATCGCCACCTCGGCAGGATGGATGGGCGCGTCGTCCTCGCCGGCCATGACCAGCGAGAGAGCCAGCACCCCCTCCTTGCGCCCCCGGAACATCGCCAACGCACGATGCGATGGCGTCTTGGCCAGCGCCTCGTCGTGCTCGAAATAGTCCGAGAACTTGCTGCCTTCCGCCTCCTTGCCCTTGACCAGCCGTGCACGCAGCTGGCCATCCTCCCACAGTCGCTCGCGTAGCCGACCGACCAGCTCGGCCTCTTCACTGAAGCGCTCCATCAGGATCTGCTTGGCACCGTCCAGCGCGCCCTTGGCGTCCTCGACACCATGGCTGGCGCCGGTGGCGCTGTCGATGAACGCTGCCGCCTCGCGCTCCGGGTCCAGACCGGGCTCGGCCAGCAGGCGATCGGCCAGGGGTTCCAGTCCGGCTTCGCGGGCGATCTGGGCCTTGGTCCGGCGTTTCTTCCGATAAGGCAGATAGAGGTCTTCCAGCCGCTGCTTGGTGGTCGCCGCCAGCAGATCGGCACGGAGCGCCTCGGTCATCTGCCCCTGCTCGTCGATCGCCTGCACGATCGCATCGCGCCGCTCCTCCATTTCACGCAGGTAGCGCAGGCGCTCTTCCAGCGTGCGGAGCTGGCTGTCGTCGAGTCCGCCGGTGACTTCCTTGCGGTAGCGGGCGATGAACGGGACAGTGGCGCCGCCATCCAGCAGTTCGACGGCGGCATGAACCTGAGGGGGGCGAACGCCGAGCTCGTCGGCGATCAGCGCGGTGATTGCGGATTGGGTGTTGGACATGAAAATCATCACGATGAACAAGATCGCGCCACGTTAGCACAGCGACGCACGGGGCTCACTCTCCGGCGCATCGCAACGCCGGAATCGAAAGGGGATGGCCGCTGGCCATCCCCTTGATGCAGTGCCGAACGGGCCGGCAGCGCGCTTGCGGCAGAATGTCGTCTTTCGACGGGCCCGGTCAGAGCCTCTGCGGGCCGGCGGCCAGAATCGCCGAATCGACATCGTCGAACTTGGTGAAGTTGTCCGTGAACTTGGCGATCAGCGCATTCATCTGCTCTCGATAGGCCTCCCGATCCTCCCAGGCATCGCGCGGATCGAGCAGTCTGGCATCGACGCCCTCCACCGCCACCGGCACATCCAGGTTCAGCCCTTCGATATGGCGCGTCTCGACGTCCTTCAGGTCTCCCTCCTGAATGGCGCGGATGATCGCCCGGGTGGTCGGGATGCTGAAGCGGCTGCCGCCCTGACCGTAAGCGCCGCCGCTCCACCCCGTGTTGACCAGATAGACCCGGGATTCGAACGCTTCGATACGCTTGATCAGCAGTTCGGCGTATTCGTGGGCCGGGCGCGGGAAGAACGGCGCCCCGAAGCAGGTCGAGAAAGTCGCTTCCAGACCGCTGGTGGAGCCCATCTCGGTGGACCCGACCTTGGCCGTGTAGCCGGAGAGGAAGTGATAGGCAGCCGCTTCCTTGGAGAGCAGCGAGACCGGTGGCAGTACCCCGCTCATGTCGCAGGTCAGGAAGATGATCGCGCTGGGTTCGCCAGCGCGATTCTCCTCCACCCGCTTGGCGACGAACTCGAGCGGATACCCCGCCCGGCCGTTCTGGGTCAGACTGTCATCGGTATAATCGGGAACGCGGTCCTCGGTGAGAACCACGTTTTCCAGCACGGTGCCGAAGCGGATGGCATCCCAGATGATCGGCTCGTTCTTGCGTGACAGATCGATGGTCTTGGCGTAGCACCCCCCTTCGAAGTTGAAGACGGTGCCCTCTCCCCAGCCGTGCTCGTCATCGCCGATGAGATAGCGCTCGGGGTCCGCCGACAGCGTGGTCTTGCCGGTGCCGGAGAGGCCGAAGAACAGCGTGGTCTCGCCGTCCTCGCCGACGTTGGCGCTGCAGTGCATCGGCAACACGTCCTTCTCCGGCAGCAGAAAGTTCTGAACCGAGAACATCGCCTTCTTCATTTCACCCGCGTAGCGCATGCCGGCCAGCAGCACTCGGCGGCGGGCGAAATTGATCATCACCGTGCTTTCGGAGCGAGTGCCATCGCGCTGCGGCTCGCAGACGAAATCAGGTGCGCTCAGCACCGTCCACTCGCTCTTGTCCTTGGGGTTCCAGTTTTCGGGACGCACGAACAGATTGCGTGCGTAAAGGTTGTGCCACGCCCTCTGCGTGACGACGCGAATCGGCAGGTAGTATTCCGGATCGGCACCGACGTGGAGTTCCGAAACGAAGGTCTCTCCCCCCGCCAGATAGTCCTCCACCCGCTCCCACAGCGCATCGAACACGTCCGGCCCGATCGGACGGTTGACCTGGCCCCAGTCGATCAGATCCGAGGTCGAGGGCTCCTCGACGATGAAACGGTCCAGCGTGGACCGGCCGGTGCGCTCGCCAGTTTCCACCACCAGTGCGCCATTGTCGGCCAGCACGCCTTCGCCCCTCGCCAGGGCATATTCGACCAGCTCGGCCGCGGTCAAATGGGTATGCGCTTTCGCGCCGGCAGCCTGGGAGATGGCTTGAGAGGTGGTCATTATCCAATCCTGGGCTCGAAGGCCTCTGCTTTCGTATCGTTTCACAGCGTCGAAAACCCGCCATCCCGACGACACCGCTCTCGATGGGACCGGCGATCTCGACACCATGGCAGGCGAAAAAGGATCGCCATTATGGCAAAAAGCGCCCAGCGCGCAAACGCTGGACGCCCGATGTCAATTCGGCTTTGATCAAAGCCCTGTTCATGCCCCGGCGAGCCGCTCCGCTCGGCGAGTGGCGGCCTCTCTAGTGAAGCGTCGGCGAGGGCGCCTCGGGAGAGTCGATGATCGCCTCGATGTCGGCCGCACTAAAATGGTACTGCGTATGACAAAAATGGCACTGTGTATCGACCGCTTTCTGCTCGTTCAGAATGCTTCGCAATTCGTCGGCGCCGAAGGTGTGCAGCGCGTTGGCAATGCGCTCCCGCGAGCAGGTGCAGCCGAACGCCAGCGCCTTGGGGTCGAAGACGCGCGTGGTCTCTTCATGGAAGAGGCGATACAGCACGTCCTGCGCCGGTAGCGTCAGCATCTCGTCGGCGGTGATCGTCGCCGCCAGGTGCACCACCCGGTCCCAGGCATCGGGGTCCTTGCTGGACGCATCATCCGGCAGTTGCTGGAGCAGCAGCCCGGCACTGCGTTGGCCGTCGGCGCTCAGCCACAGCCGTGTCGCCAGCTGTTCCGACTGGGCGAAATAGGCCTCCAGGCAGCCGGCGAGCTGATCGTGCTCCAGCGCCACGATCCCCTGATAGCGGTTGCCTTCGGCGGGATCCAGGGTGATCACGATCTGCCCGTCGCCCACCAGCTGCCGCAGCGAGGCATCGTCGGCGAAGATCTGATTTTCGTCGTACCGCGCGATGGCTCGCAGCTGACCGCCAGGGTTGGATTCGGCCATCAGCACATCGACCCCCTGCCTGCCGCGCACCTCGAGACTGACGGTGCCATCGAGCTTGACGGTCTCGGTCAGCAGGGCGACAGCGCTCAACAGCTCGCCCAGTTGATGGCGAATCGGCGCGGGATAGTCCTGGCGCGCGAGTACCTCGCCGTAGGCGGCTTCCAGCTGCACGATCTCGCCGCGTACGTTGGTGTCGTCGAACAGGAAGCGTTGGATTTCATCGTTCATGGATCGGATCTCGTCGGGCACCGGGAGGATCGCAGGATCGCCCGGTGGGGGCAGGTAGTGGGCGACGTCACGAGCGTGGGGCATCAGTCATCGGTGTGCTGGCGCTGGAACCGATGGATATCGCGACGCTGGCGCTTGTCGGGTCGTTTGATCGGCGGTTGCATCACCTGGTTGGCCAGCTTGCGCTGATGCGCTTCCCGCTCCCGTCGGTCGAGGCTTTCGGGCGTCTCGGCGTAGAGTGCCCGGGCCTCCGGGGCGCCGCGGCGTTGATCCGAGAGCGCGAGGACCTCGACGGTCACGTTGTCCCAGCCTTGCGGCAGCTCGATCAGCGCGCCGACCTCGACGTTGCGGCTGGTCTTGACGCGGCTGCCGTTGTAGCGGACCTTGCCGCCCTCGATCGCTTTCTTGGCCAGTTGACGCGTCTTGAAGAACCGCGCCGCCCACAGCCACTTGTCGATACGTACGGTTTCACTCATGGGTCAATTACCTCGACCGGTCTAGATAGCTCTGTCTGAAAAATCGGCGAGCGATGGCCAGACAAGGCAAAAATTGACGAAACAGCGGAGTTTACGAGGTGTAAATGAGCATTTTGAGTCGATTTTTAACGCCGTATGGGCGAGCGCAGGCATTTTTCAGACAGAGCGTAGATGGGGGTGGGCAGTGCCCGCTTCAACCCGGCCGCACCGGCAAAAGCGATGCAAACTGCTCGACGACGGTGAACGACGGATGGGCGCTCCCGACCTTGCGGCTATCCGGTTGATGGATGCCCAGCAGGTGGCGAATGCCGTATCGCCGGGCACTTTCGAGCACCTCGGCGTTGTCGTCGATGAACAGGCTGCGTGCCGGGTCGAAGGGGTGCAGCGCCTGCATGGCCGACCAGAACGCCAGCTGCTCCTTGGGAGCACCGACATCCGCCGACGACACAATGCGATCGACATAGCGATCCAGCCCGGTCAACGGCAATTTGAGACCGAGGCTCTCGCGATCGGCATTGGTCGCCAGCACCACATCCACCGGTGACGCCTTCAGCCACTCCATGAAGGCCAGTGCATCGGCCCGCCATCCGATCAGGTGTGCCACCTCGCGCTTGAGCGCGACGATATCCAGCGACAGTTCGCGACTCCAGTAGGCCAGGCTGTACCAGTCCAGCGTTCCTCTGGCGTCGCGGATACGCGACTCCAGCGCCGTGCGATGAGAGTCGTCGAGCCGGTGCAGCTCGACATAGCGACGCGGCAGGTGCTCGAGCCAGAAATGGCTGTCGAAGTGGAGGTCGAGCAGCGTACCGTCCATGTCCAGAAAAACGGTATCGATGGCGCTCCAGTCGATCATTGGAAGAATCCCGGCCGTCAGTGAAAGAGATCCTCGCGCGGGGCTCCCCCTTTCATGGCCAAGAGGCATCAGGGTCATTTCCCACGGAGACAAGCGTCGATTATTGTACCCAGTGCAACCCGCCCGATGCACGGAGGCCCCATGGCGCCGACAGATTCCCCCCCGCCCGTCTTGACCCGGCCGACGCTTCTCGCGCGGCGCAACGTCGCCCAGAGCGAACTGTTTGCCATCGAATCGCTCGATCTGCGCTTCGCCAACGGCGCGGAACGCACTTTCGAACGCTTGAAGGGCAAGGGCCGCGGCGCGGTGATGCTGGTGGCCATGCCCGACCCCGATCACGTCTTGCTGATCCGGGAATACGCGGCGGGCTTCGATGAATATACGCTGACCCTGCCCAAGGGGCTGGTCGACCCGGGCGAGGACATCATCACGGCGGCCAATCGAGAGCTCATGGAAGAGTGCGGCTACGGTGCCAACCGCATCGAGCCTCTGGTGGAGTTGTCGCTGGCGCCCAACTACATGAATCACCGTATCCAGGTGATGCTGGCCAGCGATCTCTACGAGAGGCGCCTGGAAGGCGATGAGCCCGAGCCACTGATCGTGGAAACCTATGCCATCGACGACATCGCCGGCCTGCTGGCGCGGGACGATTTCCATGAGGGCCGCGCCATCGCCGCCCTGTTCATCGCTCGCGAAAAACTGCGCAGCGAGCGGGAGTCCGAAAGCTGGTGGTGAGGCGTGGCCGACACCGGTAGCCACCAGAGAACGAGAAGTGGCAGAGGTGGCAGTGGCAGAAGTGGCAGAGACAGAGGAAGACCGCCCCACTAGGGGGCGGTCGTCGAACAGTAAGCTAGTTTTGCAGAACTCGAGCGCGAGGCAAGATCCCGATCAGTCGGGATCGACGTCCTGCGCGGAGTCGACACCGTGGTTGCCTTCCATGTCGTCGGCCATCGGCCCCTGCGCTGCCGATGTATCCTGAGCCGTCCCACCCTCGACTTTCATGCTGCCCGGCTGGGTGTTGGCGGAACCGGTCTGGCCGTTGTCCTCGTCGGGCAGATTGTTCTCGGTCGGCAACTTCCCGCCGGCGCTGTCCGCGGCGGTCGGACCCTCGGCCTTCGTCGGCGATGCCCCGCCGGACTGGGTGTTGGCGGAGCCGGACTCGGGGCTCACGCTGGGCGCATCGCCCTGGGCGAACGCACTGGCGGTGGGAAGCGCGATGAGCGCGGCGAAGATGGCTGCGTTCAATTTTTTCATGTGAATCCTCCTTAATTCATCTTTACGCGTGACGCTGATCCAACGAAATCGACCTTTTCGTTTGCGTCACGAACGGCTGCTTCAACAAACTATACAAAACCTAGACAAAAAATCGCCGCCTAGCAAATACCGGCGTCGCATTCCGCGCCGTCGTCATAACACTCGATGAATCTCCTTGCGGCGGGAGACAGCTCTCTGTCCCGGCGCCAGAGCAACTCGAAAGCGGGATTTCGCGTTCGGAAGCGGTATCGGATCCGGGCGACATGCCCCCGCTTCACCTGCTCCCGGGCAATGCGCTCGGGCAGCAGTGCCAGCACGCCCTCGTCCCGCTCCAGCATGGCCAGGATCGCGTAGGTCGATGAAATCTCGATCGACTGCACCGGCTGCGAAAGTCCCGCGGCAACGAACTCCTGTTCCAGCATCCGCGGCATGCTGACGGGGTAGACGATCCAGGCCTGCCTGGCCAACGTGGTGAAATCGGGCTCCCCGGCCTCGACCAGCGGGTGTCCGGGATTGGCGACCACCCAGAGCGGCTCGGGGAAATGCCCGTGGCAATGGTAGTCCCCGGGGCGCCGGCCGAAATTGGAGCGGCATAGTGCGACGTCGATTCGCCCCTGATCGAGCAAGCGCAACAGCCCCTCGCTGGTGTCCTCGATCACCTGCAGCGACAGCGAGGGCTGCTCGGCACGCACCTTGACGATCGCTTCGACGATCGCGGCGATGGCGCCCATCGTGCCACCGACGGCCAGGTGCCCTCCGTAACCCTGCTGAATGCCGATCATCTCCTCGCGCAGATGCGCCACGTCGGTCTGGATCAGCCTCGCGTAGCGCACCACGCAGCGTCCCAGGTCATTGGCCTCGAGCCCTCTCGCGCTACGCAAGAACAGTGGCGCCCCCAGGGTCGACTCGATCTCGTTGAGCGCCCGCGTCGCGCCCGGTTGGGAGATTGCCACCTGCTCGGCAGCCTTGTGAATCGAGCCGCACTCCTCCAGCGCCATCAACAAACGCAGCTGACGCAGGCGCAGACGCGACATCAGTGTCTCCAACGTCGGGGGCATCGACGACTCCTCTCGCTTATGACGTGACCAGAATCAGACTTTGCACGGAAACTGCCTACGCTCGCCGACTTTTCGTGCAACCCCTAAGACTTTGGACGAATGCGCGGTCGTTATCATTCGATCAGCAACTCTCAGTAGTGCGACACATGGCGACCGGATAGGGTGGAGCCAGCACGGAAATCATAATAACCGACTGATTCAAAAAGAATTAAAGATAAAGTCGCATAGACCAAAGTGGCACGACTCGCCCGAGGAGCCGATTGATGGCACTAATCGAACACACCACAGAGGCTCCCGCCTCGATCATTCGACTGCACGAACGCGATGACGTGGTCATCGCCCGTGTCCCGCTGCCGAAGGGGAGCGAGATCCTGCCGGGCATCGTTCTGACCAGCGCCGTGCCGGCCGCGCACAAGATCGCGATCCGCGCGCTCCGGCAGGGCGACATGGTTCGACGCTACGGACAGATCATCGGCCGCGCCACCCGCGCCATCGAACCCGGCGATCATGTCCACGTCCACAACCTTGGCATCGGCGATCTCGAGGGTGACGGCCACGAACAGGGCGATGCCAAGGGCTACGTCAAGGACTATGCCATCGGCAGCGAGGTCACGCCCGTCGAGCGGATTTCCCCCGCCGCCACTTTCATGGGCATCCAGCGTGCGGATGGCCGGGTCGCGACGCGCAACTACATCGGCATTCTCACCTCGGTCAACTGCTCCGCCACGGTCGCTCACGCCATCGCCGATCACTTCCGCCGGGACGTCCATCCCGAAGCGATGGCAGCCTACCCCAACGTGGATGGCGTCGTGGCACTGACCCACGGCGTGGGATGCGCGGTGGCCGCGGACGGCGAGGCCCTGGAGATGCTCCAGCGCACGCTCGCCGGCTATGCGCGACACGTCAATTTCGCCGCCGTGCTGGTCATCGGCCTGGGCTGCGAGACCAATCAGATCGACACCCTGATCGAATCCCAGGGCCTGAACCCCGGACCCAAGCTTCATCCGTTCACGATTCAGCAGATCGGCGGCACCACCAAGGCCATCGCCGAGGGGATACGCCATATCGAGCAGCTGCTGGCGGAAGCCAATCAGGTCGAACGGACACCGTGTTCCGTCGAGCACCTTCGGGTCGCGCTGCAGTGTGGCGGCTCCGACGGCTATTCCGGGATCACCGCCAATCCGGCGCTGGGCGCCGCCGTCGACCGGCTCGTTGCCCACGGCGGCAGTGCCGTGCTCGCTGAGACCCCGGAAGTCTACGGCGCCGAGCACCTGCTGACACGCCGGGCGGTGAGCCCGGCGGTCGCCAACAAGCTGATCGAGCGCATCCACTGGTGGGAAGCGTTCTGCCGGGTTCGCGGCGCGTCCCTCGACAACAACCCCTCCGCCGGCAACAAGGCGGGCGGCCTGACCACGATCCTCGAGAAATCGCTGGGCGCTGTTGCCAAAGCCGGCACCACGCCGCTGGTCGAAGTGCTCGAGTACGCCGAACCGATGCGCGAGCGCGGTCTGGCATTCATGGACTCTCCCGGCTTCGACCCGGTCTCGGTCACCGGCCAGGTCGCCAGCGGCTGCAATCTGATCGCCTTCACCACCGGTCGCGGCAGCGCCTTCGGCTGCGCGCCGGTGCCGTCCCTGAAGCTATCCACCAACAGCGCGCTCTGGCGCCACCAGTCGGACGACATGGACATCAACTGTGGCGCACTGATCGACGGCGACATCGACATGGAGCAGCTGGGCGAGCAGATATTCCAGCGCTTGCTGACCCTGGCCTCCGGCGAGCGCAGCCGCAGCGAGCGTCACGGCTACGGCCAGCAGGAGTTCGTGCCCTGGCAGATCGGCGTCATCACCTGAACTCACGGGTTCTCCGAACACGCATGTCGCTTCACCCCGCAAGCCACCTTCCACGGCGCCGTCGCCGACGGCGCCCCTCTCGCTCTGGCATGGAGAAGATCACATGTCGATTCCCGTATCACGCGTCCCCATCTACGACACGCTCAACCGCATCCCCGGCGGCCTGATGATCATTCCGCTGATTCTCGGGTCGATCGTCGGCACGCTCGCGCCCGCCGCGCTGGAGATCGGCAGTTTCACCACCGCGCTGTTCAAGGACGGCGCCATGGCGTTCATGGCCAGAGGCTGACTCCGTTGATTACATCGCCGCGACGATGTCTATTTCGCTTCATGGCTAGGCGCGAAGCGCGTGGTGTAGAGATTTACACGAGGGCTTTGCAACGACGCCAGGGAGTGAAATAGACGCGTCCCTCCGGGTTGCCGTCAAAATCCGCTCTCAACTGCGTTGCTCGGCGCTCTTTTGGCCCACCAAACTTCTCGCCTCGCGCCTTGTGAGAGCGGATTTTGCCTGGCAACGCGACTGATGGGATCAGCGGAGTCAGCCTCCTTGATCTTCGCCACCGGCATGCAGATCACGCCGCGCAACGCCGGCCCCATCGTCGGCACCGCCAGCGTCATACTCCTGGCCAAGAGCCTGATTCCCGGTGTGCTGATCGCGATCCTGGGCCTGACCACCGGCATGCAGGGCCTGTTCGGGATCTCGATCCTGGCCATGCTGGCCGCGATGGACAACAGCAACGGCGGTATCTGGCTCGCCTTCACCGGCCGCTACGGCGACCAGCGCGACCGCGGCGCCTATATTGCCAGCGCCATCAACGACGGCCCCTTCTTCACCCTGATCCTGATCGGCGCATCGGGCCTGGCCGACATACCGCTGGAGGTGTTCATGGCGGCGATCATCCCGCTGCTGCTGGGGATTCTGGTCGGCAATCTCGATCCCAAGTGGACCGAGGTCATGCGTCCGGTGCCGGAGATGGTGATCCCCTTTTTCTCGTTCGGCCTCGGCACCGGCATCAATCTGACCGACGTGCTGCACGGCGGACTGACCGGGCTGGCGCTGGGCCTGCTCGTCGCCCCGTTCACCGGTGGACTGGTCTACCTCGGCTATCGATATCTGTTGAAACGCGGCAGACGCAGCGGTATCGGCTTCGCCGCCGGCACCACCGCCGGCAACTCCATCGCCACACCGGCAATCGCCGCTGCGGCCGACCCGTCGCTGCAATCCTATGTCGGTGTCGCCACGACCCAGGTCGCGGCCTGCGTGCTGGTCTCGGCGCTGATGGCGCCGGCCATCGCCTCGTGGCTGCTCAAACGCAATGGCGAATTGCGATCGCCGGAGGAGATACCGGCCGAGGACGGCGCCCATGACGACGCTTCGGCCCGCCTGGGGGCCGCTCCCCTCCCGAAATGAGTCGTGGGGAGGGTTCGATCCCCGGTATCACGCCGCCTCGAGCCAGCGAATTCGCTGGCTCGATGTCATCGCGGGAGGTCGAGACGTCAGGGAGAGGTCACGACAGCGTGACCACCTGCCCCGACTCGGCGCTTCGAATTCCCGCTTCCAGCACGCGCATGACCTCCAGCGCGGCTTCGGCCGTCACCGGCAGCGGCGCGCCGCCCTGAATGGCGTCTCGGACGCCGGCGTAGTAGGCGAGGTAGTCGCCGGGCAGGGTCGGTACTTCGTGCAGCTCCGGCTGAATGCCTTCGCGTACCTGGCCGACCGTCAGCATGCCGTGGCGCCAATCCTCTCCCCAATGCGGCGACGGCAGCCGGTCACCGCGCTTGAGCATCTCCTCCTGCGGGTCGAGGCCATGCTTGACATAGCTGGCTCGGGTGCCGTGAACGGTGAAGCGCGCGCCGGGGGCGGAAACCAGGGTGCCGCCGTGGAGGATCACGCGGCACTCCCGATAGCGCAGCACGGCGTGGAAATAGTCGTCGACCCTGGCCCCCTCCCGTTGGCAGGCCAGATCGAGCGAGATGGCATCCGGCGTGCCGAACAGTACCAGACTCTGATCGAGCAGATGCGACCCGAGGTCGAACCAGGCACCGGCGCCGGGGGCGGGATCCTCACGCCAGCGCTGGGCGACCTCCGGCCGAAAGCGATCGAAATGGGATTCGAAATGGACGATCCTGCCCAGCGACTGACTGTCGATGAGATTGCGCACCGTCAGGAAATCCGAATCCCAGCGCCGGTTGTGGAACACCGACAGCAGGCGTCCGGCCTTGCTGGCCTGATCGCACAGCTTGCGGGCTTCGTCCGCCGTCACCGTGAAGGGTTTGTCGACCACGACATGCTTGCCTGCCGCCAGCGCCTCGCTGACCAGCGAATAATGCGTCGCGTTGGGCGTGGGGATCACGACCAGATCGATATCGTCGCGCTCGAACAGCGCCCCCGGCGTTGGCTCCACCGGCACGCTCGGCCAGTCGGCGTTCACCTTGCCGGCATCCCGGCTTGCCACCGCCACCAGAGACAGGCCTTCCTGCGCGGTGATCAGCGGCGCGTGGAACCGTTTGCTGGCCATGCCGTAGCCGACCAGCCCCACACGGATGGATCCCTTCATGCTGCTTCCCTTAGAGATGAATTCGCAATCGCTTCGCGGGGCGACCCGGCGAGGCGCACTCGCTTGCTAGGGTATCGCATCTCGAACGCCAAGAATCCATGGCGAGCCAGAGTCGATACTATTGGCCCTCGACGACGCTGAGCGATACGGTTAACCGTGACGCGCGTTCCGGTACGGTCCCATGACAACGCTGAACAAGATTCCCGGCTTCTGTACGCTATGCCGCTCGAGATGCGGCACGCTCAATCATCTCGATGGTGACCGGCTGATCAAGGTCGAGGCGTTGCCCGGCCACCCGACCGGGCGCGCCACTTGCGCCAAGGGGCGAGCGGCGCCGGAGCTCATCGACGATCCGGCGCGAATTCTCCATCCGCTGCGGCGAACGCACCCCAAGGGCGCGGAAGACCCGGGTTGGGAACGTATCGGCTGGGAAGAGGCGCTGGCCCTCGTGGCCGAAAGACTGGCGTATTACCGGGACACGCACGGGCCGGAAAGCGTCGTCTTCAGCGTCACGACCCCCAGCGGCACGCCGATGAGCGATAGCATCGACTGGGTCGAGCGCTTCATTCGCCTCTACGGCAGCCCCAACACCCTCTACGGCACCGAGATCTGCAACTGGCACAAGGATGTCGCCCACCGTTTCACCTTCGGCTGCGGCATGCCGACCGCCGACTACGCCAACTCGAAACTCAACGTGCTGTGGGGGCACAACCCTTCACACGTCTGGCTCGCCCAGGCCGGGGAGATCGCCGCAGGCGGTGACAACGGCGCCAGGCTCATGGTCGTCGACCCGCGTGAAACACCGCTGGCCAAAAGAGCCGACCTGTGGCTCCCCATACGCCCGGGTACCGATGGCGTGCTGGCGATGGCCATCGCCCGGGAACTGATTCGCCACGAGCGTTACGATCAGTCGTTCATCAGAAACTGGAGCAATGCGCCTCTGCTGGTGGACGAGGCGTCGGGAAAGTTCCTGAAAGTCTCGAACGGCAATTTTCTCGCCTGGCATCTCGAGAGCGGGCAACCCGTGGAGCTCGACACCCGGCTGCCACCGACCAACGACCAGACCCGGGCGCTGGCTCTGGAGGGCCGCTATCGCCTGGTGCGGGAAGGCACCGGGGCGTGTCATGCCCGCCCCGCCTTCGACCATTACCGCCGGGCGTGCGACGAGTGGCCACTGGAACGCGCCGCCGCCGTGACCGGACTCTCCACCGAGACCATCGTTCGTGCCGCCGAGATGATCGCCGAGGCCGGAGCGGCCGTGAGCTATCACGCCTGGACGGGAATCGGCCAGCACGCGAACGCTACCCAGACCGAGCGCGCACTGGCGACGCTCTACGCACTGACCGGCAGTTTCGATCGGCCCGGGGGCAACCGCCAGTGGACCCGGCCGCCGACCAACAGCATCAATGACCTGGAGCTGCTTGCCGAGACGCAGAGACGCAAGGCGCTGGGTCTCGACGCACGGCCGCTAGGGCCCGCGTCGAGCGGCTGGATCAGTGCCGAAGCCCTCTACGAGGCCGTCGAGACCGGCCTGCCCTACCGGCCCAGGATGCTGTTCGGTTTCGGCGGCAACTTCCTGGTCTCGCAACCCGATCCCGCCCGCGGCGAGCGCGCCCTTGCCGCGCTCGAATTCCACGTTCATTGCGATCTCTACCCCTCCCCCACCAACGCCTACGCCGACCTCCTGCTGCCGGTCGGGACGCCGTGGGAACGCGAGGGGCTGCGGGTCGGCTTCGAGATCGATCCCGACGCCGTCGCCCACGTTCAGCTGCGCCCGGCAATGGTGTCGCCGCGCGGCGAGGCGCGCCCGGACCATGCCATCGCCATGGCGCTGGGCTGCCGGCTGGGAATGGGCGAAGCGTTCTTCGACGGCGATATCGAACGCGGCTGGAACCATATCCTGGCGCCCTCGGGCCTCGACGTCGAACGCCTGCGCCAACGACCCGAGGGCTACCGGGTGGCGCTGACCCAGACTCCACGCGGCTACGCCATCCAGGACGCCTCCGGCCGGCCCAGGGGCTTCGAGACCCCGACACGACGGGTGGAACTCTACTCGCAGACGCTGGCCGATGCCGGTTATCCCGGGGTGCCCGCCTATCGACCATCCTCACTTCCCGAGCCACGCCTTCCGCTGACCCTGGTCAGCGTCAAGAACGGCTTCTACTGCCACAGCCAGCAGCGCCAGGTTGCCTCGCTGCGGCGGCGCTCGCCGGAACCGACGCTGACCATCGGTTCCGAGCTGGCGCGTGCCAGAGGATTGAACGCCGGCGACCGCGCGGAGCTGCTGGGCGTTCGAGGCTCGATCGTCCTCGACGTCGTCATCGACGAGACGCTCGCACCGGACCTGGTGATCACCGATTACGGCTGGTGGCAGGCCTGCGACGATCTCGGGCGTCCCGGTTCCCCGCTTCATGGCCCCAGTTCCCGCAACGTCAACGCCATCATCGACACCCGCCGGCGCGACCCGATCAGCGGCGCGTTGCCGCTGCGTTCGGCGCCGTGCGATATCAGGCGCTCCCAAACCGCCCCCGGAAGGTGGCAGGGCTATCGTCGCATGCGGATGAGCGAGCGAATCGTGGAGACGCCGGAGGTCACCTCGTTCTGGCTGGAGCCGGCCGACGGCCTCAGCCTGCCCGACTACCTGCCCGGGCAGCACATCGCAACGCGCCTCACCCGGGACGGACGACATCTCCAGCGCAGTTATTCGCTCTCCGGCCCTGCCGACGCCTCGGGGCATCGGCGTTATCGTATCTCCATCAGGCGCGCGCCAGATGCGATGCAGTCGGTGGGGAGCGTTTCGGCCTACTGGCACGACCGGGTGGCGGTGGGCGACGAGGTCGACATTCAGGCGCCGGCAGGACAGTTCACGCTTCCGCGCCGCCATCGTCTGCCCATCGTGCTGATGGCAGGAGGTATCGGGATCACGCCCTTCCTGTCGCTGCTCGAGACGCTGTCACGCGAGACCTCTCCGCAGATGCCGGACATCACGCTGCTCCACGCCAGTCGTAACCGCCATCTGCACGCCTTTCGGGAACGCCTGGCGGAACTCGCGACGGCGCTCCCGAGGTTGCGCATCGTTACGGCCTATAGCGCGCCAGAGGAGGGAGACCGAGGCCACTCCATGAGCGGCCGAATCGACGGCGAGACCCTGGCGCGACTGCAACTGCCACAGGAGGCGCGTTACTACCTGTGCGCCAGCCCCGCGATGGTGGACGATCTCACCGCGGCCTTGCGAACGCGAGGCGTCGCCCCCCAGGCCATCTTCAGCGAGATCTTCCTCTCCCCGCCCGCGCCGGCGACTCGGGGACTGCAGCCGAGACGGATCCGTCTCGCGCGGACGGGATCCGAATTCGTCTGGCATCCGCAAGAGGGATCGCTGCTCGACAGCGCCGAGCGGCATGGCGTCGCCCTGCCGAGCGGCTGCCGGGTCGGTCAATGCGAGAGTTGCGCCGTCGGCGTGATCGCGGGGGAGGTGGACGCGCCGAGCAACGCCCTCGAAGCGGGCCAGTGCCTCAGTTGCCAGGCCGTCCCGCTCACCGACCTGACACTGGATGCCTGACTTTCATCCCGGCACATGACGAGGCACATGACGACGACCTGCGGGGCCGCCGACACGGGCTCTCGCTGACGGACTCACGCCTGGACCACTCTCGCTGCCGAATGCCGTTGCCACGCCGACGGCAATCGAGCTTCCAGCCATCGGCGGACCGGCGCGACCACGAAGCGCTGCATCAGGAGCGCCAGGACGACGATCATGGCGAGGTGGAAGGCCATGGTCCAGAGCGGGATCGCGAACTTGAGCGCCACGTTGCTGCTGTCCACGACCCAGCTCTCGTGCCATCGCTGCAAGAGCCAGCGGGTCGCCCTCGCGGTCGGTCCGATCAGCGGCGTGTGCAGGGCGAAGATACACAGCGCGGACTCCCCCAGTCGCTGAGCCCAGGCTTTGACCGCCGCGCCTTGCGGAGCCGGGAAGGCACACACGCTGAGCAGCACCAGCGACTGGAATGGCAGCAGCAGGCCATTGTGGGTCAGGTAGTAGAGATGCAGCCCGTCCATGTTCAACAGCAGGACCCCGACGGGGACGCCGCACAGGCCCAGCGCCAGCAGCGGGTAGCGGAACCGCCGTACCAGGTCGCCGACGCGCGGGGACTGCCAGGCGCGATAGAGCACGATGCCGGTCAGGAACTCTGGCAGCCGAAACAGCGGGTTGCGATGGAGCACGCCAACCGTCACGTAATCGAACGACCCCGCCAGCGTGGCGACGAGCGGCCCCAGCGCGTAGAGCCCCCAGATGCCCAGCAGCACCAGGCCCCAGCGCTGGACCCGCATCAGTCGCGGCGCCAACCACGGGAAGCAGGCGTAGAAGAAGAGCAGTGCGGAGATCGACCACGAGGCCCCGTTGAGCCACAGGAAGCGCGGCTCCCAGGCCTGGAGGAGCGTCAGTTGCAGCGCGATATGGCCAATGGCGCTGGGCCACGACAATCGCTCGGCGAAGTCGGCCCTCACCTCGTCGCTCAGGGGATAATAGGGGTGCGTATTGAAGTAGACATGAACCCCTTCGGGGCGAATGGGATACTGGATCAACAGCAATCCGATCGACAGCAGCATCGTCATGACATGAATCGGATAGAGGTTGCACAAGCGTTTGGCGACGAACGCGGGGCCGTGCATCTTCATCTCCCCGGCATGATCCAGCGCCACGTGGGCGAGCAGGAACCCGGACAGCATGAAAAAGGTGCTGGTGGCGAAAAAGCCCATGCCGATGAAGCTTCTCAGCATCCCCGGCATGTCGCTATAGATGCCGCCGAAGTGATAGGCGACCATCCACAACGCCATTAGAAAGCGCAGCCACTCCAGGCCGTAGTATCGCTGTCGTTTGATAGTGGACATCCTGTCACCTCCTTTCTTACCGCCGGACAGTGCCTGACGACGTGATCGACGGACGAGGCGCACCTCACGCCAGTGAGCGCGATACCGAAACGGCGCCGTGGAAGAACGGCTAACGCGATGCGAAGCGATTGCGCGGGGTCGTTATGACGTTATTATCGAAGGGCGGGGGCGCGCCGCGACGGTAGGCACGGATCGTGTCATGATCGTCGTCAAATTGTAACAACATCGCAACAAAAACCGCTCGGCGGCCCCGGGAATCACTCGTTTTTACACAAACGCCCTGGCGCTGTCGCCACCAGCAGACACTCGGCCACCGCGCTGACGGGTCATCGGGACGCGCCCTCGGATTCCCTCGACCCTCAAGCGCCCCGCGCGGGTTGTCTTTGCGCACCCCCACACTCATCTCGACCAGGAGTTACCATGAACCAGCAATCCCCCGTCGCTTTCATTACCGGTGCCACCTCGGGATTCGGACGTGCCTGTGCCCACCGCTTTGCCCAAGCCGGCTGGTCACTGGTCCTCAGCGGCCGTCGCCAGGAGCGGCTGGAGGCGGTCAAAAGCGAGTTGGAGAGCCAGGTCCCGGTGCACGTCGCTACACTGGACGTGCGCGACCGGGAGGCGGTCGCCCGGGTGGTGGAGGAGCTGCCCTCGGATTTCAAGGCGGTGAAGGTGCTGGTCAACAACGCCGGACTGGCCCTGGGTGCCGGCCCGGCCCAGGAGGCCAACCTGGACGACTGGCAGACGGTGATCGATACCAACATCACCGGCCTGGTCAACGTGACGCGAACGCTGTTGCCGACGTTGATCGATGTCGGGCGCGGCGCGACCATCGTCAACATCAGCTCCACCGCGGCGCTATGGCCCTACCCCGGCAGCCATGTCTACGGCGCGTCCAAGGCGTTCGTCAATCAGTTCTCCTACAACCTGCGCTGCGATCTCAAGGGCACCGGGGTTCGCGTCACCGATATCGCCCCCGGCATGTCGGAAACCGAATTCACGCTGGTCCGGATGAAGGGCGACCAGAGCGCTCACGACAAGCTCTACGGCGGCGTGGAGCCTATCCAGCCGGAAGATGTCGCCGAACAGGTCTTTCTCGCCGCGACGCTGCCGCCGCACCTCAACATCAACCGTCTCGAGCTGATGCCGGTCTGCCAATCCTGGGGCGGCCTGTCGGTGGAACGGGACTGAGACACACCGGCGAGATTCCCGGCACTGCCGGGAATCGCTTTCGTGAGGCGCCAGCGGTTCGGGACACCGGCCGCTGCCCCACCCTTTCCACGACGGATCGACATGACTGAATCCTCCATGGCAGAGCCATCCGCTCGCCGGCGTCAACCGTTATGGCTCGCAACGGCGCCGGGCCTTTTCCTGCTGTTGTGGTCACTGGGATTCCCGGTCGCCAAGATCGGCACGCAGCACGTCGATCCGCTGCTGTTTCTGGGGCTTCGCTTCGCGCTGGTGCTGCTGATCATGCTGCCGGTCTGGCTATGGCTGCGCCCACCGATGCCGGCCAGGCTCGGCGCCTGGGGCCATCAGGCGGTGGTCGGCTTCCTGATCCAGACCGTCTACTTCGGCTGCTGCTACAGCGCCTTCGCCCTCGGCAGTTCCGCCGGCGTGGTGGCGCTGATCGTGTCACTGCAGCCGATACTGGTCGCCCTGGCGGCCCCGGCCATGGTGGGAGAAACCATCGGCAGGCGGCGCTGGATCGGCTTCCTGCTGGGCTTCGTGGGCGCCGTGGTGGTCATCGTCGGTCGCTCGACCGTGGAGAGTACGACGGTCGGCGGGTTGCTGCTGGCGCTGGCCGCCCTGCTGGGAATGAGCGGTGCGACACTCTACGAGAAGCGCTTTGGCGAGCCACTCCATCCGATCAGCGCCAATCTCATCCAATACCTGACCGGCTTGATCACGACGCTGCCGCTGATCGCGCTCTTCGGCCACTTCACGTTCGAGCTGGATGGTGCGCTGGTCGGATCGCTGGCCTATCTGGTCATCGGCAACTCGTTGATCGCCATCTCGCTGCTGCTGGCGATGATCCGCCGCGGCGAGGCCTCCCGGGTATCCGCCCTGTTCTACCTGGTGCCGCCCTGCGCCGCGCTGTTCTCCTGGTGGCTCATCGACGAAGCCATGCCCCCCGTTGCCTGGCTGGGCATGGCCATCGCCGCCGTCGGGGTGGCCCTGGTCAGTGGCCGGCGAAGACGCCGCTGAAGAGACTCGACGTTGACGACACCAGGCTCGCGACGCACCATGAGCCATGATTCGGAAATTGCTTCACGACTAGGCCAATCCCACCATGTCCACCGCCGATGAGCGCCAGACGCTCCACCTGCCCCCAGGGCATACCAAGCTGCTGCTTCACTCCTGCTGCGCCCCCTGCTCGGGGGAGGTCATGGAAGCGCTTCACGCCTCCGGCATCGACTACGCGATCTTCTTCTACAACCCGAACATCCACCCCAAGAAGGAGTACCTGCTGCGCAAGGAGGAGAACATCCGCTTCGCCGAGCAGCACGGCATCGAATTCATCGATGCCGACTACGATACCGACAACTGGTTCGCCCGAGCCAAAGGGATGGAGTACGAACCGGAGCGCGGCATTCGTTGCACCATGTGCTTCGACATGCGCTTCGAGCGCACGGCGCTCTACGCCAAGGAGAACGGCTACACGCTGATCTCCAGCTCGCTGGGCATCTCGCGCTGGAAGGACATGAACCAGATCAACGACTGCGGCCATCGCGCCGCCGCGCCCTACGAGGGAATCGAGTACTGGGATTACAACTGGCGCAAGAAAGGCGGATCGAAGCGCATGATCGAGATCAGCAAGCGCGAGCGTTTCTACCAGCAGGAGTATTGCGGCTGCGTCTATTCGCTACGCGACTCCAATCTCCACCGCAAGGCGCAGGGCCGCGACCTGATCCGGCTCGGCGTCCAGTACTATGGCGATGACGAGTGACGCTCGCGCCTCGCCACTAGCTTTTCGCTATCAACAGCGCGCCGGCGCCGATCATCAGCGAACCGGCGCCCCGGTTCAGTCTGCGCTGCGCCCGGGTCGACCGCAGGGCTCTCCGCGCTCTTGCGGCACCGACGGCGACCAGACAGAGCCCCGCCATCAGACCCGCGACCGTCAGCATGACCAACAGCGCCAGGGCGGAACCGCCGAGCCGCTCCAGATCGACGAACGTGGGCAGGAAAGCGATATAGAACAGGATCACCTTGGGGTTCGAGGCGGAGATCAGAAATCCCTGCGCCACACCGGCCAGATTGCCGCCAGGCTTGCCGGGCGAGGCCACCTCCGCGTTCTGCACCGGGGCTCTCCATAGTTTCCAGCCGAGATAGAACAGATACAGCGCCCCCAGCACGCGAATCACGCCGAAGACTTCGCCCCAGTGCTCCGCGATGGTGGCCAGGCCGAAGGTCGCGAGCAGCAGGTAGAGCACGTCGCTGAGTGTCATGCCCACCGCCATCGGCAGACATCGACGAAACCCCGCGTTCATGCCCGTGGCGATCAGGGCGAACACTCCCGGGCCCGGCGTGATGGCAAACAGGAAGATGGCCAGCAGATAGGTGACGGCGCTTTCGAGAGCCATGGCGATCGCGTTCCTTTATCGACGAGCGTCGATTATCCGATTCCGGCCAGCGGCAGCGCAAGTGCACTGCCGCCAATGGCGTCGTCCGGGCACGCCTTGAGAGACCACGGTCTCAGCGGCCGAAGACCACCCTGGAAACGTCTTGATAGACCTTGGCGAAATGCACCGTCACTCCCGCCTTGAGATAGTCCGGCAACTCGTCGTAATCGCGCTTGTTGGCCTCCGGCAGGATCAGTTCGAAGATCTCGCTGCGCCGGGCGGCAATCACCTTCTCGCGGATGCCGCCGACCGGTAGCACCTGCCCGGTCAGCGTCAGCTCGCCGGTCATCGCCAGCGGCCGGTCGATGCTCTGGTTCCGGGCCAGCGACATCAGCGCCGTGGTCATGGTGACGCCCGCCGAAGGGCCATCCTTGGGCGTTGCCCCCTCCGGCACGTGGAGATGGACGAACGCTTCGTTGAAGAAGTCGGCGTCGGCGCCATATTCGCCCAGGTGGCCCAGGGTATAGCTGTAGGCGATATTGGCCGACTCCTGCATCACCTCGCCCAGCTTGCCGGTGAGCTTGAAGCCACGGGTCAGCGCATGCACCTTGGTCGCCTCGATGGGCAAGGTGGCACCGCCCATGGCCGTCCAGGCCAGTCCGGTGACCACGCCAACGCCCTTGAGCACCTTCTCCTTGCGGAACAGCGGTGCGCCGAGGAACTCCTCCAGGTTGTTGACCGAGACCTTGACCGTCTCCTGGTTCTGCTCGAGCATCTTGACCGCCGCCTTGCGCACGATCCGGTGCAGCTGCTTCTCCAGCTGTCGGACGCCGGCCTCGCGGGCGTAGCCCTCGATCACCTGCTTGAGCGCGGCATCGGTCAGGTTGATGCGTTTCTTGGGGATGCGATCACGCTTCAACAGCTTCGGCCACAGATGGTTCTTGGCGATCGCCACCTTCTCCTCGGCGATGTAGCCCGAGAGCCGGATCTGCTCCATGCGATCGAGCAGTGGCCCGGGAATGGTGTCGAGCTGGTTGGCGGTACAGACGAACAGCACCTTGGAGAGATCCAGCCGCACGTCGAGGTAGTGATCGAGGAAATCGACGTTCTGCTCGGGGTCGAGCACCTCCAGCAGCGCCGAGGCCGGATCCCCCTGGAACGACTGTCCCATCTTGTCGATCTCGTCGAGCATGATCACCGGATTCTCGACCTCCACCTCCTTGAGCGCCTGCACCAGCTTGCCCGGCATGGCACCGATATAGGTGCGTCGGTGGCCCTTGATCTCCGCCTCGTCGCGCATGCCGCCCACCGAGAAGCGATAGAACTTGCGCCCCAGGGCATCGGCGATGGAGCGGCCGACGGAGGTCTTGCCCACCCCGGGCGGGCCGACCAGCAGCACGATGGAACCGCCCACATCGCCCTTGAACGACCCCTCCGCCAGAAACTCGATGATGCGTTCCTTGACGTCGTTCAACCCGTCGTGATCGCGATCGAGCACGCCGCGGGCCCGCTTGAGATCGAGCTGGTCCTCCGAGGTGATGCCCCAGGGCAGCGACGTCAGCCAGTCGAGATAGTTGCGGGTGGTGCCATACTCCGGCGAACCGGTCTCCAGCACCGACAGCTTGTTCAGCTCGTCGTCGATGCGCTCCTGAACCCGCTCCGGCACCCGCAGCGCCTCGAGACGGCCGCGGAAGGTGTCGACGTCGCTCTCGCGATCGTCCTTGGAGATACCGAGCTCTTTCTGGATGACCTTGAGCTGCTCGCGCAGGAAGAACTCGCGCTGGCGCTCCTGCATCTGCGAGTTGACCTGTTCGCTGATCTGGTTCTGCAGCTGGGCGACCTCGATCTCCTTGCGCAGCAGCGGCAGCACCTTCTGCATCCGATCCATGATCGGCAGGGTCTCGAGCACGTTCTGCAGCTCCTTGCCCTTGGCGGAGGTGATGGCTGCAGCGAAATCGGTCAACGGACCCGGTTCGTGCGGGCTGAAGCGGTTGAGATAGCTCTTCAGCTCCTCGCCGTAGAGGGGGTTGATGGGCAGCAGTTCCTTGATGCCGTTGATCAACGACATCGCGTAGGCGCGCGCTTCCTCCGCCTCGGCATCGACCGGCTCGCGAGGATAGGAGACCTCCACCAGGTAGGGCGGTGTCTTCGACAGCCAGCGGTGAATGCGAAAGCGCCGCATCCCCTGGGCGATGAACTGGATCTGCTGTTCCTCGGTCTGGTTGCGATGAACCTTCACCGCCGTGCCGATCTCCGGGAAGCTGCCGGGGTTCAATTCCTCCATGCCCACATCGCCCACGAACGCCACGCCCACCATGTGATGGGGGGTGTTGGCGACGCGCTTCATCGTCTCCTCCCAGCGCTGGCGCTGGATGATCAGCGGCTGCACCTGGGCGGGGAAGAAAGGACGGTTGTGGATGGGAAGGAGATAGATCCGTTCCGGCAGATAATCACCGGAAGGGACGACGGCACCGGCGGCTCGCTGCGACTTGGGGTCGCCTCCAACGGCGTCCTGGCTGGCTTCGAAGTAGTCCGTGGCGTCGCGGTCGTGTTCGCTCATCATTCACCCTGAGTTCGAGGCCAAAGCTGGCCGAATGACCAAGGGATGTGGGCACAGGGGCGGGAGTTCAAGTCGGCGACCGGAGATCGGCGCGGAAATCGTCGGGCCGCGCTCGAAAGCGCGGCCCCGTCAGGCATCTGGACGCTGTCAGTTCGAGTCGTTCGCCGGCGGCAACAGCGGTATCCGCTGACCATCGACGTCGAGGACGCCATCCGCCAGTTCGACCTGTAGCGGATCGCTGCCCAGCGGCAGTCCGAGCGTCATCAGCAGCATGGCCGGCGCGCCCTCGAGGGTGAGGCTGCCCTGCAGGCGGCGGAGGAGCCCACGCTCCAGCGCCTCGTCGCTCATCGTCTCGGGATCCCACGCTTCGATGCCGGCGCCATCGACACTGAGTTCGCCCTCGCCGCGCATCTTCATGCCCAGCATCGGGCTGTCGGCGCTGAGACTCTCCAGCGACAGGCGCGGCGACCCGGCGAGCAGCGCCTGGATCGACGGCTGCAACGGCGCCAGTGCGGACTCGAGCGCCTGGTCGTCATCGGCGTCGGCGGCGGTCTGAATGGCCGTCAGGTTCTCTTCCAGCGCCTTCGCCAGAGCCCGGTAGGCGTCACCGTCGACCCGATCCAGCGCCAGCGTGAAGCCGCCGCTGAAGACCGACTGATCCTGGATTCGGGTATCGCCCAGGTCGGCCTTCAGCTGCATCGTCAACTGATCGGCGTCGAGCGTCGCATCCACCGCGTAGCCGATATCCCGGGTGACCACGCTGGGGCTGCCGCTGGGCGTGACCGTCGTGGTGGGGAACGTCAGCGCCATCTCCTGATGGAACGCCTGGTCGTCGCCCTCGAACGTTCCGGAAACCGTCGCCCCCTCGATCAGGACGTCGGTCTGATCGTCGGTCAATCGCAGCCGCGGAGCCTCTCCTTTCATGGTGACATGATCGCCGACCTGCTCGACGTCGAGCGTCGATTCGGCGGACTCCAGCTGCATGTCACGAGCCGGCGTCACCTCCCCCGCGACCTCGCGTGCCGGCACGGTGACCGTCTGCGAGAAACTCGGCAGGGTGAAGTGGCCCTCCAGCTTCTGCTCGCGGGTCAGGAAGCGCCCGCTCCAGGTCATCGGCCCCTGGCTCTCGAGCACGTCGCCGAATAGCGTCTGGCCCCCATCATCGCGTACCTGCGCCTCTCCATCCAGGGTCGTCTCGAGCAGGCCATGATTCGCCCGATAGGGGACGTCGACCGCGACGGCGTCAGCGCCCCGCGCTACCGCGACATAACGCGCCTCGATGCTGCCGGATGAGTGAAACCAGCCGCTGTCGACCTCCTCGCGCGAGACCTTCCAGTCGGGGCGAGCGTCGAGCCGCGCGACCAGCTTGTCCATCTCGCTATCGAAGCGCTGGCTAGAATAGGCCTGGGCCCCCAGGTAGCCGCCGCCGGCCAACACGATCACGACCGCTCCTGCGATCATCCATTTACGCATGCACTGCTCCAGACGTTGACGTAAGAAACGCTGTTAGGAACCACTGCATAAATGCCTACAGGCGCGAATGGCTGTGTTGCGCGGTACTCGAGAACTCGCCTAACCCCATGTTATGTCTCGTTCTCTGCGTGCCGTGCGCCTTGCCCTTCATCGCCTTCGGCAATTTATTCAGCGTTTCCTTAGATCCACACTGACTCGGCCTGCATGGGACGTCGTCTTGTTTCGCTCGTGGCTCGTGGCTCGTGGCTCGTGGCTCGTGGCTCAATGCAGCCAGAACCAGAGGTGCATCGTGCTCCAGGCGTATACGCCGGCGAGGATATCGTCGAACATGATGCCGATCCCCCCGGCGACCCGGCGATCCACCCAGCGAATCGGCCAGGGCTTGAGAATATCGAAGACCCGGAAGACCACGAATCCCCACAGCGCGGCCTCCCAGGAAAACGGTACCGCCGCCATCGTGAGCCAGTAGCCCACGAACTCGTCCCAGACGATACCCGAATGGTCGTGCACCCCGAGATCGCGGGAGGTGGTTTCGCAGAGCCAGATCCCGACCAGCGTGGCCACGCCCATCAGCCCCATGTAGATTGCCAGCGGCAGTCCCGACAGCAACCAATAGAAAGGTATCGCCGCCAGCGTCCCGAAAGTCCCCGGCGCGAACGGCACGGCGCCACTGCCCAGCCCGAAGGCCAGGAAATGGGTCGGTCGACGCCAGACACTGGCGGGAGCCCGGTTCATGGGAGAACCTCCGGAAAGTGATCCCAGCCCTGGCGCTCGAGATAGCGGGGTTCGATGCCGTGAATGCCCGCGGCAGCGACGATTCGTCCGATCGGCGTCAACGGCAGGTGGAGCGGCGCCAGGCGGCGCTGCGCCTCGGCGAGATCGGCGGCGGCCATCGTCACCAGCAGTTCGTAATCATCGCCACCATTGAGCACTCGCTCCCGCACCTCGTCCAGCTCGAGAGTCGCCCGCAGCGGCGTCGCCAGCGGCAATGACTCGAGGTCGAGCCTGGCGCCCACTCCGGAGGCCGACAGCACGTGCCGGAGATCCGCCAGCAGGCCGTCGGAGATGTCGATGGCGCTGGTGGCCAGGTCGCGCAGCGCCTCCCCCGCCGACAGACGAGGCTCGGGGTGCAGATACGCCTCGAGCAGGGGGTGCCCCGGGTCGCGTTCGCCCTGCTGCCAACGGGCAAGGCCCGCGGCCGCGCGCCCCGGATAGCCGGTCACCGCGACCAGATCGCCTTCCCGGGCACCGCTGCGACGCAGCGCCTGCCCGGCCGGCAGTTCGCCATGGACCGTCACGCCGATCGTCAGCGCACCGCGAGTGACATCGCCGCCGACCAGTTCGCAGCCGCTGCGTTCGGCCAACCCACGGAATCCGTCGGCGAAGGCCTCGATCCACACCGGATCGGCAGCGGGAAGCGTCAGCGCCAGGCAGCACCAGCGGGCTCTCGCGCCCATCGCGGCGAGATCGCTCAAGGCCACCGCCAGGGCGCGATGGCCAATGGCCGCGGGCGGTGCGTCATGCGGGAAATGGACGTCGACCACCGACGTATCGACGCTGATCGCCAGCTGCTGCCCCGGAGAGGGTGCCAGCACGGCGCAGTCGTCGCCGTTACCGACGACGACATCGCTACGCCCGGCTGTCGCGGGTCGCGACAGGTAGCGAGCGATCAGGTCGAATTCGCTCAAGGAGGTGCGACTCATGTCAACGACGGCGTGCAGCGACCTCGGCGCCCCGCAGCCGCGAGGCGAGCTTGTCGAGTATGCCGTTGACGTATTTGTGGCCGTCGGTGGCGCCAAATATCTTGGCCAGCTCCACTCCTTCGTTGATCACGGCCCGGTAGGGAACCTCGGGACGGCGGGACAATTCGTAGGTGCCGAGGCGCAGAATGGCCAGCTCGATGCGGTCCAGGTCCTCCAGACGCCGATCGAGCAGTGGCGCGATCGCCGCGTCGAGCTCCGCGCGGTTGTTGGCCGTATTGTGAAGCAGGTCGTGGAACAGCGCCTTGTCGGCAATCTCCATCACCTTGTGCCAGTTCTCGTGATCCTCGAGATCCTCGTCGGCGATCTGGGAACGGAACTCGGCCTCGACGGCGGTGATCGACTTCCCGGTCATCTGCCACTGGTAGAGCCCCTGGACGGCAAGCTCCCGGGCTGCGCGACGGGACTCCTGGGCCGGTGTCGGCTGACGTGACGGTGAACTCATGCCTCGCCTCCCAGTCGCTTGAACAGCGATACCATTTCCATCGCCGCCATGGCTGCCTCGGTGCCTTTGTTGCCGGCCTTGGTGCCAGCACGCTCGACGGCCTGGTCGATCGAGTTGACCGTCAGCACGCCGTTGGCGATGGGCGTCACGAACTCCAGTTGCAGGCTGCTCAACGACGAGTTGCAGTTGCCCGCGACATATTCGAAGTGCGGCGTGCCGCCACGGATCACCGCGCCCAGCGCGACGACGGCGTCGGGGCGGGAAACCTGCAGTACGCGCTTGACCGCCAGCGGCAGCTCCCAGGCGCCGGGGACGTGGATCAGCTCGATGTTCTCTTCACTGACGCCGTGCCGCGTCAGGCTGTCGACGGCACCCTCGACGAGGCTGTCGACGACATGGTGATTGAAGCGGCCCACGACGATGGCGTAACGGCCATCGACATCGGTGAACTGACCTTCCAGTTGCGCGATCGGTTGCATTGTCGGGTTCCGGATACACTGCGTCAGGTTCGTCAGTCACTCGAACCTGAACGCGATAAAACAGACTGATTGGCCGGCGCCAGAACCTAGCGCTCGGCGCGCGAAGCCGGCCATCTTACCATGGCCGCGCGGCCATACCATGCTCACACGAGCTGTGACTCGAATCTCGGTCAGGCGTCGCCGCTGACCAGTTCGACCACCTCGAGATCGAAACCGGAGAGCGCCGAGAAACGCCACGGCGAGCTCAACAGTCGCATCTTCCCGACACCGAGCTGACGCAGAATCTGCGCCCCGGTGCCGATGGAAAGGAAATTCCCGGCACCATCGGTGGCGCTGCTGCGCGGCGACGCCCCCCGCCCGAGGACGTCGTCGAGCTGCTGCTTGAAGTCGCCCGGCGGGCGCGCATCATCCAGCAGCACGAAAACGCCTGACTCCGCCCGGCCGATCTCGGCCAGTGCCGTGTGGGCGGTCCAGTGGCTGTCCGCCCGGCACAGGGCCAGCAGATCGCGGAGGGTATCGCCGCCATGCACCCGCACCGTCGTCGGCGTGTGCCGGGAGGGCTGCCCCTTGACCAGCGCCAGGTGATGCCTGTCCTGAACGGTGTCGTGGAAGACATGCATCGTCATGTCGCCGAAGGCCGTTCGAACCGGCATCTGCTCGACGGCGTCGACGGTGCGCTCGTTGAGCATGCGGTAGTGGATCAGGTCGGCAATGGTGCCGATCTTGATGCCGTGTTCCGCCGCGAACCGCTCCAGCTCCGGCCGCCTCGCCATGGTGCCGTCGTCGTTCATGATCTCGCAGATCACGCCCGTCGCCTCGAAACCGGCCATGGCGGCCAGGTCGCAGGCCGCCTCGGTGTGACCGGCACGGCGGAGCACGCCCCCCGGTTCCGCCATCAGCGGAAAGATATGCCCCGGCTGGACGATATCTTCCGGCTTGGCGCCACGCGCCGCCGCGGCACGCACGGTGAGAGCGCGATCCGCTGCAGAAATGCCGGTGGAAACGCCGGTGGCGGCCTCGATGGAGACGGTGAACTTGGTGCCGTAGCCGGAGCCGTTGTCGCTGACCATCAGCGGCAGCTTCAACTGCTGGCAGCGCGCCTTCGACATCGGCTGGCAGATCAGGCCACGAGCGTGGCGGGCCATGAAGTTGATATGGTCGGCCTCGACACACTCGGCCGCCATGATGATGTCGCCCTCGTTCTCGCGATCCTCGTCATCCATCAGGATGACCATCCTGCCCTGCCGGATCTCTTCCAGCAGGACATCGATGCCGGCCAACTGATTCGATTGCGCTGTCGTCATTGATGACTCGTCCAATGAAACCGCCGTCTACTGAAACCGCCGTCTACTGAAACCCCAGGGGTCGATGCGGCACAGCCTACCTGTCGCGGGACGCGGACGCTACTGTCGGGTGGCGGCGACGCGGTGCGCTATCGGGGACGCCGCCACTCCGCCGGAGTCAGCCATCCCTGAGCGGGCGTGCCGAGATACGCCAGTCGTCACCCAGCGCCCGGATGTCGTCGATCTTCAGCCGCCGCTGCTGGCTCATCGTCGCCAGCCCCGGCAACGCGAACAGTGGCCGCGCCTCGCTGCCCAGCAACGTGGCCGCCATGAACAGTTCGAGACGGTCGACACAGTCGGCCTCGAGCAGCGCGCCGGCCAGCGTGGCACCGGTCTCGACCAGCACCTCGTTGCAGGCTTCCCGGGTGGCGAGATGGCGCAGCAGGGCCGTGAACTCCACGCGCCCCTCGGCATTGGCCGGCATCACCACCACCTCGGCGCCAGCGGCCTCGAGCCTGCGACGCCGCTCGCTCATCTCCGCCTGGATCGTGAATACCAGCGTCCGCCCCGGTTCGCTCAGGCACGCCGCCGCCAGCGGCATGCGCAGCTGACTGTCGAGGATCACTCTGAGAGGCTGACGCCGGGCGATCGCTTCGGCATCGTCGAGCCCCAGTTGATCGGCGCGCACCGTCAGCCGGGAGTCGTCGAGGATGATCGACTCGACGCCCGCCAGAACCGCGCTGGACTCGGCCCGCAGTCGCTGGACCTGCCGCCGCGCGGCCGGACCGGTGATCCACTGGGACTCTCCGTTCGCCATCGCGGTACGGCCATCCAGGCTCATCGCCATCTTCAGCGTGACCCTCGGCAACCCTTCGCGCATGCGGCGGATGAAACCGGGATTGAGCCGACTGGCGGCCTCTTCCCGCAGCCCCACGGCGACATCGACGCCGGCGTCGCGCAGCATCGCGAACCCCCGGCCCGATACCTGCGGGTTGGGATCTTCCATCGCCGCGACGACCCGGGTCACGCCCGCCTCGATCAAGGCCAGGCTGCAGGGCCCGGTGCGCCCGGTGTGCGAGCAGGGCTCGAGCGTGACGTAGGCGGTCGCTCCCCGAGCCGCCTCGCCGGCCATCCGCAGCGCGTTGATCTCGGCGTGGGGCTCGCCGGCCCGTACGTGAAAGCCTTCCCCGACGATCCGGCCATCCCTGACCAGCACGCAGCCGACCCGAGGGTTGGGATCACAGCTGTAGCGGCCCTGCCAGGCAAGCTGGATCGCCCGGTCCATGCAGGATTGCGGGGAGAGGGATTCGAGGATCGAGATGGATTCGGGGATCGATGACGACATGAGGGCTCGCTCGGTAGCAGGGAAAGCGAGGAGACGATAGTGACGGGACAGGCATCGACTCAGCGCTGGCCGCCCTCGTCACCCGACGAAAGATTCGGCTCCTGGGACAGCCGGTCGATCTCGGCGCGAAACTCGTCGAGATCCTGGAAACGGCGATAGACGGAGGCGAAGCGAATATAGGCCACGTGATCGAGGCGCTGCAGCGTCTCCATCACCTCTTCGCCCACTTCTCGCGCCTCCACTTCGCGATCGCCTCGGGCTCGCAACCGCTGGCGAATCCGCTCGACCGCCGCCTCGAACGACTCCACGCTGACGGGGCGTTTCTCCAGCGCACGTGCCATGCCCGCGCGCATCTTCTGCTCGTCGAAACTCTCGCGAGAGCCATCGGACTTGACCACCCGGGGCATCACCAGCTCGGCGGTTTCATAGGTCGTGAAGCGCTCTCCACACTCTGCGCACTGACGACGGCGACGCACCTGATCCCCCTCGGCCACCAGGCGGGAGTCGGTCACCTTGGTATCGTGCGTACCACAGAAAGGGCAATGCATCGTCGGGGTCTACCTGTCAGCGTGGGCGATGAGCGCGATCGCCGCTCTTGTTGATGAATGCGGTAAGAAGCCGTATGAGAACAAGAGTGTACCGGTTTGGGCAACATAGCGGAAATACGCGAAAAAGCCTCGGCCATTTTGATGTTGGCCCATCTTCTGCAAGGATGTTGTGACAATCTTTGACAACGACGTCCTTGAATCCCAGATCGCGTACGTCAACCGCCGATACCAGGAATCGCCCATGCCCAGCCGTGTCGCGAATTATCCCGCGCTTTCCGAAGAAGCCTTCATG
>NZNW01000134.1 GCA_002695065.1 Salinicola sp. | reverse complement strand
GCTGCAGTGGTGCTCGATCCCTTCGGAGTCGGCTTCGGCGACATGGGGGGGGACGCCGAGTGCCAGCAGGGTCGACAATACCAGTTGGTGGCGGGCCTCCACTTTCTCGGCCAGTTCGCTCCCCTTCACGGTGAGGAAGACGCCGCGATAGGGGCGCGCCTCGGCCAGACCGTCACGCTTGAGCCTGGCGATCACCTTGGAAACGGCGGCGGCGCTGACCCCGAAACGCTCGGCCAGGTCGCTGGCCCGAGCTTCGCCGTGATCGCGATGAAGCTGCGCGATCTCCTCCACGTAGTCTTCCACCAGCTCCTGCTGGTGGTCGAGACGCGTGCGCTCGAAGCGGGCATAACGTGGACGTGGCGTTACTGGCATGATGTTCTCATCGACGGGCTGAAGTGAAGGACGGCGAGAGTGTGTCGGGCGTGCTCCCGCACGCGTCCCTGAGAGCCTACAGCAACTCGAAGGCCAACACATAGCCATTCAACGAGATGATGATCGCCGCGATCACACATCCCAGCGCCGTCACCCAGGCACGATTGGTCAGATTTCCCATCACGCGGTGCTGTGCGGTGAAGTGGAGCAGCGGCACCAGCGCGAAGGGTATCCCGAAACTCAGCACGACCTGGCTGGCGACCAGCACCTGCTGCTCGGGGAAGCCCAGCATGATCACCGCGATCGCCGGCAGCATGGTCAACAGGCGGCGCAGCCAGATCGGGATGGTGAAGCCGACGAATCCCTGCATCACCACCTGGCCCGCCATGGTGCCGACGATCGACGAGGAGAGCCCCGCCATCAGCAGCGTGAAGCCGAACAGGGTGCTTGCCAGATCCCGGTCCATCAACGGCGCCAGCAACTGGTAGCTCTGCTCGATCGATGCGACGCCGGTGCGCCCGTTGTCGAAGAAGACCGCCGCAGCCAGTGCCAGCATCGACAGGTTGATGATCCCGGCGATCCCCATGCCGATGATCACGTCCCAACGGTAGTAACGCATCGCACGGCGGCGCTGCTCGTCGGTATGGGTCGCCACCCGGCGC
Organism: Salinicola sp.; assembly: GCA_002695065.1. Classification (GTDB taxonomy): domain Bacteria; phylum Pseudomonadota; class Gammaproteobacteria; order Pseudomonadales; family Halomonadaceae; genus Salinicola. The sequence continues at coordinate 66,621 of NZNW01000134.1, read as the reverse complement.
TGCGACAGCGACGAGTGCAGATAGATGACGTGGGGCATCACGGTAGCACCCAGGATACCCGCCGCCAGGAACACCGCGTAGCCGTCCGGGAACTGGGGCAGCAGCAGACCCTCGAGCGCCGGCGCGGCGTCGGGGCGCCCCATCACGATCTGGATCACGAACCCTGCCGCCACCGCCATCAGCATGCTGCCGATGATGATCTCGAGCAGGCGAAAACCGAATCGCTGCATGTAGAGCGCCGCATAGGTGATCGCGCCTGTGAGCAGCGCCCCCTCGAGCATCGACATGCCGAACAGTAGATTGAAGGCCAGTGCGGCACCGAGGAATTCCGCCAGATCGGTGGCGATCGCCACCAGCTCGGCCTGGACCCAGTAGAACCAGACCAGCGGCCGCGGGTAGCGATCCCGGATCATCTCGGCCAGGTTCTTGCCCGTCGCCAGGCCAAGGCGAACCGACAGCGTCTGGATCAGCATCGCCATCAGGTTGGCCCACAGCACCACCCACAGCAGGACATAGCCGTAGCGCGAGCCCGCTTCGATATTGGTGGCGAAGTTGCCCGGGTCGATATAGGCAACCGCCGCGATCATGGCGGGGCCGAAGAACGGCAGGAAGCGCGACAGCGCCGATCGGCGGCGACCGCCGACCTGCACCGTCTCGCTCCCTTTGCAGGACTCGATAACGCTGTCGGACACGATGGAACCCTGAAATTTGTCAACGAACCGGCGCATTTATGCCCCGGTTATCAATTTAAACCTTGGTTGACAAGATATACCCGAGTTACCAACGGCGCAACGGTGTGCGCCCATGAGTTATTTCAATCGGCCCGATTGATGGATCCGCATCACGCCACCCCGAGCATCGCTAGCGCCACTGCAGGATCGGCCAGCCGCGGGCGGTGGCGGTCTCGCGCAGGCGGGCGTCCGGCTGCGTGGCGTGGGGATGATCGACGAATTCGAGCAGCGGCAGGTCGTTGTAGGAGTCGCTGTAGCCCCAGGTCTCCCAACCCTCGGCAAACCCGGTGTCGTGAGCATCGAGCCACTGGGCGAACGCGTCGAGCTTGCCGCGCTGGTAGGTCTGGATACCGATCGGTTCGCCGGTGAAGCAGTCATCGGTGTCGAACTCGGGCAGCGTGGCCAGCGCGCCGTCGGCCCCGACGGCGTCGGCGATGGGTCCGACCAGGTGATGCATCGAGGCGGAGATCACCAGCGTGGCGTGTCCTTTGCGACCGTGTTCCTGTAGCCGCGCGACGCCTTCCTGCATCAGGCGCGGGCGCACCCTGGCCTCGACGAAGGCTTCGACCTGTTCACGCACCTCGCGGCGGGAGCGACCGATCAGCGGCGCCAGCGTGAAACGCAGATGCTCGGTCATGTCCAGCGTACCGGCATGGTACTGCGCGTCGTGGGCGCGCATCTGTCCCAGCAGGCTCTCGCCATCGGCGACCCAGCCGCACTCGATGATCCATTCGAGCCAGAGATGAGTGCAATCGCCGTCGAGCAGCGTGTCGTCGAGATCGAAAATGGCCAGGGCGGACGGCGGGTGCGGCGAAAGGGATCGTGACGTAGCCAAGCGTGACTCCGGTTCAAGCGGCTGAAGATGACGTCAGGATACACGCTGGCGTCGCGACGGACAGCGTCCGCCGGCGTCGATCAACCGTCGTCCTTCGGCGCGGCCGCCCCGGAGAATCCCCGCATTGTCTTGAACGCTTCCATGATGTCCATCGGCAGCGGGAAGACGATGGTGGAGGCGTTCTTGTTGCTCATGTCACTCATGGTCTGGAGATAACGCAGCTGCAGCGCCGCCGGATTGCGCGACATGATATCGGCCGCCTCGACCAGCTTTTCGGCCGCCTGCTGCTCGCCCTCGGCATGGATCACCTTGGCGCGGCGCTCGCGTTCGGCTTCGGCCTGACGGGCGATCGCCCGGATCATGCTCTCGTCGAGATCGACATGCTTGATCTCGACGTTGGCGACCTTGATCCCCCAGGCCTCGGTCTGGGTGTCGATGATCTCCTGGATGTCGTCGTTGAGCTTGTCGCGTTCGGAGAGCATCTCGTCGAGATCGTGCTTGCCCAGCACCGAGCGCAGCGTGGTCTGCGCCAACTGGCTGGTGGCGTTGACGTAGTTCTCGACCTGGATGATCGCCCGCTCCGGATCGACGACACGGAAATAGAGCACCGCGTTGACGCGCACGGTGACGTTGTCCTGCGAGATGACGTCCTGCTCCGGCACGTCCATGGTGATCACGCGCAGGTCGACCACCTGCATCTTCTGGACCACCGGGATCAGGAAGAACAGCCCCGGGCCCTTGACATCCTGGAAGCGGCCCAGAAAGAACACCACGCCACGGCGGTATTCCGGCAGGATCCGGACCGACGCCAGCAGCAGCAGAATCAGCAGTACCACGGGTACCAGATAGGCGAACATCATCTCGTCTCCTTCCTGCAGGACAGCCTTCCGCACCGTCCTCGCGACGGGCGTCGGGCATCGGTTTCAGGTCGACGTCGGCGGGCACGCGACGCCGATCGGTTCGACGCTGACGGTCAATCCGTCCAGCGCCGTCACGCGCAGCTTGTCGCCCTTGTGAATTCGGGCTTCTCCGCGCGCCCGCCAACGCTCGCCGTGCAGCAGCACCTTGCCGCGCCCGGCGGAAAAATCCCCCAGCGCCACCGCATCGGCACCGATCAGCTCCTCGCGACCGGTCAACGGGATGCGTCGACGCACCCCCATCAGGCGCATCACGCCCCATAGCAGAAAACCGGCCGCCACCAGCGCCGTGCCACCGATCAGCGGCCACGCCACTGCACTGTTGGCCTCGTCCATCAACAGGATGGAACCGATCACGAAGGCGACGATACCGCCCACCCCAAGCGCACCGAAACTGGGCAGGAAGGCTTCGCCGACGATCATGACCAGGCCGAGCAGAACCAGTCCCAGCCCCGCCAGATCGATCGACAGCACCTGAAAGGCGAACAACCCCAGCAACAGGCTGATACCACCGACCACGCCCGGAATGATCGTGCCGGGACTGGCGAGTTCGAACACCAGCCCGTAGAAGCCGATCAGCAGCAGGCCGTAGGCGATGGTGGGGTTGGCGATGAACGAAAGCAGCGAGGTACGCCAGTCCGGCAGTTCCCGAACGATCTCGATATTTTCGGTAGAGAGCGTGCGCGTGCCGGTCTCCAGTGTCACCTGGCGGCCGTCCAGCTGCGCCAGCAGGTCGTCGAGATCGGTGGCCACCAGATCGATGACGTTGCGTTCGAGTGCTTCCTGCGCGCCGAGATTGGCCGCCTCACGCACCGCCTGTTCGGCCCAGTCCGCGTTGCGTCCATGGCGTTGAGCGTATCCGCGTATCGTGGCCACGGCATCCTCGACCACCTTGCGGCGCATCGCCTCGCCGTCGGCATCGTCGCGGGTGTCGCCGCCCAAGGTCACCGGGGTGGCAGAACCGAGATGGGTGCCCGGCGCCATCGCCGCTATCGGGCTCGCGTAGAGAAGATAGGTTCCCGCACTGGCCGCACGGGCCCCGCTCGGCGTGACGTAGATCGCCACCGGCACTTCGGCGGCGAGTATGGACTGCGCTAGTTGACGCATCGACTCGACCTGGCCGCCGGGGGTATCGAGCTCGACGACCAGGAGTTGCACCCCCATCGACTCGGCCTGCCGAATACCGCGCTCGACGTAGTCCCGCGTTGCCGGGTTGATGCCGTCATCGAGGGTGAGCACCAGCGTCCGCGGGGCGGAGGACGACTGCGCCAAAGCCGCCATGGCCACCAGCCCGCCCACCAGCAGGCAGGCGAGCCAGCCCATGCAGCGCTGGCGCCGTGTCGGGAATTCGCGAGTATTGCCCGTCGAGTGAACCATACTCGCAGCGTAGTCAGTTTCTCGCGTCGATGCCGTTAATCAGTAGTCGCGAGGCTCAGGATTGCAGCTTTCCCTCACGCTTGAGCATCACCTCGAACTGGTCCGCCAGCGCCTCCATGTCGGGCGCCATCATGTCGGGAGGATCCCCCCAGGGCTCGAACGGCACTTTGGGATTGCGCTGGATCCACGCTGCGCGCAGCCCGGCGTAGCGCGCACCGATGATGTCGAAAGGATTGCTGGAGACCAGCCAGGTGTTGTCGGGGCGGCTGTGCGTGCGTCGACGCAGGTGCGCGTAGACGACGGCGTCGGGCTTGAACCGCCGCACTTCCTCGACGCTGACGATATCGTCGAACATCGCCAGCAATCCGGCATTGTCGAACAGCAGCTCGACGCTCTGGCGGCTACCATTGGAGAACGCCACGCAGCGCACGCCCAGTCCGCGAATCCGCTCGAGCGCGGCGGGCACCTCGCCGAAAGCCGGCAGGCGGCGATAGGCCATCATCAGGTTCTGCTTGAACTCCTCACCGAAGCGAGTGCCCCACTCCTGGTCGACCAGATCCAGCGCTTCCCGTTTACACTGGGAAAAATCGGCGTAGGCGCCCATCAGCCCCCGTCGGAAAGCGAACTCGAGCTGCTTGTCGCGCCAGCGGCCGGCGAACAGGGATGCCTCCTCGCCGAGCCGCGAGCGGAGCGTGGAGACGACGCCTTGTGTATCCACCAGCGTCCCGTACACATCGAAAGCCAGTACCGGTGTTTGCATGTCTTGGATCCTTGGTCAAAATGTCTCGTCCCGCGTTTTTTGTCACCATGAGCTCATGAAACTGAAAAAACCCGAACAAAATCATTGTTCTATTTTGTAATCACGGAGTGACGCGCCATGCGCCCGGACTATGGGGGACCGCTCCCCGAACCCGTGGGTTTCCTGTTGATTCCGCGCTTCTCGATGATGGCGTTCTTCGCCGCCGTGGAGCCGCTGCGAATCGCCAACCGACTGTCCGGTCGTGAGCTCTATCGCTGGACGCTGATCAGCGAAGATGGTCAGCCCGTGACCGCCAGCAACGACATGACCCTGCTCATGGATTGCGGCCTGGTCGATGCCCCCTCGCTGCCGACGCTGGCGGTGTGCGCGGGCTTCGAACCGGAGCGCGGCCTGCCGCGCAGGCTCTCCCAGTGGCTGCACCGCCAGGCCAGTGAAGGCTGTCTGCTGGGCGGCATCGATACCGGCCCGCTGCTGCTGGCGGAAATGGGGTTGCTCGACGGCCATCGCCTGACGCTGCACTGGGAGAGCCTGCCGGCGTTTCGCGAGCGGTTCCCGACGCTGGAAGCGGTCGAGTCGCTGTTCGAGATCGACGCCCGCCGTTTCACCTGCGCCGGCGGTGCCGCCGCCATGGACATGACCCTGAGCATGATCGCCGGTCGCCACGGCCAGGGACTGGCCGACGACATTTCCGAGCAGTTGATCCACGCCCGCCTGCGCCCGCGCCAGGAGCATCAGCGCCTGCCGCTGGCGAAACGCCTGGGCACGCACCGCCGACCGCTGGTGGACGCCGTCGCGTTGATGGAACGCCACCTCGAACAGCCGCTCTCGATGACCGCGGTGAGCGATCGGATCGGCCTCTCCATGCGCCAGCTCCAGCGGCTGTTTCTCGATGAACTGGGCAAGCGCCCCCGGGACTACTACCTCGAACTGCGGCTGGATCGAGCCCGACATCTGCTCGAGGAGACCGATCGCGACATTCTGAGCATCGGCCTGGCCTGTGGTTTCAGTTCGGCCTCGAGCTTTTCCCGTGCCTATCGCCAACGCTTCGGGGCGCCTCCCAGCGCTTCGCGGCGTCCCGACGGGCATTCAGCGCCACCTCCCAATCACGGCCAAAAACCTCAATAAAATGGCGTTTAAGCGCAATCCCGGTACCGGGTCATCCGCCACGCTGACTCGACCCCCAGCAGCGATGCCTTCGGAGCCCCTCATGTCAGCCGTCTCGAATCCCCGGTCACACGCCCTCCCTGCCACGCCGGACTTCGACGCCTGGCCGGTCGATCACTCCATCACCGGTATCACCCACGACGACAGGCAACTGACGATCGACTGGCAGGACGGTCGCAGGAGTCGCTACCACAGCATCTGGTTACGCGAGAATGCCGCCGACGACAGCACGATCAACCCGACGACACGGGAACGCATCCTCGATCTTTCCCGATTAGGGGCATGGCCGACCATCGGCGAAGCCCATTTGGAGACCAGCGGCGCGGTCACGCTCGAGTTTCTGCCCGAGCGACGCCGCCTGTCGTTTCACCCCGGCTGGCTGCGCGCCCACGACTACGACAACGAGACGGCCGCCGAAGACCCGCTGGTGGCCACGACACACTGGCGTGGCGCCGAACGCAGCGAGCCGACCACGCTCGACGCCAGCGGCTGGATGGACGCCGAACACGACGCCACCAGCATCGACCCGCTGCTGGAACAGGCGCTGGAGGCGGTCATCGGTGAAGGGTTGGTCAGGCTACGCAACCTGCCCGTCGAGCCGGGCAGCCTGGATCTCATCGCACGGCGCATCGGCCCACCGCGACCGACCAACTTCGGCCACCTGTTCGACGTCCGCGCCAAGCCGGATCCGGACTCCAATGCCTATACTTCGATCGCCCTGCCGCCCCACGTCGATCTGCCGACTCGAGAGTACCAGCCAGGCCTGCAGCTGTTGCACTGTCTGGAGAACGATACCGTCGGCGGCGAGGCGGTGATGATGGACGGCTTCGCCGTGGCCGAGGCCCTGCGCGAGCGCCATCCCGAGCATTTCGCGACGCTCACCCGCGTGCGCTGGTGCTACGCCAATACCGCCAGGACCAGTGACTACGTCTGGTTCGACCCGATGATCAAGCTCGACGCCCGGGGAGAGTTTGATGAAGTCCGCATCGCGGATTTCCTGCGCGGCCCACTGATGGCGCCGTTCGACGACGTCGAGCCCGCCTACGCGGCGCTGATGACGCTGCAACGGTTGTTGCGCGAGCCTGAATTCGCGCTGCGCTTCGGCTACGCGCCCGGCGACCTGGTGATCTTCGACAACCGGCGCCTGCTCCACGCTCGCGACGCCTTCGATATCAGCCAGGGCGGCCGTCGCTGGCTGCAGGGCTGCTATCTGGAGCGCGACGAAGCCCGCTCCCGCCTGCGCATGCTGCATCGCGCCCGACGCCGGGAGCGGGTCGCCTCGTCAGTGGTGCCAGGGAACTGACGCCGGTTCGCCGATGGCTAGTCCCGTCTGATACCGATGCGCCGCCCGGCGGCGCTGGGCCATTCATCACCCGCGGCCGGCAGCGCGGCAACCGCCGTGGCCACCGGCGTGGGGAACGGTGCCGGGCGGCCGCTTTCCACATCGATCCCCATCAGCATCTGCTCGCTGGTCGCGAGTACGTCGCCATCCATGTTGTTGAGCGTGAACAGCACGTGCAGACGCTTGGCATCGCTGTCGAGCAGCGTCAGCGCCACGCTCAGCCCTTCACCGCGATGGGCCTGCTGGCGATAGCAGAGATGGGTCTCGAGGGTGTAGATCGTGTAGCCAAGCTCGGCGCGACCGGCTTCGTCGAGGCCGATCCGATCCATCAGCGCCTCCACCGCCAGCGAGAACACCCGCGCATACTCGGCATCGTTCATATGCCCGTTGTAGTCGACCCAGGCATCCAATACTCGGGTCTGAAAAAGCGGATCACTTGTGTTCCGGGTCATCAGTTGCGCCTCGTCGATCAAATCCGGCCCTGGAGCCCTTCGGCCTCCGGCCAGTACTTCTGGGTCAGCTCGAGCAGCTCGGTGAGAAACGCATCGCGGCGTGTCTCGAGCTCGGCAACGCTGCGCCCGGCAGCCTGATGCTCGCAACCGTCGGCCACCTTGTCGATCAGCTCGTCGGTCAGTTCCGGCGCTTCCAGCTTGGTCCACGGCAGTTTCAACGCCGGGCCGAACTGGTGCAGCATATGGCGCATGCCGCCGTCGCCGCCGGCCAGATGGAACGTCAGGAAGGTGCCCATCAGCGACCAGCGCAGACCGCAGCCGTAGATCACCGCCGCGTCGATCTCCTCGGTGGTGGCGACGCCGTCGTTGACCAGGTGCAGCGCCTCGCGCCACAGCGCCTCCATCAACCGGTCGGCGACGTGCCCCTCGATCTCGCGACGCACCACCAGCGGACGCATGCCCAGCGCAGCGTACTGGACTTGGGCGCGTTCCATCACCACCGGCGCGGTGTGCTCGCCACCGACCAGCTCCACCAGCGGCAGCAGATAGACTGGATTGAACGGGTGCGCCACGATCACGCGGCCGGGCTCTCGGGTGCAGGCCGACTGCAGATCGCTCGGCTTGATCCCGGAGGTCGACGAGCCGATCACCACGCCCGGCGCGGCCAGCGCATCTAGCTGGCTCAGAACGTCGTGCTTGAGCGCCAGCCGCTCGGGCACGTTCTCCTGGATCAGTTCGGCGCCTTCGACGGCGGCCTCCAGTGAATCGACGAAAGTCAGCGCCTCGGGATCGGCGTTCTCGGCGAGCCCCAGCCGCTCCAACGCCGGCCAGGCACGCTCGACGAAGGCGCGGGTGCGCTCGGGGGCCGTGGCATCTGGGTCGAAAGCGGTCACCCGGCAGCCGGCCGCCAGGGCGCGGGCGATCCAGCCATTGCCGATCACGCCGGTACCGATCACGGCGACGTTGCGGGGAAGTTCGGAAGCAGTCATCAAGACACTCCATGACGGTGCGAGGAAAGAGAATCGGCGAACGCGCACTCGGGGGATATCCCGGGCGCGTTCACGGAAAACGGGGAGAGTTCGGGCGGAATCAGGGCTTGCGCAGCGCCAGCGACTCCCGCGTCTGTGCCGGCGTCTGCACCTTGCCACCCAGGTTTTCGACGATGGTGGCGGCACGCTCGACCAGTTGGGCGTTGGTGGCGAAGACGCCCTTGCTCAGGTAGAGGTTGTCTTCCAGGCCAACCCGCATGTGCCCGCCCATGATCATCGACTGCGCCGCCATCGGGAACTGCTGGCGACCGATGCCGAACGCCGACCAGATCGCGTTTTCCGGCAGCTTGTTGCGCATCGCCAGCATGGTCTCGGTGTCGGCCTCGGCGCCCCAGGGAATCCCCAGGCAGAGCTGGAACAGCGGGTCGCCGTCGATCAGCCCCTCTTCTACCAGTTGACGTGCGAACCAGACATGGCCGAGATCGAAGCACTCCAGCTCCGGCTTGACCCCGGCCTGCTGGATCAGACGCGCATGCTCGCGCAGCCAGTCGGCGGTGTTGAGATAGACCATGTCGCCGAAGTTGAGGCTGCCGCAGTCCAGCGTGCAGAGTTCCGGCAGCAGCTCGCCCACCGGGTGATGACGCTCCGCCGCGGTCTGCAGGTCGGTGCCGTCGAGCCCGTGGATCATCCCGTCGCGAATCTCGGGAAACAGGTCGCCGCCGCCACCGGCGGTGATATTGATCACCGCGTCGACGTCGGACTCGCGGATGCGCTCGACCACCTCGCGGAAGTGATCGGTGGAGTGGCTGACGCCGCCGGTTTCCGGATCGCGCACGTGGAGATGGACGATGCTGGCACCGGCGCGGGCGGCGTCCAGCGCGCTATCGGCGATCTGGCGCGGGGTAATCGGCAGGTCCGGATGTTTGCCGGCGGTATCGCCGGCGCCGGTCACGGCACAGGTCAGGATGACGTCGCGATTCATGGGATCCTCTCTTGGTCCGGCCGCGATTCGTTGGCCGCTCGCGGCGGTGCATGAGTGCACCCGGTGGGTGCCTATCGATGTCATCCATTGTGGGCGCCGCAAGCCCCCTCAGATTGTTATAAGGCGCCATGAAATTGACGCTTCACGACACTCATCTGCCCCGCTGTGCCGTGGTTCGCGGTGACTCGCCGAACCGTGCCCGATAGACCCGGGAAAAATGCGCTGGCTGAGCGAATCCTGCCGCCAGTGCTGCCTGGGTCACGCTGGTTCGACTATCGGCGAGAATCTGCCGGGCCCGATCGAGTCGCAGCGACAGATAGCGGCCTTTCGCCGTTTCGCCACGATAACGCTGGAAGAGCCGGTTGAGCTGGCGCTGGGACTGGCCGACACGGCGACAGATATCCGGGATCGTCAGCGGCTGCGCCAGATGGGCCTCCATGATCGCCTCCGCCCGACGAACGCTCCGGGGGAGATACTCCGAGCCGGCCCGCCCCTCGATATCACTCTGGATGCGAGGATCCAGACGCGAGTGCACCAGTTGACGGCTTAGTGCCGCGACCAGATTGGTCCCGTGCTCCCGCTCGATGAAAGCCATCATCAGATCGAGACTGGCCGCGCCGCCACCGCCCGTCAGACGCTGGCGATCGAACCGGTAGCGGGCGTCGCTCAGGGCGAGCTCGGGGAACTCTTCCGCGAAGGCCGGTGCGCTCTCCCAGTGAAGGGCCACTTCGAAGCCGTCCAGCAACCCGGCCCGAGCCAGAATGAACGCCCCCGTCTCCAGCGCCGCGAGCAAACCGCCATGGGCCGCCACCTGTCGCAACGCCGCCCAATGCGACGAGGCCACCGTCGCCTCGGCCTCGTAAGACGCCACCACGAACAGGTTGTCGAAGATCGGCGTTCGCCCCAGCGCCGCATCGACATCGACGGTCACGCCGTTACTGGCGGTCACCGGCCGGCCATCGTTGGAAAACAGCCGCCACGCGAACAGCGAGCGCCCGAATCGATTGGCGACGCGCAGCGGCTCGAGCAGACAGTAGAGCGTCAGCATCGAGAACTTTGGCAGCAACCAGAGATTGACCGTGACATCCGCCTCTTCAGGCGACAGAACGGGCGGCAGGTCGGGGCGGGGATAGAGCCATTCCGGCGTCGGACGATCGGACATGGCGAAAAGAATCTCTGATACGGCCAAAAATATCAATTGTCTCGACGCGACACCTCCTAGGGTATCAGGACACTGACCCACCGAGAGATGTCGCCATGGACGTTTTCGTCGAGATCATTCCCGGTACCGACGCCCGTCAACTGAGAGTGGTCGAGGGCAATCGGGAAACGCGCTTCCATGCGCTGTGGCTACGCGAGCGCTCCCCCGATGCGCAAACTCTCGATCCCCGCACCGGCCAGCGGCTGATCGAGGCTGCCGCCCTGCCGCTGGAGCTGGCGCTGGCCGGCGCAGACTGCGACGGCGAGACGGTCGACTTGACGTTCAGCGACGGGCATCGCGCCCGTTTCGCCTTGCGTGACTTGCATCCGGAGGCGCATGCCGGCGCCGGCCATGAGCACTGGGATGCGTCACTGCCGGAGCTACCGAGCGCCGATTTCACCCCTGCGCTGGAATGCGACGACGCCCTGTCGGAGATGCTCGAGGCGCTTGAGCGCTACGGCTTCGTCAAGGTCAGCGGCGTGCCGCTGACGCTCGATGGCATGCTGCCGCTGGTGGAACGCCTGGGGCCGCTGCGCCGGACCAACTGGGGCGCCATCGCCGACGTCAAGTCGATCAACGATGCCTTTGATCTGACCATGACGCAGCGCGGACTCGAACCGCACACCGACAACCCCTACCGCGACCCGATACCCGGCTATATCTGGCTGCACTGCCTGAGCAACGCCGACAGCGGCGGTGACAGCACGCTGACGGACGGCTTCATGGCCGCGGAGCGCCTGCGCCGGGACGCCCCCGACGCTTTCGACTGCCTGACGCGTACGCCGAGCCGATTTCGCTACGTCGATGATGACGCCCACCTGGAAAGCGAGGGCCCGCTGATCGAGCTCGACGCCCGTGGCGAGGTGGTCCGGGTGCGCTACAACAATCGCACCGAGCGCATCCCGCCGCTGCCGCCAGAGCAACTGGAGCGCTACTACGCTGCCCGGCGCGCGTTCTTCGCGCTGATCACCGCGCCGGAACTGACGCTGACACCCAAGCTGGCACCGGGCGAGATGCTGATCATGGACAACTACCGTCTGCTCCACGGGCGCACCGCCTTCCGCCTCGACCGGGGCATTCGCCATCTGCGCCAGGGTTACGTCGATCGCGACACCACCGCAAGCCGGCGCCTGACGTTACGTCGCCGGACCGGTGTCTCCCCCCACTCGCGCCAGGAGTCCGCATGAGCGCCACTTTTACCCGGTTCGACCATAGCCAGGCAAATGACTGGCGCGAGATCGACGCCCACTTTCGCGACTATCGCAAAGGCGTCGTCGAGCGCGTCATCACGCATCTGTTGCGCCTCGAAGGTGACACGCACGGCTATCCGGTCGATCGCTACACCCACTGCCTGCAGACGGCGACTCGCGCCGAGCGCGCCGGGGCCGATGACGAAACCATCGTCTGCGCCCTGCTTCACGATATCGGCGACGATCTGGCGCCGGACAATCACGCCGAGATCGCCGCCGCCATTCTCGAACCGTTCGTCGATCCGTTGAATGTGTGGATGATTCGCCACCATGAGCTGTTCCAGGGCTATCATTACCGCCACTTCTACGGTCTGGATCGTCACGTTCGCGACGACTATCACGGCCATCCCGGCTACGAACGTACGGTTCGTTTCTGCGACGAATGGGATCAGACCTCGTTCGACCCCGACTACGACACGCTTCCCCTCGAGCATTTCCGTCCACTACTCGAGCGCGTTCTGGCACGTCCGCCGTTCGAAGGCGAGGGCCTGCCCAGCGTTGCGAGCGGCTGAGCCCGCGCGCTCGCCGACCGTAACGCCCATCACTCCCACAATAACCAGGAGTCACCATGACACCGCGCACCGCACTCGTGGCCGCCACGCTGCTGCCGCTATCGCTGATGACCGTATCGATGTCGGCTCTCGCCCAGAGCCCACCGCAGGATCGGGCCGACAGCGTCAATTTCGTCGTTCCGCCCTGGCCCGGCGTCACCGTCAAGACCGAAGTCTTCAGCCAGTTGATCGCACCGCTCGGCTATGACAGCGAGAGCCAGGAGGTCAGCAGCACGGTCGGCTATCGAACGCTTCAGACCGGCGACAGCGATGTGTTCCTGGCCGGCTGGCTCCCGGCCCAGCAGGAGAGCCACGACGAGGCGATGGCCAGCGGCAAGATCGAGGATCTCGGCAACAACGTCACCGGTGCACGGATGGGCTTCGCGGTGCCGGGTTACGTCTACGATGCCGGCGTCCACAGCGCCGAGGACCTGGATGCGTATCGCGACCGGTTCGATGGCCGTTTCTACTCGATCGAATCCGGCTCGACGGTCAGCACGTTCATCCATGACGCGCAGGACCAGGATGTCTACGGCCTGGGCGACTGGCAGATTCTCGACTCCTCGACGCCGGGCATGCTGTCGGAGGTCGACGCCGCCTTCAACGACAAGCGCTGGATCGTCTGGTACGGCTGGACACCGCACTGGATGGCACCGGCCTATGACATGCACATTCTCGACGACCCGGCGTCGGTCTACGGCCCGGACAACGGCAAGAGCGACGTGCGCACCATCGTCAACAAGGCATTCGCCGAGGCCAACCCCAACCTGCTCGCACTGCTCGAGCAGTTCACGCTGACCGCCAACGAGCAGAGCGAATTCATCGACGGCTACGGCCGCCAGGAGCGCTCGGCCAAAGACGTCGCCCGGCAATGGTTGCAGGATCATCCCGACCGCGTCGCCGAGTTCCTCGACGGCATTACCACCCGCGATGGCCGACCGGCGCTCGACGCCGTGAAGGCAAGTCTGCAGTAACCTTTCCGCCAGCCCGCTTCCAGCCGTCGGACCTGACCGGAATGGAGAACAGCCGCCGAGCAGGTACTCCCCGCCCGGCGGCTGTTCGTGGGAACGCGGAATCGTTAGTCTGTCACTATCAGCTTGCTTCCACTCCGCGACTCGCCACCACGGGACTGTCATGCGTTCAGCCGACCCACACCACTCGTCTCCCCGCTATGCCCAACTGACCCGGCGCATCGCCGGCGAAGGCGCCAGCGCCTGGAACATTCACTTTCGCGCCAAGGCGCGCCAGGCCCGTGGCGAGGATGTCATCATCCTCTCGGTGGGCGATCCCGATTTCGACACCCCGCCCTCCATCGTCGACGCCGCCGTCGACAGTCTGCGTCGCGGCGTGACCCACTACGCCGACGTGCAGGGCAAGCAGGCCTTGCGCGAACGCATCGCGGCCTTTCATCGCGCCCATGGCGGCCAGCCCGAGACGAGCGCGGAACACGTCGCCGTGCTCGCTGGCGCGCAGTGCGGTCTCTACGCCACGGCACAGTGCCTGCTCGATCCCGGCGACGAGGTGATCATTCCCGAACCGGCCTACGTCACCTACGAAGCGGTGGTGCAGTCCACCGGCGCGGTGCCGGTATGGGTGCCGCTGCCGGCCGACGAAGGCTTCCAGCCCCGCCCGGCCGACATCGAGGCGGCGATCACCTCGCGTACCAAGGCGATCCTGATCAACAGCCCCCACAACCCCACCGGCCAGTGCCTGACGCCGGCGATGTGGGAATCGATCGCCACGCTCTGCCGCGATCACGATCTGTGGCTGATCGTCGATGCCGTCTACGCCGACCTGATCTTCGACGGCGAGCACCTCAGCCCCGACAGCCTGCCCGGCATGCGCGAGCGCACCGTGGTGATCAGCAGCCTGTCGAAATCCCACGCCATGACCGGCTGGCGGCTGGGCTGGGTGGTGGGCCCGCGGCCGCTGATGACCCATCTGGTCAACCTCGCCCTGTGCATGCTCTACGGCTGCCAGCCGTTCATCCAGGACGCGGCCATCGCGGCTTTCGACGCACCGCCGGCAGCACTGGACACGATGCGCGAGACCTACCGCCAGCGCCGCGATGCGGTGGTCGAGACCCTGCGCGAAAGCGAGACCGTCGCCACGCTGCCGCCAGCCGCCGGGATGTTCATGATGATCGACATTCGCGCGACAGGACTCAGTACCCACGCCTTCGCCGATCGTCTGCTCGACGAGCATGGCGTATCGGTACTCGCAGGCGAGGCCTTCGGCGCCTCTGCCGCGGGGTTCGTGCGACTGAGCCTGACCGTGGATGCCGAGCGCCTGCGCGAAGCGTGCCGGCGAATCGAGCGTTGCGCCCAGGAGTGCCAGGGCGAGTCCCGACTGGCGGCCCGGCCGCTCGACGGCATGACAAGCTGACCCCGAATCCGCACAATACCGCGATCACGACGTCGTCAAAGATCAACGGCAGGACAACACCCATGGCATCTCCGGACTCATCCCAACGCGCTTTCGAGGACTCTTCGAGGGACTCTTTCAAGGGCTCTTTCAAGGTCTATGTCGACGGCCAGGAAGGCACCACCGGCTTGCGACTGTTCGACTATCTCCAGGCTCGCGACGATATCGAGCTGCTGCGCATCGACAGCGACAAGCGCAAGGATCCGGCCGAGCGAGCGCGCCTGCTCAACGCCGCCGATGTCGCCTTTCTGTGCCTGCCGGATGCGGCCTCCCGCGAAGCCGCGGCGATGGTCGAGAACCCGAATACCTGCCTGATCGATGCCAGCACGGCGTTTCGCACCGATCCGAGCTGGGTCTACGGGCTGCCGGAGCTCGACGAGGGCCAGCGCGACCGGATTCGCGCCAGCAAGCGCATCGCCAACGTCGGCTGTCACGCCAGCGCCTTCATCCTGCTGGTTCGACCGCTGGTGGACGCTGGACTGCTGCCGGCAGACTATCCGCTCTCCGCGTTCTCGCTGACCGGCTACAGCGGTGGCGGCAAGGCGATGATCGCCGAGTACCAGAACGACAGTGACGACCGCCTGGCTGCGCCACGCCCCTACGCCATGGCGCTCGGCCACAAGCATCTGCCGGAGATGCAGCAGCATGGCCGCTTGGCGCAGCCGCCGGTGTTCTCACCGATCGTCGGCCCGTTCCTGAAGGGGTTGATGGTCAGCGTACCGCTGCAGCTCTCGCACCTGGCGGAGGGCGTGGGCGCGGAGAAGTTGCTCGGCGCCTATCGCGCGCACTACGCCGACGAGCCGTTCGTCCGGGTGCGGCCGGTCGAGGCACTCGACAATCTGGACAACGGCTTCTTCGACGTCCAGGGCGCCAACGAGACCAACCGCGTCGACCTGTTCGTGTTCGGCAACGACGAGCGCGTCTGCCTGGTATCGCGACTCGACAACCTCGGCAAGGGTGCCGCGGGCTCCGCCGTGCAGAACATGAACGTGCATCTGGGGGTGGACGAGATGACGGGCCTCGGCGTCTGACGCCTCGCCTGCCGAGGTCGGGGCCGCCGCCAAGCCCGACCCGGCAGGTTCGGCAGCCGCTATCGGCGACGATAGCGATCCAGATAGGCGTGGATCGCCGCGATATCCTGCTCGCCATGGCCGGCGTCGACCGCATCGAACCAGAGGTTGCGGATCTGGGACAGTGACGGCAGCGCCTCTTCGTCCCCCGCCTCCAGCGCGAGCCCCGCGTCCTTCAGCCCCCACTGCAGCGCCATCTGCGGATCGAAATCGCCGCCGGCGATCGTGTCCAGCTTGAGCTTCATGTAGGGCGTGGCCAGCGGGCCACCCTCGAGTATCTGCCACAGCTCGTCGCCCGCGACGCCGAGCGCGTCGGCGAGATGGGCGGTCTCTGCAATCCCCTGCATCATCGAGATCAGCCAGGCGTTGATGACGACCTTCATCCGCGCGCCCCGTCCGGCCTGCCCCAGCCAGTGGGTCTGTTTGCCCAGCACGTCGAAGATCGGCTCGACGACGCCTGCCGCGCGATCCCTGTCGCCGCTGGCCAGTACGACCACCGCGCCCTGCTCGGCCGGGGCCTTGGTGCCGGAAACCGGGGCATCGATGAAGACGATATCGTCCCGTGATTCACCGACTTCGGCGATCAGTCGATCGGTTTCGGCCACGCCCAGCGTGCCCATCTGAACCAGCAGGGCGTCTCTCGCCATCGTCGCCAGCGCCCCGCGATCGCCCAGCAGCACATCACGGGTTACTGCCAGGTCCGGCAGCATGACGATGACCGCCTGGGCATCGACGACGGCATCGGCGGCGGAGTCGGCGAGTCTGGCGCCACCGGCGACCAGGTCATCCGCCTTGCCGGGCGAGCGGTTCCAGACGCTGACATCGAAGCCGGCCTCCAGCAGGTTAACGGCGAAAGCGTGGCCCATGGCGCCCAGGCCCAGCACGGCGACGGAGCGGGAATCGGACATCAGCAGCATCCTCGATAAAGTGTAGGCTCCTAACTATAGACGACACCGCCGTTGTTCAAGCGCAGAGGGCCGTTTCACTGCCGTTTCGTCATCCCCGCGTGCCGTCATCGGCATCCGGTAGACGGCGACCAGACTCAATGCCGCGAAGACCAGCATCGGCCATAGCGACAGGCTCGCACGGTCGAAGGCTTCCGCCATCCAGCCGCCGACCATCGGCATGACGAAGGCCAGGGAGTAGCCGACGAAAGACATGCCGGCGGTCAGCGAGGCCACCGCCTCGCCGCGTTCCAGGCAAGGCGGCAGGGCCATGATCAGGGTGAGTTCGAGGGTGATGCCGAAACCGGAAATCACCAGCGCGATCAGGGCGGGCCACCCCTCCATCGCCAGGAAGCCGACCAGCCCCAGCACGCCGAGCGCGGCGAAGATTCCCAGCGGCCAGCGTCGGGTGATCCAGCGTCGCCCCCGCCACAGCATGACGAGCGAGGCCGCCAGCGGACTGGCATTGTAGAAAAGCAGCGCCAGGGTCAGCAGCTCGGTCTCGCCGCGGGCATCGAGTATGCTGCTCATGTAGGCATTGGCGGCCATGAACAGTCCCACCGAGGCGGCCAGCGGTATCCCCATGAGCCAGACCCGACTGGAACGCAGCGAGACCGGACGCCGCGCCGCCTCGTCGGGTGCCTGCCCTGCGTCAGGAGGCCCGGCCCTCGCCCGCAGACGCCTCACCAGCAGCAAGGCGATCGCCAATGCCGGCAACGACCACAACAGCAACGCCAACTGCCAGCTACCGCCAGCCAGCGTCAGCACCACGGGCCGCGTGCCACCGGCGCCCAATAGCTCACCCACCGTGATGCCATTGATGTAGACCGCACTGCCCAGCGCCAGATGGCTCGGTGTCCAGTCACGCAGCAGCGCCGGGATCGTGACCTGCATGACCGCCAAGCCCAGCCCCATCACCACCGACGCGGTGAACAGCACGGGGGCGGAGAGCGTCAATCCGCGCGCGCCGGAGCCGATCGCCACGATGATCAGCGCCAGCACCAGCGCTCGCAGCATGCCGATCCTGCGGGCAAACCGCACCGCAAGCATCATGCTCAGTGCCAGCACCACGTAAGGCACCGTGGTCAGCGCACCCACGGCTGCGCTGCCCAACGACAGCGACTCGGCGATCTCCCCAGCCAGCGGCGGCGCGATCAGGATCGGCAGACGCATGTACAGGCCGGCCAGCCAGAGTAGTGCCAGCGCGCCCCACGGCAGGGCCGAGTTCGCCTTCAACGACGAGACGGGAGATCGCACCTGTGCGCGCAGAGCCATGACGCCACCTTTTTCATACGGACCGGGAGCAGATGAAAACCAGGAAAAGCGACGCGAAAGGAACCTGGGCGGCACCTTCAGGTCGACGCGAGCACTCACTGGACAAAAGGCGTGTGCCCGACCGCCCTGGCAGAACGCCGCGGCGTGACTATCGAGCGTGCACGGCACTCCGCGGGACCGCACACCCAGCGCGTTCACCCGGCGCGACTACATGCCGTGCTTGATGCCCCGTTCGATCAGTAGCCAGTTGGCGGGGTAGGAGGTCATGAAACCGACCAGCATCGCGATCTGCATCATGAACCAGAACGGCGCGGTGAACGCATCCATCTCCCCCAGCCAGGCGTGGAGCGCGATCAGCATCCACAGGTACATGCCGATCTGGAATGCGATCAGCGACAGCGTGTCGGCCTTGATCGCATTTCGCAGCGCCGCTCCCGGGCCGGCGTCGCTCATCGCCCGAATCGGCAGGTACTGGAACAGCACGCCAAACAGATAGGCACCGATGAACGCCAGCGCGAAGTGACCCAGCACCGTCGAGCCCAGCAGGGCGAATCCGGTCACCGTCGCGATGGGCGCCGTCACCACATCGCCCAGCGTGCAGCCGCCGCCGCAGTGCGTGGCGGAGACGAAGACGCTCTGCCACTTCGGCTTGTCGCCGTGATGATGCCCATGGTGGCCATGGTCGTGGCCATGATCCTGCCGGACCTGCTGCGACCGGGTTGGCGCGCGTCCCATCCGTCGATACGCCCACCATCCGATCAGCGGCATGTAGAGCCCCGTGATCGGCCAGGTCACGTTCATGATGGACATCGGCTGGGGGCGCCTCGAGACATCGACGGCGATCGTGAGCGCCGTGGCGATGCCCAGCAGCAGAAAGCCCCAGGACCAGACGGTCAGCATGGCATTGTCCTCCTTTACGGTTAGTTGACGCCGGATCTCCGGTTCCGGCTGATGACACAGGGTGTGTCCTAGGTATAGAAACGCCCGGCGTCGTCCACAAGCGACGTCCTGCACGCAGGTTGGAAGGCTGCGCTTGCCATGCCTTGACGGCTCTCCTCACGAGCCCTTCGAGACCTCATCCGAAAAGAGGGCGTTAACTAACGCAATTAAAGAAGCAAATTCGCCCAAATCGACGTAATAGACGCCGATATTGAATAAAGATTACGAAACTATCGAGCACGCGCTTCGACAGGCGTCAATACCACCATGGTCCGGCCGTAGGCGCCAACAATTCCCTTAACGTTCTAATGATGAACGACTACTTTATAAGCCACCTCGCTTAATGCATCATCTCGCGCCAGCAAACGCGCTGACACGACGGGGTCGGGTCGGTAACGCTCATTTCAGAACTTGTCATCAAGAGGATTTCGCTCATGCCCGACATGCAACGACCGAACTATCGCAGCGCGCTGGTCGTCGTCACGACGATCTTCTTCATGTGGGGATTCATCACCTGTCTCAACGACATTCTGATCCCCCACCTGAAGGCGGTCTTCTCGCTCAACTACACCCAGACCATGCTGATCCAGTTCACCTTCTTCGGCGCCT
The DNA here is from genome assembly GCA_002695065.1 of Salinicola sp. Lineage (GTDB taxonomy): Bacteria > Pseudomonadota > Gammaproteobacteria > Pseudomonadales > Halomonadaceae > Salinicola. Next base: position 46,809 of record NZNW01000134.1, on the reverse strand, counting down.
ATTTCATAATGTCGTTGCCGATGGGCAAGGTGCTGGCCAGGATCGGCTACAAGAACGCCATCAGCCTGGGCCTGCTGATCGCCGCCGTGGGCGCGGTGATGTTCTATCCCGCCGCCCGGGCACCCTCCTACCCGCTGTTTCTGACCGCCCTGTTCGTGCTCGCCAGCGGCGTGACGATGCTGCAGGTCGCGGCCAATCCCTATGTCAGCCTGCTGGGGCCGGAAGGCTCCGCTTCCAGCCGGCTCAATCTGGCCCAGGCGTTCAACTCACTCGGCACCACCCTGGCGCCGTACTTCGGCGGGATGCTGATCCTGGGCGCCGCGGTGCTGGGCGCCAGCGAGCTGGCCCAGATGTCCAGCGCCGACCGGATGGCCTACAAGGTCCAGCAGGCCCAGAGCGTGCAGCTCCCCTACCTGCTGCTGGCGGCGGTGCTCGCCATTCTCGCGGTGGTGATCTACCTCTGGAAGCTGCCCAACTTCAAGGACCAGGCCCGCGACGACAGCCCCACCGAGAACGTCACCGCCGCCCAGGCGCTGCGCCATCCCCACGTGCTGTTCGGCGTGATCGGCATCTTCGCCTACGTCGGCGCCGAAGTATCCATCGGCAGCTTCCTGATCAACTACATTTCGCTGCCGGACATCGGCAACATGAGCGAGAGCGATGCCGCCAGCTACGTCGCCTACTACTGGGGCGGCGCGATGATAGGCCGCTTCATCGGGTCGGCCTTGATGCAGAAGGTACGTCCCAGCCTGCTGCTGGGCCTGTTCGCCATCGTGGCGGCGCTGCTCACGGTGACCACCATGCTGGCCTCCGGTCATACCGCCATGTGGAGCATCGTCGCCATCGGTCTGTTCAACTCGATCATGTTCCCGACCATTTTCACGCTGGGCATCGCCAAGCTCGGCCCGTTGACCAGCAAGGCGTCGAGCCTGCTGATCATGGCCATCGTCGGCGGCGCCATTCTACCGGTCGCCCAGGGCGCGATCGCCGACACCGTGGGCATTCACCACGCCTTCGTACTGCCGCTGATCTGCTACCTGTTCATCGCCTTCTACGGTTTCCGCGGCTCGCGGGTCATCGATCCGCATCCGTCGGTGCGGGACGCCCACGCCGCCTCGTCCTGAACGCCCCGGCCACCACCTGAAACGCCCCTCCCGCGAGGGGCGTTTTCGATGGGGCCCTCGACTCGTCGAGGCCGGGCATCGGTTCCCGGCTTCGATCCGTCACCCGGCTGGCCGGTGGCTCCGCCGACCGCGCACCACTCGACCAAACGCCAGACGCCCAAACGTCTGACGAGCGCGACCTTAGTCGCGATCCCCTTGAAAGTCATACAATCAAATCGGGATAATCGCTTAGCGAGCAAAACATAGACGCGTTATCGATTCGCCTGCTTCCTTCATCGCCATCCCCTCGTCCCAGCCACGAGAGCCCCGACGTCGTCTCCTTCGCGAGCCAGCAACCTGCCGCCCCGTCGCGGCAGGCGAAGTCGGCTCGATAGCGTGCCCATGAACCGACAAGGACTTCCATTGCCTCTCATGACCCGGACGATCGCCAGCCAGGGCAACGACGCATGACCCAGGTCGAGCAGCTGTTCGAGCGCTACGGCCCCCGCTATAAGCTCTGGGTCACGCTGACGGTGATGCTGGGGCTGGTGGCGCTGGGCATGTCGATCACCATCGTCAACGTGGCCATCCCCTACATCAAGGGTGCCTTCGGCATGAGCGACTCCCAGGTCCAGTGGCTCTCCACCGGATTCCTGGCCTCGACCACGGTATCGCTGCTGATCGCTCCCTGGCTGGTGGCGGCGGTCGGCCAGCGTGCCACCTTCGTGGGGCTGCTGCTGGCATTCATCGCGGCTTCGATCCTCGGTGGCCTGGGCCAGGGCATGGCGGCGCTGGTTGCCGCCAGGATCGTCCAGGGCGGCATGACCGGGTTGATCCGCCCGGTCGCCATGCAGGCGCTGTTTGCCGCCTATCCACCGGAAGGACGCGGCATGGCGACCGCCATGTACGGCATGTGCCTGGGGCTGCCGTTGACCCTGGCGACTGTGGTCGGCGGCTGGCTGGTGGAGCACTTCACCTGGCGCTACGTCTTCTTCGTGACCCTGCCGATCTGCTTCGCGGCCATCGTCATGGGGCTATTCTTCCTGCCGACCCGGGAACAGAAGGGGCCTCGTCCACCGTTCGACTGGGCCGGTGTCGTGCTGCTGTTCGTCGGCGTCTTCTCGCTGCTGGCGGCGCTCTCCAACGGCCAGCGCTGGGGCTGGTACGACCCGCGAGTGCCCGAGCTGATCCTGACCTCGGTGCTCTGCGGTACCGCCTTCATCGCCTGGCAGAGACGTATCGCCCACCCGCTGCTCGATCTGGCGATCTTCCGCAACCGGCTGTTCGTCGCCGGTACGCTGGCGATGTGCCTGTTCGGCGGCACCTTCTACGGCATCATGTACCTGCTGCCGCAATTCGTGCAGGCGGTGCTGCACTACAGTCCGATCACCGCCGGCCAGATATTCCTGCCCTCCACTGCCGTACTCGGCATCCTGGTGCCGCTGGTGGGCTGGCTCAGCGATCGTTATCCACCCCACTGGATCACCCTGCCGGGGCTGGCCTGCACCCTGTTCTCGGTATGGCTGATGGCGCAGATGGACTGGGACACCTCGTTTTTCTACCTCGCCATGGCGATGGGCATTCTCTCCATCGGCATGGCCTCGTTCCCGCCACCGACGCTCTCCAACGCCATTGCCGGCCTGCCCAGCCATCTCACCGGCCACGGCTCCGGCGCGATCAACTTCGCCCTGCAACTGGGTGGCGCGCTGGGCACGGCGGGACTGGTCATCCTGCTGGACCGCCAGACCGCCTATCACGGCCAGATCCTGAATGCCGGCGTCAACGCCGGCAACACCACCGCCCGCCAGGCCCTGGGACAACTGACCGACCTGGTGGGCCGCCTCGGCGTGCCGGAAATTCACCAGCCGGCCATGGCCGGCTATCTGCTGGGCCGCATCGAGGCGATCTGGGCGTCGATTCTCGCCTATCAGGACGGCTTCTGGATTCTGATCGGCAGCCTGCTGCTGGTGGTGATCCCCTCGCTGCTACTCAGTCGCTGGCGCCGTTCGCCCCATGTCTGACTCCGCTCACCCGATCGACGAAGGATGCACTCGCACCATGACCGCCGACGCTTCCCAGCCCCGCAAACGCCGCCTGCCGCGCAGCGCCAAGCTACTGATACTCGCCATCGTCGTGGTGCTGTGTCTGATCTGGATCGGCCTGGCCGTCGCCCATCGCCTGACCCATGTCAGCGCCCAGGACGCTCGCGTCATGACCGACGAGGTGACCGTCAGCAGTCGTCTCGAGGGTTGGGTGGCGACGTTCGACCTGATCGAGGGCGACACCCTGCAACGCGGCGATGCGGTCGCCGCGCTCTACAGCAAGCCGGACCAGCGCAAGCGCGAAGCGCTGACGGCCAAGGTCGCGACCCAGCAGGCGCGCCTGGAGTACGAGCAGGCGCGACTGGCGACGGCCGAGAAGCAGTTGAAAGGCGGCATCAGCCTGATGCAGCGTCAGCTGGAGGCGAGCAAGGCAGCCGAGAAGGCCTCCCAGGCCCGGCTGACCGAAGCCGAGCGCGATTTCCAGCGCTCCGACACGCTCTACCAGAAGCGCTCGGTCTCGGAACAGCGCCGCGATCAGGACTACTACGCCTATCAGGCCGCACTCGCGGAACACGCCCAGGCGCAGCAGGAGGTCCGGGTCAGCCAGGCGCTGGCCGACAACGCCGAGGTCGGCTTCATCAACGGTTCGCAGATGCCGCTCCCCAATCCCGAGGTGCTGAGACAGCAGGTGCGGATCGCCCGCCAGCAACTGGCCGAAACCCAGGAAACGCTGGAGGAGGAGCAGTTGCGCATCGCCGACCTCGAGATCGACAGCCCCGTCGACGGCGTGATCGACAAGACGCTCATCGACCAGGGCGAATACGTCAGCGCCGGCCAGCCCATCGTGATGATGCACGATCCCTCGAAGCTGTGGGTGGAGGCCAACATCAAGGAGACCGATGTGGGTGCACTGCGCACCGGCCAGTCCGTCGCCATTACCGTCGACGCCTTTCCCGACCAGACCTTCAGCGGCCATGTCGCCGTCATCGGCCGCGCCGCGACCAGCCAGTTCGCGCTGCTGCCGGATCCCAACCCCTCCGGCAACTTCACCAAGATCACCCAGCGAATCCCGGTGCGCATCCGCTTCGACAACGGTCCCACCGAACTGATCGGCCCCGGCATGATGGTCGAGGTGGATATCGATGTGAGCGGCGCCGAGGAACGACGACCCGTGACGACCGTCGACGGCTGAGCGCAATATTCTTCAAGATTCCCCGCTCCCCGCCATCTACGCTCCTCTTCCCCCGGACAAGAGGAGCCATCCATGTCATCCGCTATCGTCGTCTCCATGGCCGCTTTCGCCCTGGCCGCCTCGCTATCTCCCGGCCCGGTCAACCTGGTCGCGTTGAGTACCGGGCTGAGCTACGGCTTTCGGCATAGCCTTCGCCACGTGAGCGGTGCCACCTGCGGTTTTACCTTGCTGTTGCTGTCGATCGGCTGGGCACTGCAGCCGATCCTGAATTGGCCGCCCGCCATGATCGCGATTCGCTGGGCCGGCGTGCTTTTTCTGCTCTACATGAGCGTCGGACTGGCACTCGACGACGGCCATCTCCGCGCCCGCGACACTCACCGCGCTTCGTTTCGCCGTGGGGCACTCATGCAGTGGCTGAATCCCAAGGCCTGGATGGCCTCCGCGGCGGGCACCGGCGCCTACACGGCTGCCGGCAGCGCCGGTTCCGTCGCGCTGTTCGCGCTGATCTTCTTCGTCATCTGTTATCTGAGCCTGGCGAGCTGGGCCGCGTTGGGCGCCTGGCTGGGAAGCCGCCTGCCGACGCCACGCCAGGTGCGCTGGATCAATCGCGGATTGGCACTGATGCTGTTGCTCAGCGCCTCGAGTCTTGCGGTCGTCCCACTCGGCGATACTGGTCAGGCGTCGCTGCGGTGAAGCGTTTGAAGGTCCGCTGAAAATGCGACTGGTCGGCGAACCGGCACTCGAGCGCCACATCGGCGATGGCACCACCCGCTTTCAGGGCGGCCTGGCCATGGCGAACGCGACAGTCGGTCACAAAGGCATGGGGCGTGATGCCGTACTGGCGCTTGAAACTTCGCACCAGATGGGCTGGCGACAATCCTGCCTCGGCGGCAATGCGCTCGAGTGGCAAGCACTCGGTGCAGTGGCCGCGAATGAAGTCGACCACCGGCTGCAGCGCCGAGTCGTCGCGCCACGGCTCGGCTCGATAGGCTCCTGGATGCGTCGACAACCGCCGGAAGAATGCCTCGCTTGCCGCAGCCTTGACGACCGGCGGGCAGTCGTCTTCGAACAGCGTGCCGCACAGTCCCAGCAGATCGCGGTACAGCGCCGGCGTGCGCGTCATGTGCATCGCCAACGGCCGAAAGCCACCGTCGCCGATGCCGGCCTCTCGCTGCAGGTCCGAAAGCCAGCGGGCATCGACATAGAGCATGACGTAGGACCAGGGCGTGTCGTCGATCGGGTTGCAGGCGTGTATCTCGAACGGATTCATGACCACTACCGCACCCTCGGATACCGGTACGGCCCGCCACGGCTCGCCGGGCATCTGATACTCGTAGAGACTGCGTCCGGCCAGCACCGCGCCGATCGAGAACGCCTCGTGACTGTGCCGCGCATAACCCACGCCCCGACCATCCCGGGTCAGCCTCGCTTCCACGAACGGCAATTCGCCGCTGCGCCAGAAGCGCATCTCGCCACGTTGGCGTGAGTATCCCTTCATGAGCTGATCGCCGGTGCCTCGATGTGGACAGGTTTCGGGCCGCGATGCGGCCCGGTCTTCCCAGTATGCCAGCGCTCGAGAAGCGCTGAATAGATCGCCGAACGAGGTGAAGGGCAAGGCGCACGGAATGCAGAAGCGAGACATAACGTGGCGTCAGGCGAGCCTTCGACCGGGCTGGCGCACCAGTACCGCGCAACGCAGCCATTCGCTCGTGCAGGCATTCATGCCGTGGTTCCCTAACGCCCGAACCCGGCTGTCTCCCGGCTCGCTATTCGCCCTCCCAGCGCCCGGCAGTGACGCTGTGCCGACTCCTCGATGACGCGTTTGGCGTCGACCAGTATCTCGCGACCCCAGAAGGCGGAGTAGGCGCTATCGAACGCAAGCGGTTCCAGGCGTCGGGCGATGCCCGCGACCGTCCCCGCGTCCAGCGGAATGTTGTTGGGATAGGACCACATGAACGATGCCATGCGGTCCGGCGTGACCAGCAGCGTGTCCCCGGTCAGCAGTATCCCGTGTTCGGTCCAGTGCAGCACGCTGGCGCCTGGGAAATGACCGCCCAGGCAATGCGCGGTGACGCCGGACAGTATCTCCCGCGAGGCGCCTTCCCAGGACCGGATTCGCGCATCCGGCACGCTGACCCAGTCACGGTCCTCGGCGTGAACGTAGACCGGACAGTTAAACGCCTGTGCCCACTCCGCCATGGTGCTGAAATAGTGCGGATGCGACAGCACGATGGCATCCAGCCCGCCAAGCCCTTCGATGATCTCGATGGTCGCCTCGTCGAGCAGCGTCAGGCAGTCCCACAGCACATTGCCGGCCGGGGTCCGCAGCAGGAAGGCGCGCTGGCCAATGGCGAAGCTGGGCGTGGTGCCTATCGCCATCAGCCCCGGCGCCATATGGCGGAAGGTGTTGGTGTGATTGGCCGCCAATTCGCTCGGTGTCGTCCAGCGCTGCCCCTCCACCGGCACGAACTGCCGCTCGTCTTCACAGATATCGCAATGTTCCGGTGGCGTATCGCTCTCCGGATACTGCAAGCCACACGTGGCGCAGATGAAACCGGTGTTACGCATGTCTACCTCCCCGATCAGGAACGAGATCTCATCCTCTCTCCTCAAGTTAGCTTGAGGTCAAGGCTTTGCCAGGCGTGATCGACGTCCCGGACGCCGCAGGACCAGCCACCCCGAGATCAGGATCACCGCCATGCCGAACCAGGCCGCCGGGTCGGGAACCTCGTCGAACCACAGGACGCCCCAGACGGCGGCAAAGGGGAGATAGGCGTAATCGAACGTTCCCACCAGCGAAGCGGGAGCGACCTGATAGGCTCGCGCCACGCCCGTGTTGACGCTCACCATCAGTAGCGCATGGAGCAGGATCAGGGCGGCCTCGGCGAGGTCGAGCGGCTGCCACGGGCGAGTCAGGAAACCCCGGGGCAGTGCCGAGTCATCGGACAGCATCGCCACCAGACCGCTCCCCACGATACCGGCCAGCGCGAAGCAGAGATTCAGCCCCAGCGCCAGCACCAGAGGGCGCTCGCTCGCGCAGTGGCGACGCGTCAGCACCATGGCGCCGGCGTAGCAGCACGCCGCTGCCACCGGCAAGGTCATGGCGAGGGAGAACACGCCCAGGCCCGGGCGCAGCACCAGCAGCACGCCGCCGAAGCCGAGTGCGACCGCCGCCCAGCTCTGGCGCGTGAGCCGCTCGTCGCCGATGGCGGAAGCGAGAACCGCGATGAACAACGGCGTGGTGTAGATGCCCACGGCCGCGGTGGCGAGCGGGATCAAGGGTAGCGAGGCATAGAACAGCAGCCACATCGCCAGCAACAGCAGACTGCGCAGGATCACCCACCCCGGCCGATCGGGTACCAGCGCCATCCAGCCGCCGCGCAGGAGCAGGCATCCCGCGAGGAGGGGAATCGATATCGACGATGCCGACACCAGCAACTGCCAGAGCGACGGCCCGGCGCCGATATACTTGACCAGCGCGTCGGACAACGCCAGCAGGCAGACCGACCCGACGATCAGCGCCACGCCCTGGGAATGATTGTCATGGCGCTCATGCTGCATGATGATCTCCGTGGTTCACGACGGGTATCACCATGCCCGCGGAGACCGTCATCCGACCAACGACTTCTGCGTCGCTATCCATGAGCTCAGGTTATGAATTGGCTAGGTAAATCGCTGCCGCCCCTGTCGACGCTGCTGCCCTTCGAGGCGGCGGCACGCCTCGAGAGCATCTCGCGCGCGGCCGAGGAGCTGCATCTCACCCAGGCCGCCGTCAGCCGCCAGGTTCGCGCGCTGGAGGAGGATCTCGGCGTGGCGCTGTTCGAGCGTCGCAATCGCGGGGTCTTCCTCACCCCGGCCGGTCGCGAACTGGCTGCCACTGTCTCCCGTTCCCTGCGCACCATGGCGGACCAAGCCAACGACATGCGCGGCCCAGGTCGCGGCGCCCAGGTCATCCTGTTCTGCCAACTCTGCGAGGCGTTCTACTGGTTGATGCCACGCCTGGCCGCCTTCAATCGTCGACATCCCGATATCGATCTGAAACTGGCCACCTCCACGCGCCCCATCGAGGAACATCACGACCCGTTCGATATCGCCCTGCAGACGGGCGGCAGGCCCAGCGGCAATCACCCCCTGGCCTTTACGGCCAGCGACGAGATCTACCCCATCTGCAGCCCGGATCATCCCGCCGCTCGCGGTCATCCGCGTTCGCTGGCGTCGCTGACGGCGTTCGATCTGCTCCATCACCACGCAACGCCGCCGGACTGGATGGAGTGGCCCGACTGGCTCCGGGCGATGGGACATTCGCCGGATCTCCCTAACCCCGGAAAGACCTTCGACAGCTATCCGCTGATGCTTCAGGCGACATTGGAGGGCCACGGCGTGGCGCTGGGCTGGCGTCGCACGACCGAGCGGCTGATCGCCTCGGGCGAACTGGTTCGTCCCGTGCGCGAGAGCCTGCATCAACCGCAAGCGATCGCCATCCACACCAGACGGGGCTCACCGGAACGCCACGCCACCCGGGCACTGCTCGACTGGTTGCAGGAAGCGCTGGAGGGCACGCCGCCATAGCAGGGCATCCCGCGCCGCGATTCCCGACTTCCGTATGGACCTGCTAGTCCTCCGCCAGTCCGAGAGCGATCGCGGCCTTCAGTCCGAAGGTTCGAGTCGTCGAAGCCAGCCGTCCACGAACGCCTCGCCCGGCAGCACTCGGAAGAATTCCGTCGAACGCACGGCCGCTTGAAAATAGGGATCCCTGTCCGCGGCGAACGTCGGGACGAACCCGGCCCGCCTCGCCCGACGACGCCGCTGGCGACGATTGGCGCGCGGCGAGAGGTCGCTCATGCTGTCCAGCAGCAGCGCCTTGTGTTTCTGGCCTTCCGCGTCGAGCGACCACAGCATCGGCACCGGTGTGTCGTCGAACAAGGAGTCGATGGCGATGGAACGCGGTGGCATCCAGGCGGGCTGGAAGGCCGGGCCGGGCGGATAGGCGCGGCGATAGTGGTTGGCGTAGAGCATGACGCTGGTCGGCCGATGCTCGCTTTTCGACAGTGCCATGGCCAGCGCCAGCGAGGTCGCGCGGTGGTCGGCATGCGGATCGAACTCCGGGTCGGTCACCAGTATCGTCCTCGGGCGTATGCTGTCGATCATCTGGCGCAGAGCCGCCAGTACATGCTCGCGTTCGAGTAGATCGGTATCCGAAAACGGCAACTCGACACGGTTGAAAGCACGAGCCTCGCGGAGAGGCCAGATGGGCGTCTGGGGAACGCCGTCGTGAATCAACGGCCACCCCTGCCCATCCGGCACCCCGATCAGCGTCGATCGCTCCGGCGGCAGACCGGCCAACAACGGCGTGGCGTAGACGTTCCAGCGCCGCCATTCGGCCTTGCGCCGGGTGGCGTCCGCCAGCGTTCGATCCAGTCCATCGAGATACTGGCGATCCACCCCCTTGAGCTTCTCGCCACAGGAGAGGGTAACGATGTGCATGGTCTCGGCCTGGTCGCTGTAGAAGCCGCCGGCGGCCAATTCGGCATCGTCCGGATGCGGCGCCAGGATCAGAAACGGGCCGTTCAATCGGGGACGCGGATGCCAGTGAAGACGCGGCGCCCCGGCAAGCCGGGCACCGTCGATGGCGAGACGCAGCTCGCTCTGCGCGGGGAGGTCGGAGGTCAACGGATAGGCGATCCTCTGGCTGCCGCGCATCGGCTCCAGGGTAAAGGACGCCACCTCGCCACCACCATGACCGACCGTGACGGTGGGCAGGCCGCGACGCCACAAGCGCCAGCCGCCGGTCTCCAGCGTCAGTTCGATCTCCACCATGCCGGCCACTCCGGCCATGTCGTCCGGCAGGCCAAAGCGGTAGCCACCGCCGGCCACGGGCTCTGCTTCGTGCCGTCCGTTCATGCCGCTCCCATCGATTGCAGATGTCGGGTCATGCTGTCGACGTATCGCGCCAGCGTAAAACGCTCGCTGACGAATTGGCGACCCGCCACGCGCATGCGGTGATGGCGCTCCGGGTCGCCCAGTACTGCGGCAACGCTCTCGGCCAGCAGCGCTGGCGAAACACCGAGCGGCACACGCAGTTGGTCGGTATCGGGATCGTAGACCTGGGCCGAGATGCTGCTGTGACCGGCATGCGGCGTGAGCGATCCGACCGCTTCCGTACAGGGCAGGGTGAGCCCCGTGACACCCTCTTCCAGGGTCTCCGGCAGACCGTCGACCCGACTGCCGATGACCGGGCAGCCAACGGCGGCGGCCTCGATACTGACCATCCCGAAGGTCTCGCGAAACGAAGGGCAGAGCAGCAGGTCGAGTTGCGCCAGCGCGGTGGGCATGTCGTCGACGAAACCGTGAAAGACGACCCGATCCTTCAGTCGCATATCCTCGACCAGCTTCTCCAGATCCTGCTGCATCATACCGCTGCCGAGAACGTGCAATTCGGCGTCCAGGCCACCATCCACTAACCGTCGTAGCGCACGAATGGCGATGGGGAACCCCTTGACCGGCACCAGCCGTCCGGCGACACCCAGCCGCCAACGCCGATTCACGGCCGGTCCAGGCGCTTCGATGACAACGCTGTCCCGCACGGGATGAATCAGGGGGTTGTGCTGCACCACCATCGGGCGATCGGTACCCCCCCAGCGCAGTTGCAACATGCGGCGAGCCGCGTGGGAGACACAGATCACGCCATCGCAGGCAGCGATGTGAGCCAGTCTCGAACGGCTCGGCGTGGCGCGCCAGGCGGAGCCGTGATCGTAGTGGATCGCTCGCGCGCCGAACTTGCGATGGGCCGCGATCAGCGGACCGGCGTTGAGTTGGGACCAGCTCAGCAGCACGTCGGGACGCGGCAGACCAGACAGCGCTCGGGATACGCCCCACTGCCGCAAACCCGGCACCCAGGCCGGTAGCTTGACACCCTGTGGCGACTTGTAGCGAATCACCGGTGTGCCCGTCGGCATCCGGGAACTCATCGCCGCGGCGACCCGATCGCCCTTGTTGATCACCACGTTGGCGTGGTGGCGTCGAGACAGCTCCTGAATCAGCGTGGCGCAGAGCATGCCGATGCCCCCCGCCACGTTGAAACTTGCGAAGTGCGATACATTCATGAGAACGCCATACCCATCGAGCCAGTGGCGTCCAGCGCCGATATAATGAGCATGGTAAGGGGTACGTCGGCAAGCGCAAGCGGCGGTTTGCCGCAGCCCCCTAGACGAGAATGTCCGAGGGCCCGCGAATCTCCGTCTCGATCCGTGTGCCTGTCTCGCGCTCCTCGTTGGAGAACCCGTCGAATTCGACCAGGTTGCCGAAGTCGAGCCCGGCCAGCTCCCCGATCCGGGCCACGCTGCGCTGGTAGGTCCTGTACTGCCCGAACATGAAGCCGAGCCCTTCGAGCTCCTCGGCCTGCTCGATCATGTAAGCCGTGGCAGAGGGTTGACCATCCGCCATGAAGGCCACCACCTTCCAGTACGCCTCGGGGATTCTCACGCCCCGGTAGCGGCGGTCGTCGTCCCGAAACACGGGGCCGGTGAAGACCGTGATTCGCTGCTCGTCGGCGCGGGCGTTCTCCAGCAGATAATCTTCCAGCCCCAGCCAGGTCTGCTGGTTGAAACCCGCCATCTGCGGCGTGCAGTTGGTGAAGTGGAAGGTGTCGGCGTTGGCCTGCTCGGCCTCCGGCCCCCAATTGGCCGAAGTGCGGCGAACCAGATGCCCCCGGTCCAGCGGGTTGCGCGCGTAGAGCGATTCGCCGACCTGAAGCGATTCGTCGATTCGGGGATCGAAACGCCAGTTGTCGTTGTGTCTGGGTACACTTTCGAGCCGGCTGCCATCGAGATTGAGGGCGGTGAAGATCGCCAACCTGCGGGAGCGCGACATCACCACCGAGAAGTGCGTGTAGTCGAGCCGGCCGTCGTCACGTCCGGGCACCGGCGTCACGTCCTCCGCACGCGCCCCGACGGGCTCCGGCAGTAACACCGAGAGGTCGCCCAGAAACGCCGTGTCGTATCCTTGTCGGTCGCTCAGCGACTCGGTAGCGACGGCGCTCACCGACGGCGCCGCCAGCGTCGATCTGTCGGTGCCAGGGGCAGCGAGGCGACGCAGGTCGCGCAGGCCGGGACGGCGAAATTCCTTGTGAGGCATGGGACTTCGATCTCCAGGGTTCTATGGTGGGCGACCGTCAGCCTGCCAAACGTCACGAGCGCCTGACAGGCCGACGACTCACTTCCAGAAGTTGCTCTTCACCAGATCGACGACATCGCTCATGCGGCCATCGAGCACGGCCTTGCCCGAGTAGAGTGCGGTGGAGGTGACCTGCCCCGGCTCGACCTTGGGCGGCATCACCAGCTCCATGCGATTGACCTTGACGTCGAGAATCGCCGGCCCCGGGTGGGACAGCCACTCGGCAATGGCGTGCTTGAGTTCGTGCTCGCGCTCGACACGTCGTCCCCACAGGCCGATCGACTGCGCCAGCAGTCCGAAATCCGGATTGTCGAGATCGGTGTAGCTGTCCAGCAGGCCGTCGACCTTCTGCTCCAGTTCGACGAAGCCCAGTGAACTGTTGTTGAAGACGACGATCTTGAGCGGGATCTGCTCCTGTTTCAGCGTCAGCAGATCGCCCATCAGCATGGTCATGCCGCCGTCACCGCACATGGCGATGACCTGACGCCCGGGGAACGCCTTCTGTATGCCGATCGCCTGGGGATAGGCATTGGCCATGGTGCCGTGGACGAGACTCGACAGCGTGCGCCGTTTTCCGTTGGTACGGATATGACGCAGCATCCACACCATCGGGCTGCCGCCATCGGCGGTGAAGAACGCATCGTCTCGGGCGGCTTCGTTCAGCGCCAGCGTCAGCTCCTGCGGGTGAATCAGCGCGTCGTCCCCGGACTCGTGGGCGTCGTGCTCCAGCGCCTTGAGATAGCTCTTGCGGCACCGGTCCAGCCACGCCGTGTCGTGCTGCTCGTCGACGATCTGGGCCAGTGCGGCACAGGTGTCGCGCACGCTACCGAGCAGCCCGATATCGACCGGATGACGCTTGCCGATCTGCTGCGGGTCGATATCCACCTGGATGATCGTCGCCTTGTCGGGATAGAACTGCGTCCAGGCGAAGTTGCAGCCGAGCAGCAGCAAGGTGTCGCAGTCGGCGACGGCATGGTAGCCGCCGGCCAGGCCGAACACCCCGGTCATGCCGACTTCGAAGGGATTGTCGGGTTCGATGAAGTCCTTGGCCCGCGAGGTCCACGCCACCGGCGCATTGAGCTTGGCCGCCAGCACCATCACCTCGTTGCGGGCGTGCTCGCAGCCGGCCCCCGCGAAGATGGATATCTTGCCGCCGGCGTTGAGCGCCTTGATCGCCGGCACCAGTTCCTCGGCGTTGGGCCGGGTGATCGGGTCGAAACGGTGCGCCCGGTAGGGCAGGTCCTGGCTCGGCTCCTGGGTGAACAGATCGCCGTGCACGATCAGCACCGCGACGCCGTTTTCGGCCAACGCCGCCTGGGCCGCCAGCGCCGTCATCCTGCGCGCCTGATCGGGGTTGATGATCGTCTCGCAGAAGACGCTGTACTGTGCGTAGATCGGCTTGGGGTCGACATCCTGGGGGAAGCCGATGCCGGTATCGGCGGTGCCGACCTGGGAAGCGATCAGCACCACCGGGGAACCGCTGCGATGCGCCTCGAACAGACCGTTGACGAAGTGCAGCGTGCCCGGCCCGCAGGTACCGGCGCACAGCGCCAGCTCCCTAGTCATGTAGGCCTCGCCGCCCGCGGCGAAACCGCCGACTTCCTCGTGGCGGACATGAACCCATTCGAGATCGCTGCGGCGGATGGCGTCGGTGAAGTGGTTGATGGTGTCCCCCACCACGCCGTAGCAACGTTTCGCGCCGGCACTGGAGAGGGTTTCGACGATGATTTCGGCGACGTTCTGGCTCATGGAGCGACTCCTTTCGCGGGCGGGGGATCGCCTCGAGGCCCGATAGAGGGCCTCGGCGACGCCGCCGGGACAAGGCCCGATGGACTGGGCGGTGAAAAGACAAACGGATTAGTAGTGGCGCATCTTGCGCCCCCTGTTCAAGCGTAGTCCGCCATCGCCGATTCGTCCGACGCATAGAACAGGCATCGTTCGGATGACCAAAGTCGTAGCAGTCTTCTTTTGGAACATGACCTATTACTGAACAACCGGACGAAGGGCGGAATCCTCGGGGGGGTGAAGGTCATGCTGGGAAGCCGTATTCGAGTCAGCGCGTTTCGCTGGGTGCCCGATTTCGCCCGCGGCAAGGTTCGCGACCTGCGGGTCCGCTGGGCCCTGGAGGAAGCCGGCCTGCCCTACGAGACCGAGGCCATCGACTTCGTCGAGAAACGGAGCGCGACCTATCTGTGTCGGCAACCCTTCGGGCAGGTGCCTGTGATCGAAGTGGATGGCGAAGCCATGTTCGAGTCCGGCGCCATCGTGCTCAAGATCGCGGAACAGTACGAACCGTTACTCTCTCGAGTTCCGCGCCGGCGGGATCAGACCCTCAGCTGGTTATTCGCCGGCCTGAACAGCGTCGAACCCCCGATCATGGCGCTGGCCGAACTGGATTTTTTTGTCGAGGACGAGACGGTCAGGGCACGTCATCGTGAGTTCGTGCTGGGCAATGTCGTCGATCGACTCGACGACCTGGCGCGCGTCCTGGGCGAACGGACCTATCTGGTCGAAGAATTCAGCGTCGCCGACCTGATGATGACCACTGTGCTGCGCATTCTCGATCATACCGAACTGCTCGTGGAGCGCCCTGCTCTCGACGCCTACGTGAGGCGATGCAGCGAACGACCGGCCTTCGGTCGCGCCCTGCAGGCTCAACTGCGCGTATTCGACGAGAATGCGCCCGTTTCCGGCTGACGACACCAGGATGCCGAGAGATCGGGCGCTACGGCCGAGCGCTCACGACGGGGCGGGCCAGGCGGCGAGGCGAGCGATGGCCGGCCAAAGGACATGTGGAGGGAAAAGAGATGCACTATGTACAGGGGTTCGTGGTACCCATGGACCGTGACAAACGCGATGCGTATCACGCACTGGCCGAGAAAGCCGCGACCTTCTTTCTCGAGCAGGGCGCCATACGCATCGTCGAGGCCTGGGGCGAGGACGTGCCGGACGGCAAGGTCACCGATTTCAAGCGCTCCGTTGCCGCCCAGGCGGATGAGCAGATCGTTTTTTCATGGATCGAGTGGCCCGATAAATCCACCTGCGAGACCGCCGCGCAACGCATGCAGGGCGACGAGCGTTTCAAGATGCCCGACGACTTGCCCTTCGACGGCAAACGCATGATCTGGGCCGGGTTCACGCCATTTCTCGATCGGTATCGGGACGATAGCGCGACCTAAGCCATCTCCGCCGGATCGGGTACGCGGGGGAACCGCGGCGGATGCGCCTGCATGTAGGCGTGGCAGGCGCGCAGCACGCGCACGTCGTCGTGCTTGCCACCGGCGAGCTGAAAGCCGACCGGCAGGCCGGATTCGGTGAAACCGCAGGGCACTGAGGCCGCCGGCTGCTGGCTCAGGTTGAACGGGTAGGAGAACGGCGCCCACTCCTCCCAATCGCGCATGCCGCTGCCCGGCGGCACTTCATGCCCCACTGCAAACGGCTCGATGGGTACCGTCGGCGTCATCAATAGATGGTATCGCTGGTTGAAGCGCTCCAGGCCCTCGGTGAAATTGGCCCGGCGACCCAGCGCCTGGAACAGGTCGAGCGCGCTCCACTGCTGGGCGGTCCGGGCATTGTCGACCAGTCCGGGGTCCAGCTGCTCACGCTCCCGCTCGCTGCACTGCGACCAGAAATCCAGCGAGGCGGTGAACCAGAGCTTCTGGAAGATATCGATCGGCGACTCGAAGCCAGGATGCACCTCCTCGACTTCCGCCCCCAGCTGCTCCAGATTGCGGGCCGCCTCGCGAACGCGGGCCGCGATCTGCTCATCGACCTCGGCGTAGCCCAGCGTCGGCGAATAGGCGATACGCAGCCCGCGCAAATCCTGGTCCATGTCCGCGCCCCAGTCGTTCGGCTGGCCACGGGTGGCGTAGGGGTCGCGATAGTCATAGCGACCGATGACGTTGAGCATGCGCACGGCGTCTTCGACGCTACGCGTCAGCGGACCGATATGAGACAGCGAGGGTTCGGTGGCTGGCGGCCACTGCGGCGTCCACCCGTAGGTTGGCTTGAACCCGAACACACCGGTGAAGGCGGCGGGGATCCGTATCGAGCCGCCGGAGTCTCCGCCCTGGTGCAGCACTCCCATGTTGAGCGCGGCCGCGGCCGCCGCCCCACCCGAGGAACCGCCCGGGGTCAGGCGCGTGTCCCAGGGATTGCAGGTGGCACCGAAAACCCGGTTGTCGGTGACCGCCTTCCAGCCGAATTCCGGCGTATTGGTCTTGCCGAGAATCACGGCGCCCGCTTCCCGGAGCATGCGCGCCGGCGGACAATCCTCCTCGCACGACGCCGCCGACGAGGTCAACGAACCGCCGCGGGCCGGCATGCCGGCCACTTCCGCCAGATCCTTCATCGATACCGGAATGCCGTCGATGGCACTCAGCGGCTTGCCCTGCCCCCAGCGTCTGGCCGATGCCTTGGCGGCCTTCTCCGCACCCTCGTGATCGACATGGACATAAGCGTTCACCGCGTCGTTGAACCGCTCGATCCGATCGAGCGAGGCCCGGGTGGCCTCCAGCGGCGAGGCCTCGCCGGACCGGTACAACCGCTCGAGCTTTCCGGCGTCCATGGTGCCGAGATCTGTCCCTGGCTCTGTCCCGTTCACAATCGCTCCACGTCCTGTGGTGTATGAAATGTGCCTTGTTCAAGGCTAGTCGGCGATTGCGGCGGAGCGCAATGTCGCTGGGCAGCGCACCGTCGGGATCCGTCGCTCGGTCAAAAGTCGTGTTCCGCCTCGGCCGGTGACGTCGCATGGGCGTTGATGCGCTGGAGATGCAAGCGGCGAGCCAGGCGAATGACCGGCCGAATCAGCATCTCGATACTGCCGATCAGGAACAGCCAGGTGCCGTAGTAGGTGAGTGATTCATAGAAAAAGAAGAAGCTGCCGATGACGAACCAGATCCCGATGAGAATATCGTTGACGATGCTCAGCACTTCGTAACGCTGACGGATGACGAGTTCGTCGCGGCCGAAATGCAGCGTCAACCGCTGGTTGCCCTCAGCGGACCGGTTGGCCCGCCTCGCGTCGGGCCCCCGCCTCTTGGCGTTGGCATCGTCTACCTCCGAACGGGCATCGCTCATGATGAGATTCCTCCTTTTCTGGCTAGTGTTCCGGCCGATTCAGTCTGGATCAGGCCAGCGGGGCCCGCAAAGCCGGCAGTCGCCGGAACTGCCGAATCTCTCATTCACTGGCCCCCGGTCTCATTGTCTTCCATGATGAAGCCGGACCAAGTGACCGGTTTCCGGCAAACCACATGACGAGGTGAGAGCCGTGCCCCATTCGACGCAAGCGCAATACGAGCAGACGCCTGCCACCGACGACACCACGATGTTCATCTTCGGCGCCGGCGGCGACCTGGTGAAACGGCTGCTGATCCCTTCACTCTACAACCTGGACCGGGACCGCCTGATCGCCCCGGAAATGCGAATCGTCGGCATCGATCTCGCCGAGCACGACGACGAGAGTTTTCGTCGACATCTCAAGGACTTCATCGCCGACAAGGCCGCCGACAATCATTCGGAGAGCCGGGGCGGCTCCCTGGACGAGTCCCACTGGCGGGATTTCGAGAAGCGACTGCACTATCGCCAGGGCGATTTCACCGATGACGCCATCTATCGCCAGATCGAGGATGTCATCGCCTCGTCGGGCAGCGACAACGCGCTCTTCTACTGTGCCACGTCGTCGCGCTTCTTCAGCGACATCGCCAGAAAACTCGACGGCGCCGGACTGCTCGAGGAGCGAAACGGGCAATATCGCCGGCTCGTGGTCGAGAAACCGTTCGGTCACGACCTCGAATCCGCACAGACATTGAACGCCGACCTGCTCGAGGTGATGAAGGAAGAGCAGATCTATCGAATCGACCATTTCCTCGGCAAGGAGACGGTCCAGAACATCCTCGTCGCCCGCTTCGCCAACGTCCTGTTCGAACCGTTCTGGAACAATCATTACATCGATCACATCCAGATCACCGCCGCGGAGACGGTCGGCGTCGAGGAACGTGCCGCCTTCTACGACAAGGCCGGTGCGATGCGCGACATGGTACCCAACCACCTGTTCCAACTGCTGGCGATGGTCGCGATCGAACCGCCGGCCGCGTTCGGCGCAGACTCCCTGCGCAGCGAAAAATCGAAGGTGCTGGGCGCCATCCGCCCGTGGACCACCGAGGAAGCCGCCCACCACTCCGCCCGCGGACGCTACGAGAAAGGCACCCTCGACGACCGCCAGGTGCCCGGTTATCTCGACGAAAACGGCGTCGACGCGGACAGCCAGACCGAAACCTTCGTCGCCATGAAGGTGATGGTCGACAACTGGCGCTGGGTCGGCGTGCCGTTTTACCTGCGCACCGGCAAGCGCATGAGCGCGCGGGATACCGAAATCGCGATCTGCTTCAAGCCGGCGCCCTACGCGCAGTTCCGCAATACCGACGTGGAACGCATGGCCTCCAACTGGCTGATCATCCAGATCCAGCCCAACGAGGGCATGTGGTTCGACTTCCAGGCCAAGCGCCCCGGCCCCGAGCTGGAAATGGATACCGTCAAGATGGGCTTCGCCTACAAGGACTTCTTCGATCTACCCGCGGTCACCGGCTACGAGACGTTGATCTACGACTGCCTGACCGGTGACCAGATGCTGTTTCAGCGCGCCGATACCATCGAGAATGGCTGGCGTGCCGTGCAGCCGTTCCTGGATGCCTGGGCTCGACAGCCCGAGGCCGGGGAGTCCGGTATCGAAGGCTATGCTGCCGGCACCGATGGACCCGCCGGCGCCCATGAACTGATCCAGCGTGACGGCCGCACTTGGCACAAGGTAGGGGAAGCGACGGGCCCCGGCGTGGCGCCGGTGCCCGGCAAGCGCTGAGGCCATGGCACGCGCCGAGTCGGACCGCCGCGAACGACGGAGAGGCGCGGTCGCTATCAGGTCGCCCGCCATGGCAACCAGATCTCCCGCCATGGCTACCAGATCTCCCGATACAGCTCGGTCACTTCCTGGTGGCTCGGCACCCGTGGGTTGTTGCCCGGCGAGCCGGAGGCCAGCGCCTGCTCCGCCATGGCGTCGATCAGCGCGAGGTAGCGCTGCTCATCAATGCCGTAGTCGCGCGGTCGCGGCACCTCCAGCTCGCGGTTGAGGGCGGCCAGTTCGTCCAGCAGTCGCTGGCCGGCGCGAGCATCATCGTCGTCGACGCCGGCAACGCCGATGGCGCGGGCGCAGGTGGCGTAACGTTCGCGGGCCTCGGGCAGCGAGAACGCGGTGACCGCCGGCAGCAGCATGGCGTTGGACATGCCGTGGGGCACGTGAAAGGCCGCGCCGATCGGACGACTCATGCCGTGCACCAGCGCCACCGAGGCGCTGGAAAAGGCCAGTCCCGCCAGGCTCGATCCCAGCATCATCGCCTCCCGCGCCGGCCGGTCGTCGGGCTGGTGGTAGACCCGGCGTAGATGGGGGCCGATCAGGCGCATGGCGGCCAGCGCATTGTGATCCGAGAAAGGGTTGGCCTTGCGACTCACGTACGCCTCGATGGCATGGGTCAGCGCATCGATGCCGGTATCGGCGGTGACCCGTGCCGGCACCGAGAGGGTCAGCTCGTAGTCGACGATCGCCGCCGCCGGCATGAAGCCGATCCCGGGGCAGAGCATCTTCTCGCCGACGCTATCGTCGGTGATGATGGTGAAGCGCGTCATCTCCGAGCCGGTGCCGGCGGTGGTGGGTATGGCGACCAGAGGCAGGCCGATCCGCGCGGCCGAACGCGGAAACTGATAGTCACGGATCGCGCCACCGAAGTGCCCCAGTACGCCGATCGCCTTGGCGGAGTCGATAGGGCTGCCGCCACCCAGCGCGACCAGGCCATCGAAGGCACCCTGGTCGGTGCCATCGCGCATCGACTCGACGCCTGCGCGAATCGATGCCTCGGTGGGCTCCGGCACCGTATCGGCGAAGACCCGGTAGTCGAGATGCGCCGCGTCGAGCAGCGCCTCGACACGCGCCAGATAGCCAAGTTCCACCATCGTGGTGTCGGTCACGATCAGCGGCCGCCGCACGCCCAGCGCCGCGAGTACCTCTGCCAGCCGCTCGAGCGCACCACCACCGACCTCCATGATGCGCGGCATCAGGATGTTGCTGGACATCGACTCTCCTCCTCGTCCGACCTTGCGACCTTTACGACGGCACGTCGGCTGCCGCCCTTCCCAGGCAGCATGCCACGCCATGGCGACGCTGGACGCGAGCCTGCCACCAAAGTGCAAGATCCAGCGAAAGCCCTGCCGCCGAGACCGGTTTCGGAGAGCGCGATGCGCACCCGCGCAGGATCGTGGCTCCCAGCGGGGCCGTCAGGAAACGGGATCCAGTCGCCGCGCCATCAGCTTCTCGACCAGCGCCTGGCCCGCGATCTCGAAGTTCTGATCGAGCTCGAGGTCGCGGAAGCCGCAGCTCGCGTAGAAGCGGATGGCGACAACGTTGCCGGCCAGCACCCACAGCCCGACATCGCGATAGCCCTGGTCGAGGCACCAGCGGTGGGCCCGGTGCCACAGCGCACTGCCCACACCCTGGCGCTGCGCCCGCGGCGAGACGTAGAAGCCGTGCAACTCGGCCCAGCCGGGGGTCATCGCACCCACCTCGGGGCGCGCCTCTTCGGTCTGACGGAAGGGGCCGGTTCGGACCCATCCCAACATGTCGCTGCCACGTGATGCCACGAAGACGCTGGCGTCATCCGCCAGCGCCTCGCGCCAGGTCTCGACCTTCGACGCGGCATCCAGCGACACCAGCGTGTCGTCGTCGATCAAACCGCGGTAATTGTGGCGCCAGGCGTCGACGTGGATGCCCGCGATCGACGCCGCATCGTCCCGCGTTGCCCGGCGTACGCTAACGCCGTTCGCCACGTTCACCCCGCCAGCCGGCCCAGCGCGAAGCCGGCGATGGCGGTGTCCTGCACCCCGGTCCCGGTGAGATCGCAGACGGTGATCTGGGAATCCGCGGTACGCAGGCTGCTGCCACCGGCGATCACCCTGCCCAGCTCGTTGATCCGGAAAGGCGCGTCGTGGCCGGCGTAGGCCTTGAGCTCGCCGTTGTTCTCGCTCTGGGCGCGGGTGTCGGCCACGAAATGATCGGCCCGCTCCATCACCGACGAATCGAGTTCGCGCTTGTCCGGGCTATCGGAACCCATGGCGGTGACATGGACGCCCTCGCGCAGATGCTCTCCGGAGAGCAGCGGCTCGCGCGACGGCGTGGTGGTGACGATGATGTCCGCCTCGCGGCAGGCGTTGGCGATCTCGGTGTGCACCGCCACGGTCAGCCCATGTTTTTCCTGCATCCGTGCCGCGTAGGCTTCGGCCTTGGCGACGTCCCGCGCCCAGACGTCCAGCGTGTCGATGTCGCGCACCAGCTTGAGCGCGGCGACCTGCAGCTCGGCCTGCAGCCCGGCGCCGAGGACGGTGACACGCTTGCTGTCGGCGCGGGAAAGATGCTTCGCCGCAATGGCGCCGGCCAGCGCGGTTCGAATATCGGTGAGATAGCCTTCGTCGAACAGCACCGCCTCGACCAGCCCAGTCCTGGCCGAGAACACGATCATCAGTCCGTTCAGGCTCGGCAGGCCGAGCTTGGGATTGTCGAAGAAGCCGGGGCTGACCTTGATCGCGAAGCGTTCGTTGCCCTTGATATGGGCGGTCTTGACGTCGACTTCGCCGTTGGACTCCTCGATCGCCATCGACAGGATCGGCGGCTGGACGACGTTGCCCTCGCCTAGCGCGCGAAAGCCGGCTTCGACGGCGTCCAGCGCGGCGTGATCGAGAGTGACGACGGCTTGAATCTGTTGGCGGTTATAGAGTTCCATCGGGGTAGCTCCTGAGTCCATTCGGTTGAATTCGTAGCAGTTGAATTCACAGCACTATTCGAGCGCTCAGCGCTCTGGATAGTCGATCAGCGTCTTGGCCCGCATCAATGTCTCCGCATCGACGCCGTTGCCCGAGACGATCAGTACGACTTTCTGGCCCCGGATATCGATATCGTGCTCCTCGATGGCGGCGAGCCCGACCGCCGCGGCGCCCTCGACCAGCATCTTCTCCTGCTCGAAGAAGTGCAGCATGGCGCGGGCGATGGCCGACTCCGAGACCCGGTAGTGATCGTCCATCACCTCGCGCACCAGCGCGAACGTGCAGCGGTTGTCGAGCCCGATCCCGCCACCCAGCGAGTCCGCCAGCGAGGCTTGTTCCTCGACCTCCACCGGCTCGCCCGCCGTCAGGCTGTCGATCATCGCCGCGCCCTTCTCCATGCTCACCCCGGTCACCTGGACCTGGGGGTTGATGCCCTTGACGGCGCGGCCGATACCGCCCAGCAACCCGCCACCGGAAAGGCCGATGAAGACGCGATCGAGGCTTGGCAGATCCTCCATCAGCTCCAGGCCGATGGTGCCCTGGCCGGCCGCGATCAGCGAATCGTCGAAGGGTTCGATCAGCGCCATGCCCTCCTCGGCGACCAGACGCCGCGCCTCGACGAAGGCGTCGTCCTGGGAGCGGCCGATCACCCGCGCCTCCGCGCCCAACGCTTCGATGGCCGCCACCTTGTTGGCCGGCACCAGCTCGGAGAGGCAGATCACGGCCCGCGCGCCGAGTCGCCTGGCCGCCCACGCCACCGCACGGCCGTGATTGCCGGTGGAGGCCGTGGTCACACCGCGCTCGAGCTGCTCCGGCGATAGCGAGGCGATCTTGTTGAGCGCGCCCCGCAGCTTGAACGCCCCGCTCGGCTGCAGGGTTTCCAGCTTGAGATAGACTTCGGCCTCGAAACGCACCGACAGGCTCTGGGAGAGGATCAGCGGCGTCCGTGCCGCCTGCCCGGCGAGTCGTTGGCGTGCCAGATAGATATCGTGAAGCGTGACGGGGTCGGACATGCGGGCTCCCGAAGCGATAATAAAAAGCGGCAGAGCTTTCACCCTGCCGCAGGGGCGCGATCGCATCAAGCCGATGCGGGCAGCCGTCAGTCCAGGTCTACAGCGCCTTCTCGCGGGTCAGCTCGTCGGTCACGCGGTCAACGGCACGCTTGGCGCGAGCGATCACGTCATCGACCTGGCCACGATCGATCACCAGCGGCGGCGCGAAGCCGAGGATGTCGCCGTTGGGCATGGCCCGGGCGATCAGGTTCTCTTCCAGCGCCGCGGCGGCGACCCGGGCGCCAACCTTGAGCGCGGGATCGAATGGCGTGTACTCGCCCTTCTCCGGCGCGAATTCCAGCGCGGCCATCAGGCCCTCGCCACGCACATCGCCGACCAGCGGATGCTCACTGAAGGTCTTCTTGAGCTGGGCGTTGAAGTAGGCGCCGGTCTCGGCGGCATTGCCCACCAGGTTCTCGCGCTCGATGATGTCCAGGTTGGCCATCGCGGCGGCGGCGCCCAGCGGGTGGCCGGAGTAGGTCCAGCCGTGGCCGATCGGGCCGTATTCGCCGGTGCCATCTTCCAGCGCCTTCCATACGCGCTCGCCGACGATCACGCCGGAAAGCGGCTGATAGGCGCTGGTCAGGCCCTTGGCGATGGTGACCAGGTCCGGCTCGATACCGTAGTGCTGGAAGCCGAAGTCGCTGCCCAGACGACCGAAGCCGCTGACGACCTCGTCGGCGATCAGCAGGATGTCGTGACGCTTGAGCACGGCCTGGATCGCCTCCCAGTAGCCTGCCGACGGCGGAATGATGCCACCGGTGCCGAGTACCGGCTCGCCGATGAAGGCACCGATGGTTTCCGGGCCTTCGCGCTGGATCAGCGCTTCGAGCTGCTCGGCGCAGTAGACCGAGAACTCGCGCTCGCTCATGTCGCCGCGCTCCCTCCGGTAATAGTAGGGCGCCTTGGTGTGCAGGATGCCCTCGATGGGCAGGTCGAAATGCTGGTGGAACGCGGGCAAACCGGTCAGCGAACCGGCGGCGATGCTGGAACCGTGGTAACCGCGCTGACGCGCGATGATCTTTTTCTTCTTCGGCTGGCCGGTGACGTTGTGGTAGTAGCGCACCAGCTTGATCTGGGTCTCGTTGGCGTCGCTGCCGGAAAGCCCGTAGTAGACCTTGTTCAAGCCGTTGCCGGCGAGCCTGGCGATCCGTTCGGAGAGCGCGATCAGCGGCTCGTTGGAGTGGCCGACATAGGTGTGGTAGTAGGCCAGCTCCTTGGCCTGGGCGTAGATGGCGTCGGCGATCTCGGTGCGGCCGTAGCCGATGTTGACGCAATAGAGCCCGGCGAAGGCGTCGATCATCTCGCGGCCGTCACGATCGACGATGGAGATCCCCTTGCCGCCGGTGATGATGCGTCCCGGCGCGTCGCCGTGGGCGTGATCACGCAGATGGGTGGATGCGTGGAAGACATGGCGGCGATCGTTGTCGATCAGGGTACGGGTATCGGTCATAACCTTTCCTTAACCAAAACGAAACGCCATCGCTTGTCCGGACGGCGTTTCAGGAGCGGGCGCAGCGGTCATCGTGACCCTTGTGTCATACCCGCGTTGAAAGTCCTGGAACCTATGAATTACTCGCCGAGGGCATATTGCCGAGGCAGTAGTACTTGGTATCGAGATACTCGTCGAGCCCCGCGGCACCGCCCTCGCGACCGAGGCCGGACTGCTTGACGCCGCCGAACGGGATCGGCGCGCCGGTCATCTTGACGCTGTTGACGCTGACCATGCCGTACTCCAGCCCGCGCATCAGCTTCCAGATACGACGCACGTCATGGGTGTAGACGTAGGCGGCGAGCCCGTACTCGGTATCGTTGGCGAGCCGGATGACTTCGTCGTCGTCATCGAACGCACAGACCCCCGCGACCGGCGAGAAGGTCTCCTCGCGGAACACGCGCATCTCCGGGGTGATGTCCGCCAGCAGCGTCGGCATGAAGAAGTTCTCGCCGGGGGCCTGGCCCTCGCCACCCAGCTTGCGTGCGCCCTTCTGGATGCCGTCCTCGACGATACCCTTGGCCATGTCGACCGCGCGCTGGTGAATCAGCGGACCGATATCGCTTCCCTCGAGACCGTTACCGACCTTCAGCGCCTGCATGTGCACCAGGAAGCGCTCGACGAAGGCGTCATAGATCCTGCGATGAACGAACAGCCGGTTGGCGGCGAGACAATCCTGGCCGGCGGTCTGGAACTTGGCGGCGACCGCCTCTTTCGCCGCCGCATCCGGATCCATGTCGTCGCAGACGATGAACGGCGCATTGCCGCCAAGCTCCAGCGACATGCGCTTGACGCTGGAGGAACTCTGCCGCATCAGCAGCTTGCCGACGCGGGTCGAGCCGGTGAACGAGATATTGCGAATGCGGTTGTCGTTGCACAGCACCTCGGAGACGGTCGCCGGATCGCCGGTGACGACGTTGAACACGCCCGCCGGAATACCGGCCCGCTCGGCCAGCTCGGCCAGTGCCAGCGCGGAGTATGGCGTCTCGTTGGCCGGCTTGACGATCACCGTGCAACCGGCAGCCAGCGCCGCCCCGGCCTTGCGGGTGATCATCGCCAGCGGGAAGTTCCAGGGCGTGAACATTGCCGAGACGCCCACCGGCTCCTTGATCGTGCCCAATGCGGCGTTGGGGATATGGCTCGGGATGGTCACGCCATAGGCGCGCTTGGCCTCCTCGGCGAACCACTGAATGAAGCTGGCGCCGTAATCGACCTCGCCCCGGGAATCGTCGAGCGGCTTGCCCTGCTCGTAGGTCATCAGCAGCGCCAGGTCTTCCTTGTGTTCGTGCAGCAGGCGGTACCAGGCGTTGAGCTTCTCGGCCCGCTCGTGGACATTGATCGCCCGCCACTCGGCGAAGGCGCCCTCGGCGGCGGTCACCGTCTCGGTGATCTGGGCCGCTTCCAGCAGCGCGCAGTGGCCCAGGGTCTCTCCCGTGGCGGGATCGACGACCGCTTCCTCGCGGCCCTCGCTACCGTGGGTCCACTTGCCGTCGATATAGGCGTACTGACGGAAAAGCCGGGGATCGTTGAGTTTCATGTCGCCTCCTGCAAGGTGTCGGCGGTGAGCAGAACGGCTTGCCTATCCTGCGAGTGCGACCATGTTATCGATTCTGCAGCGAGGAATTTTTTTGTCTCGGTCGATTTACGGTCCGTTTTCTTTCGAAAGGTTTAGCGGGAGTTACGATTTTTTTTTGGTGCCAGGTGGCTATCTCAGTAGCCCTTGAGCCGATCGATCTCTCCGCGCATCGGCTCGCCGGCCCGATGCCGGGCGATATTGGCAATCACGGCTTCTATGGCGCTTTCGGGATTCGTCACGCTGCCGACATGCGGTGTCAGCAGGATGCGCTGGTGCGACCAGACAGGGTGACCTGGCGGCGGCGGTTCCGGTTCAAAGACATCCAGCACCGCGCCCGCGAGTTGCCCCCTGTCGAGCGCGGCGACCAGATCGTCGAACCGCAGATGCCCGCCCCGCCCCATGTTGACGAGCGAAGCCCCCGTCGGCAGTGCGGCGAAGAGCGCCGCGTTGAGGAAGCCTCGCGTTGCCGCCGTCAGTGGCAGCAGGCAGACCAGTATCTCGCTCTCGGCCAGGAAGGTTCCCAAGGCGCTGTTACCGGCGTGACAGCGCACGTCCGGCAACGCTTTCGGCGTCCGGCTCCAGCCACTGCAGGAAAATCCCAGGGCAGTCAGACGTGCGGCTACCGCCGCGCCCATCTGTCCCAGCCCAAGAATCCCCACTCTGCGCCGCGCCGCGGGCAGCACCGCCTCTGGCGACCAGGCACCGCGACGCTGCTGTTCGAGATAGATTGGAAGGTCTCGATGTAGCGCCATGACGGCCAGCGTCGCGTAATCCTGCATCATGCCGACGATACCGGGCTCTTCCAGCCTCACCAGCGCAACGCCGGGCGGCACCAGACTGAGATCGAACTGATCCACGCCAGCGCCAAGCGCAAAGATCACCTTCAGGGAGGGGAAGCGCGAGTAATCCGCCAACGGTGCCCAAGTACCCAGATAGTGCACGGTAGCATCGACGTCGCCCTCGAGCTCTGACACAACACGGAAATCGATCGCCGGCATGCGCTCGGCGAATAGCCGCGCCCAGAGGCATCCGCGCTGGAGATCACCACGGTAGGCGAAGGACGTCATGACCCCGTCATCTCTTCTCGCCCACATCGTCGATAGCCAGTCGCCGGGCTAGCAAGGAGGATCATGCCGTCGTCCGCTGTCGCGCCATCGCCACCAACATCACCATCGCGAACGAGGTCGCCGTCAATAGCGTGCTGATCGCCGCGATGGTCGGATCGATCTCGTCACGTAGCGCAGTGAACATGCGCACCGTCAGGGTCTGGTTCTGACCTCCGGCAATGAACAGTGCCACCATGGTCTCGTCGAGTGCCTGAATGAACGCGAAGATCGCACCGGTAATGACACTGGGCTTGATCTGCGGTAACACGACGGCCATGAATGCGCGGAAGCGATTCATGCCGAGGCTTCTGGCGACCATCTCCTGACTGTTATCGAAACCCTGCAATCCAGCGGCGACAGCGGTAATCACGTAAGGCAGCGCCAGCATGACATCCGCCATGATCAGTCCGGGCAAGCTATGCAGCAGCCCCGTCATGGCATAACTGAGAAACACACCGGCAGCGACGATGATGATCGGCACGATCAGTGGCAGTAGCAGCAGTACCTTGAGATAGCGCACGCTCCAGTGGGTCGAGACGTTGAGCCCATAGGCGGCAGCCACACCGACCGGTGTCGCGATCAACGCGGTCGAGACGGCAGCGATAAGGCTGGTCTGGGCCGCCGACATCCATCCGTTACTGCTGAAAAAGGCGTCGTACCAACGCAGCGAGTACCCCGGCGGCGGGAACGAGAGAAAGCGGCTATCCGAGAACGACATCGGGATCACGATCAGCACTGGCAGCACCAGGAACAGAAGTACCAGGGTGACATAGCCGATGAAGAGCACTCGGCTTAGGCGAACTTGGTTCATTTGACCCCCAGGATGCGTTCCATCGAGACCAGCCTGCTGACCAGATAGAATATCGACACCACCATGAGCAGCAGGACCACGCTGACCGCACTCGCCGCGCCCCACTCGACATAGAGCTGGATGTTGCGGCTCACCAGCATCGACGCCATCACGGTGCGTCCACCACCCATCAGTTCGGGCGTGATGTAGAAGCCGAGACAGAGCACGAAGACCAGCGTCATGCCGGCCAAGACCCCGCTCAGCGAGAGCGGGAAGAACACACGCCAGAAGACGTGCATCGGTGAGCCGCCAAGGCTGGCCCCCGCCAGCATCAAGTCCCGCGGAATTTTCTGCATGGTGGCGTAGAGGGGTAGCACCATGAACGGCAGGAGAATGTGGACCGTCGCGATGATCGTACCGAACTCGTTATGCACCAGCGCCAGCGGCGCGTCGGTGAGCCCCAGCCCCATCAATGTCTGGTTGATGACGCCTGAGCGCTGCAGAAGGATCAGCCAGGCGTAGGCGCGCACGAGCACGCTGGTCCAGAACGGCACGATGACCAGCGCCAGAATCATCAGCGACCAGCGTCTCGGCAGCACCGTCGCGGCGTAAGCGAGGGGGTATCCCAGTAACAACGCCGCCAACGTCACGATGAAGCTGATACGGAAGGTCAGTCCGAACGTGCGCCAATAGACCCCGTCGGTCAGCACGCGCTCGTAGTGCTCCAGGCTGAAGCTGCCGTTCACTTGGAACGACTGCGCGATCATCCAGCCCAGCGGCACGATCAGTAGCAGCGTAACGATCAGCAGCGCCGGCATCAGCAGTGCCAGCATCAGGTGGTGCTCGCGTCGCTGAAACCTCGCCGAGTTGTCCTTCGGCATCGCTTGCAGACCCGGATTGGGCAGCGTCGTCTCTTTCAAGGGATTCCCTCCGTGCAGGTCAGACGGTCTTGGAGTTGCCCGTGCGCGCAACGCACGGGCAAGGACCTCACTGCTGCATGAACTCCAGCCAGCGTCGTTCCGCCTCCACGCCCTCCGGCGACGACCACCACTCGTACGCCATCAATGCCTGTTTAGCGGCATTCTCGGGCGAGCTGGGCAATTCGGCGGCGCGCGCTTTCGAAATGCGATCGGTCTGGAAGGCGGCCGGATTGCCCGGGCCGTAATCGATGTACTTCGGTAAGTCGGCCTGAACGTCGGGAGCGATTGCGGCATTGACGAACTTCATCGCCGTATCGAGATTTGGGGCATCCTTGATCACACAGAGGTGGGTACTTTGCAGAACGCCCTGATTGTAGGTGAACGCGGCCGGCGCTCCCGCATCGATGATCGAGCTGACACGACCGTTCCACATCATGATCATGTCGACCTCTCCGTCGTGGAGAAGCTGGGCTGACTGGCCACCGGAAGTCCACCACGTCGCGATGTATGGCTTGATCTCTTCGAGCTTCTCGTAGGCGCGATCGACATCGAGAGGATAAAGCTCATCCGGCGCCACGCCATCGGCCATCAACGCGGCTTCGAGCGTGCCCAGCGGATTGTTGCGCAGCGCCCGAGGGCCTGGGAAGTTATCGATATCCCAGAAGTCCTTCCATGTCTGGGGCGGATGATCGCCATACGTTTCCGGATTATAGGCCAGCACGCTTGAATAGAATTCGTAGGCGACCGAATAGGGTGTCTTGTAACCATCCGGCATGGATTCCGCATTGGGGATACGCGAGAAATCCAGCGGTTCGATTAGCCCTTGCTCACCTCCACGAATGCAGTTGAACGTCGGCGTATCAACGACGTCCCAAATCGGCTGTCCGGTGGCTCCCTGGGTACGAATCATCGGCCAGGCGTCGGGAGCACTCTCCTGGTTGATGGTGATGCCGAGGGATTGGGCCACCGGATCGAGAATCGCTTTCGTTTGCGCTTCCTGATAGGCGCCTCCCTGCGAAACGAAGGTAATCTGGTCGGCATGAGCGACCTGAGCGGTCGTTGCCAATGGCAGTGCCAAAATCGAGAAGGCTGCCAGTTGAGTAGTCACTTTTCGCGTGAAGCATTGGATCTGGTTCATGTTGTTGTCTCCGCTTCCATTTTCAATTTGTGAATCTTCTGCGTTTAGCGCCCCATTGCGTCCAATAGTTGATACCAGCCCGCGGTCAGTCGGATACCGAATTCCCGCAACGGATAGCACGGCACACGGCGGAAATTCGTGGCCCCGAGAAGACTGACGTCTGGGTTTTCTCCCAGGGAAAAATCCGCCGCCAGTCGGCCCAGATAGTTCGATAAAGAAACGCCGGCACCATTGTAACCAGCCGCAAAAACCATACGGTCATCAAAGCGTCCGACGTGGGGAATCGCGTCCAGCGTCATCCCGACATGCCCCGACCAGCGATACGCGATCTTCACGTCAGCGAGATCAGGGAAGAGCGAGATCATGGAGCGCTGGAGGGCATCGAAGGCGGCACGCGAGTCGTGTTTTCCAAAGGCGCCGCGCCCACCGAAAAGAAACCGCCCGTCCACCTTTCGGAACCAACGCATCATCCGACGCGTTTCTCCATAACTGCGATTGTTGACCAGGAGTCGCTGCTGGAGCGCCGGGGGCAGCGGCTCCGTGGCGATGATCGAGCTGCGAAAGGGCACCATCCTGGTACGAATCCTTTCGCCGGCTTCGGTCTGCCCGCTGTAGGCATTGGTGGCCAGAATCACCTGCCTGGCGCGGACTTCTCCACCCGGGGTGATGACGCTGACACCACCGTCGGTACGTCGAATTCCCGTAGCGGGCGTCCGTTCGAACAGCGCAAGGCCGTGACGCTTGACCAGCACCTCGGCCAATCCTTCCACATAGGCCAGCGGCAGCAGCGTACCCACGCCTTCGCTGAGCACCCCTCCAAAGAAGGCGCGAGAGCCCGTCTCATCGCGCACCGCCTCGGCACTGAGCACGTGCTGGTCGCCATCACCCAGAGCGCGCTGAAGCCACTCTGCCTCATCGGCAATACTCTTGAAGGCTCGCTCATGATGAGCGCAGCGCAGATTACCGCAGCGTCGGAATCCCGCCTGGGTCAGCCCCAGCGAATCGATCAGAGCCTCCAGCTCGTCCACCGCCGTGTGGCAGAGCCGGTGGACCGAGCGTGCCGTTTCCAGTCCATGCTGGGCGGCGATCGCTGGGAACGACTGCCGCACCTTCGCTGAAACCACCCCACCGTTGCGACCACTGGCGCCCCATCCGATCCGATTGGCTTCGAGCACGACCGGAGCCACGCCTCTCTCGATCAGGCGGTGCGCCGCCGCGAGTCCGGTATAGCCACCACCGACGATGACGACATCGGTATCGCGATCGTTCTGCAACGACGGTAGCTCCGACCGGGCCCCGCTCATTTCACGCCACAGCGACGGGATATTGGCGATGGCCGACGAAGTCATCTCAGACGCCTTCCACTGCATCGGCAAGAGCCTTGAGCGTGGAAAAATGGAAGTCGGGTCGAGTGACGCTCTCTGGATCCGGGGTGCCACCAAATCCCTGCAACCCCTGGCGCCGCTCGATCCAGCAGGTCGTGTAGCCTAGCGACTTTGCCACGCCGATATCGTGATACTGACTCTGCGCCACATGCAGAATCTCATCGAACTTGTAACCGTAGGCAGCCTGGCGCCCGCGGTTGTACGCGAAGAAGAGCGGATCGGGCTTGGCCACCCCGGTATCGTCGCAGGTAACGCTGTCGTCAAAAGGGCAACCCAACGTCATCGCATAATTGGAAAAGGCCGTACGATCAGCATTGGTCATCGCGACAAGACGGTAGTGCTTGCGCAAGCGCTTGAGTGCCGCGACCGAATCAGAGAAGGCGGGCCAATTGAGCACCGACAGCTGAAAAGACTCAGCCGAGGCGTCGTCAGCCGGCAGGCCAGACTCGGCCGCCAATGACCGATAGACATCGGCCATCGCACTGCTGGAGCGCCCGTAATACCTGTCGCGACCGCGCTTGTAGACCTCGAAGATATCGTCGTCGCTCATCGCCTCCGTCGCACTGCCGCCAATGCGCCGCACGGCGGCGAGAACACCGGATTCGAAATCGATCAGCGTGCCGACAACATCGAAAGTGAGCACCTTGAAGTTGCTGAGTTCCATATCGTCAATGACTCCCGTTGTTATGACGTTATTGAGGGTGATAACAGCGTTTCTGGGGGCGCTTCAGGCGGCGTTGGCGGTCCGCTTCTGCAGATCGGACACGACGACGGTGTCGGCCGAGTGCAGGACCACGGTGAGCGAAGCGCCGACTGGCGGAATCTGTTGCTGTCCGAAATGGTGACCGGGCTGGCGCAGGCTGACGGTAGAGCCATCCCCAAGCTCCAGGAAAAGCCTCAGGCTGTCGCCCTGATAGACGATCTCGCGCACGCAGGCCTCGAGCCGGTTGTACGCCTCGTCGAGCTGGTTGCCGGTGTCGATGAGCAGCTTTTCGGTCTGCACAGCCAGATAGAGCCGAGCGTCTTTCGGCACGGCTCGCGCGCAGGCCAGCCGTTGGCTTCCGAGCTGCACGTGATGGTCATCGAGGCGTGTGACCGGCAGGAGCGTCGAATCGCCGATAAAGCTCGCCACGAAGGCGTCCTGCGGTGAGTCGTAGAGCGTTTGCGGAGCGTCGACCTGGACCAGGCGACCATCTTTGAGGATCGCGATGCGATCACTCATGGTCAGCGCTTCACGCTGGTCGTGGGTCACATAGATGACGGTCGCGCCCAGTTTCTTGTGCAACTGGCGCAGCTCGATCTGCATGGTTTCCCGCAACTGCTTGTCGAGCGCAGAGAGAGGTTCGTCCATCAGAATGAGGCGCGGCTCGAACACTATTGCCCTGGCCAGCGCCACTCGCTGGCGCTGGCCACCGGAGAGCTGGGCGATGCTACGATCCTGATAGCCGTCCAGCTCGACCATCGCCAGGGCCCGCTTGACCTTGTCCGCCCAACCCGATTTCGGCTGGCGGCGAGCCCTCAGAGGAAAGGCGACGTTGTCCCCCACGCTCATATGGGGAAAAAGCGCATAGCTTTGAAAAACCACGCCGATATCACGCTTGTGAGGTGGCATCCAGGTGACATCGCGATCGCCGATATGGACCGTGCCGGAACTCGGCATCACGAATCCGCCAAGCGCACCGAGAAGCGTGGTTTTTCCCGAACCGGAGGGGCCGAGGAGCGAGACAAACTCACCCGGTTGAATGTCGAGACTGACATCATCGAGAGCGATATTACGTCCATATCGCTTACTGACGGCGCGAATGGACACACCGACGCTACCGCTATCATGTTGGCTCATGATGCTTAGCTCCTTGTTCTTGTCTTCTTGCTATTGAGAGCAGTAGAGCAAAAGGCGGGAGACGACTCAATTGCGAAATACTTGCATCCGGTATAACTTAGGCTTATGTCAAACCTTCGGCGAAAACTGCCCAGCGCCAACGCTCTCTTCGTCTTCGAGGCGGCAGCGCGTTGCGGTAGCTTCACTCGTGCCGCCGCTCAATTGGGCGTGACGCAACCGGCTGTCAGCCGCATGTTGTCGCTGCTGGAAGCCCACCTGGAAGTTCAGCTTTTTGTTAGGACGTCAGGCGGCATCTCGCTGACCGATAACGGCAACATCCTCTACCGAGGCATCGAGGACGGTTTTCGACATATCGAGGAAGCCATTCAGGAAATTCGCGCTCGTCACACCGGAATGGAGACGATCACGCTCTCGGTCTCAACTGCGTTCACCACCCACTGGTTGATGCCACGCATGCATCGCCTTCAGCAGGAATTTCCTACCGTTGACCTGCGCTTTCAATTGATATCGGGTTCGGTCAAGGGATCGGTCGAGGATGTCGATCTTGGCCTTCGCTTCATGACCTCGAATGATGAGGAACATGAGAGCGCGCTGATCATGCCGGAAATCCTCATTCCCGTTTGCAGCTCGGAATACCGCGCCCAGCATTTCCCGGAGGCAAGTACGCCAGGAGAACTTACGCTAATCAGCCTGAGCGACAGCCGCGCGAATTGGTCCGATCTGTTTCCCGAGTTCGTGAGGCTGTGTCCCGCCCCGCCTCACGAGCTCAACTTTTCGGATTATGCCGTCGTGCTCCAGGCAGCCATGCTAGGCCAGGGGGTGGCAATTGGCTGGTTCAATGTCACGACACATTGGTTTACTAAAGGAGCTCTGGTTCCGGCCATCTCCTGCGCGATAATGACCGAGAGGCAATGCCATTTTATACACTCACGCAAAAAACCACCCAGCGATGCAACGCTACGTGTACGCGACTGGCTGATCGAGGAGATCCGTACCGAAACCCGTCAAGTCATGCAGCGCTATCCGGAACTTGCGCTGGAACGCTATCTCGTTGGCTGTCTCTGAAGCCTGTTGCCCAGACAGCCCGTATCGAGAGGACCAGAGTTTACCCCGCAATAGATCTGTGCTCTTCGGGAGCGAAGTTCATCGCACGAATCGTAGTTATGTGGCTAGCCATCCATATCCGAGAACACCGGCGGTCCCTCGCGCTTGACCGTCTTGGTGACGATATAGGTGAAGTAGCGCTCGATGCCCAGGTCGGACACCAGCCAGGCATCGATCAGGCGCTGATAGGCGTCGATACTGTCGGCGGCGATCTTGACCAGGTAGTCGACGCCGCCGCCGACCGCGACGCATTCCGCCACGGCATCGGTTTCCGACACCATGCGCTCGAAGCGGGCAAAGCTCTCGGCGTTGTGCTGCTTGAGTTCGATCTGCACCCACACCGGGGTGCGCTTGACGATGGCGTCGGGATTGATCCGGGCGCTGTAGCCTTCGATGACGCCGGCTTTCTCCAGCCGCTTGACCCGTTCCCAGCAGGGGCTGACGGAGAGGCTGATCGCCTCCGCCAGCCGCGACTTGGTGATCCGGCCGTCGCGACTGAGGATCTCCAGGATCTTGAGGTCGTAGCGATCAAGCTTCATGAGACCTGATCACGTTCCAGCGACTCGACCACTTCCGCGACCACGGCGATGGTATCGCCCATGCCCACCTTGGCCGGGAAACGCCGGGCGATCAGCACGCCGTCGCGCTGGGCACGGTACTCGACCGGCGCCGCGCCGGTGCGACTCATGTCATAGACCCGCGCCAGCACCTCGCCTTCCTTCACCATCGCGCCCAGGGAGACCATCAATTCCAGCAGTCCGGAGTGCTCGCTCTGCACGTAGCAGCTGGCGTCCGGCATGTCGACGTAGATCATGGGTTTGGTCGGCTTCTCGATCTCGCCAGCCATCAACCCATAGTGAATCAAGAAATTGCGCACGCCGCGCTCGGTCAGCGCCAGACTCTGCGGCGTCGAGGTGCCGCCACCGCCCAGCTCGGTGGTGACGAAGGTCTTGCCCTGGGATTCCACCGCGGTGTCGTAGAGCTTGGTGGCGTCGAGCTCGAACATCATCATCGCGTAGGGCGCGCCGAAGGCGACGGCGCCGGCGAGGCTGGCGCTCTCCTGGGCGAGATCGTCGAGCCGGTGGGCGGCGGCGAACGGCACGATGTCCAGCGTGCGGCCACCGGAGTGCAGGTCCAACGCCACATCGCACATCGGTACCAGCACCCGAGTGAAATAGTCGGCGATCTGACTCGTCACGCCGCCATTGGGGTCGCCGGGGAAACTGCGATTGAGGTTGCCGCCATCCAGCGGCGAGGTCCGCTTGCCGGCTTCTGCCGCAGGCGTGTTCATCATCGGCACGATGATCACGCGGCCGCGCACGTCCTTGGCCTGGAGCGTACTGGCGAGTTTGAGCAGCGAGGTGATGCCTTCGTACTCGTCACCATGGTTGCCGCCGGTCAGCAGCGCTGTCGGCCCTTCGCCATTGGCGATCACGGTGATCGGGATCATCACCGCGCCCCAGGCCGACTCGTCGATCGAGATCGGCAGTTTCAGGAAACCGTGCTGAACGCCCTGGGCATCGAAGTCGACGGTGGCGCTGATCGGGCTGGGACGCAGGGATGCGGACATGCGAACTCTCCTCAATGAAGCGGATGACGCGCCAGGGGCCCATAGCCGATTGACGCGTCATTGATAAGGTAACAGGAACCTCGGGGCGAACCCGTCATGCGGCATTGTTTGACGAACGGCTGACGCGGTCTCATTCGATGAACGGCTGACACGCCTTACTTGACGAACAGCTGGCGTGGAAAGTCGCACAGCGGCTCGGCACCATTCTCGGTGATCAGGATGCTTTCGGTGATCTCGAGGCCCCAGTCGTCCATCCACATGCCGGGCATGAAGTGGAAAGTCATGCCGGGCTCGAGGATCGTCTCGTCGGAGGGGCGCAGGCTCATGGTGCGCTCGCCCCAGTCCGGCGGATAGCTGATCCCGATCGGATAGCCGCAGCGCGCGCCGCCCCGGTCGAAGCCGTACTTGTCCATCGCCGCCCCCAGGGCCAGCGCGATGTCGGCACAGCGGTTGCCGGGCTTGGCCACCGCCAGCCCGTTGTCGATCCCTTCGAGCAGGGCCGATTCGCCACGGATGAAGTCCTGCGGCGGTTTACCCAGAAAGACGGTGCGCGACAGCGGCGCATGATAGCGCTTGTAGCAGCCGGCGATCTCGAAGAACGTGCCCTCGCCCTTGCGAAACGGGGTGTCGTCCCAGGTCAGGTGGGGCGCGGCGGCGTCGCTGCCGGTCGGCAACAGCGGCACGATGGCGGGATAGTCGCCGCCATGGACCGTGCCGTGCTCATCGGTCCAGCCCTCGGTGCCGACCCGGTAGATTTCGGAGACCAGCTTGCTCTTGGCCAGGCCGGGCTCGATCATCTCGAGAATCCGGGTGTGCATGCACTCGACGATTCTCGCCGCCGTGCGCATGTAGGCGATCTCCTGCGGCGACTTGATCGCCCGGCACCAGTTGACCAGCGCCGTGGCATCGATCAGTTGGGCATGCGGCAGCTCCTTGAGCAGGCTGACGTAGGCCTTGCCCGAGAAGTAGTAGTTGTCCATCTCCAGCCCGACATTGCCGGTGTGCCAGCCGTACTCGGGCAGCACCGACTGGGCCAGGTACTCCATCGGGTGCATGTCCGGGTTCTGGACGTAGTAGTCCGGGTAGTAGCGCACACGCTCGGAATCCATCCAGCAGGTGCGCCAGGCCCCGTTGGCGTCCTGGCGCCGCCCGTACCAGACCGGCTCACCCTCCAGCCCCACCAGCACGCACTGGTGAACGTAGAACGACCAGCCGTCGTATCCCGTCAGCCAGCCCATGTTGGAAGGATCGCTGACAACGAGAACATCAATTCCGCGGCTCGCCATGGAAACGCGCACTTTGTGCAAACGATTGGCGTACTCTTCACGCGAGAAAGGTAAAGAAACCTGAAACATGGAGCCACTCGACTAACGGGACCGAATTGTTGGGACATCGGCGGTCGAGGGGATCGAGCCGAGTGTCCTGCCGCTTGCCGACCGGGTGTGAAATTGTCATGATTTACTTGGCAACATTCATGACAATTATCGGTCAATGCATCGACGATGATAGTAGCATCGTCGCTCAGCGTGCCGTCAAAGGCTTTATTGCATCATGACAATCGACCTGACGCCCTTCCTCGGCGGGCACGGCCCCAAATATCTTTCCATCGCTCGCGCCCTCGCCGAGGCGGTTCGCCACGGCGTGCTCTCTCCCGGCATGCGCCTGCCGACCCATCGCGAGCTCGCCGAGACGCTGGGCGTCAGCGTGCAGACCGTTTCCCGCGCGTACGAGCAGGCCGAGAAGAGCGGCCTCGTCCAGGCGCGGGTCGGCAGCGGCACCTGGATTCGCGATGCCGAGGGCGATTCCGAGAACGAGTACCTGCGCGCGCCGGCTGCCGTCACCGACGCCGCCCCCATCGACCTGTCGATCGCCCATCCGGTCTGTCCGCCTTCCCACCATCGACGCTTTCGCGAGGCGTTGGCGGAACTCGCCAGGACCGCCCATGCCGACGTGATCGGCGCCTGCCGGCCGATCGCCGGCCTGCAGCACCAGCGCGAGCGCGCCAACGCCTGGCTGAAGGAACGTCTCGGCGTCCCTGGCGAGGCCGATGACCGGCTGCTCTGTAATGGCGCAGCCCATGGGCTGATGCTGGCCATCGCCACGGTGGTCCAGCATGGCGATATCGTGCTGACGGAGATGCTGACCGATCACGGCCTGATCGCGCTGGCGCGCACGCTCGGTTTCCAGCTCCACGGCGTGGCGATCGACGATCAGGGTGTCATTCCCGAGGCGCTGGAGGCGGCCATCGTCAAATACCGCCCGCGAGCCGTCTGCCTGACCCCGACCCAGCTCAACCCCACCGGTGCGACCATGGAAAACGCCCGCCGCGACGTCGTGGCGGAGATCCTGCTGCGTCACGATGTCTGGCTGATCGAGGACGACGTGCATGCGCTGCTGGAGCCCGCGGGCCTCAGGTCCCTGACCGCCAGGCTGCCCCAGCAGAGCTTTCACGTCACCAGTCTGACCAAGGCGACCGTTCCCGGACTGCGAGCCGGCTATCTCAGCGTGCCCCGCGGCCAGATGCACCACACCTTGCCGAGGCTGCGCGCCACCAGTTGGATGGCCACGCCGCTGGTGTTCGAACTGGCGGATTACTGGCTGGCCAGCGGCATGGTCGATACGCTGGCTCACGAACAGCGCCAGTTGCTGGCAGAGCGGCAGCAACTGGCGGCGCGCAAGCTGGCGGGGCATGCCATCGAATCGCGCCCCAGCAGCCTGCATATCTGGCTGGCGCTGCCGGAGCCGTGGCGGGCGGAAGAGCTTCAGCAGCAGGCGCGCCAGGAAGGTGTCGCCATCACCACCGCCCAGCCGTTCCTGGTCGAGCAGTCCGCCATGCCGCGGCGCGTGCGCATCAGCCTGGGAGCCGAACCGGATCTGGCACGCCTGGCCAGCGGCCTGGACGTGCTGAGCCAACTGCTGGGCGAAGCGCCGCCACCGATGCTGGAGATCGCGTATTGAGAGCGACGAGCGGAAATTTCTTTCGCCACGCACAACCTGCCATGATGACGAGACATGACCACACAGCGACGACGGAGCCGAGATGCGAGTCCTGATCTACCACGATGACGCCGAGCAGTGGCGCAACATCCTGCTCGAGCGCCTGCCGGACGCCGAGATCCACGTCGCGGCGGACAGCGGCAACCCGCAGGTGGACTACCTGGTCGCCTGGAAGCCGCCGGCGTCGGTGTTCGACGAGCAGACGGCGCTCCAGGGCATCGTCAACCTGGGTGCCGGGGTGGATGCCCTGCTGCAGAACCCATCGCGGCCCCGCGAGATCCCCATCGTCAAACTACGCGACGCCGGCATGGGCGAACTGATCGGCGACTACGCCCGCTACGGCGTACTGCATTTTCAGCGCGATTTCGACCGCTATCGGCGCCAGCAGGCGAACAGCGAATGGCGCGAGGTGCCGGTGGTCGACAAGCCCGACTGGCCGGTTGGTGTCCTCGGCCTAGGCGCGATCGGCACCCGCGTGGCCCAGATGCTTGCCGCCGATGGTTACCCCATCCACGGCTGGAGCCGCTCGCCCAAGCAGATCGAGGGCATCGCCTGCCATCACGGCGATCGCGGTCTCGATACGCTGCTGCGCCAGGTCAAGACGCTGATCACGCTGCTACCGGACACACCGGCCACGCGGCACATCATCGACCGCGATAACCTGGCCAAGCTCCCCGCTGGCGCCAGCCTGATCAATCCCGGTCGCGGCACCCTGATCGACGAGCCCGCCCTGCTCGACGCACTCGGCGAGGAAGAGTCCGAAGGTCGCCTGCGCGGCGCCCTGCTGGACGCCTTCCCGAGTGAACCGCTGGCGGCGGACAGCCCGCTATGGCGCCACCCACGCATCCTGATCACCCCGCACATGGCCGGGCCGACGCCGATCGGCGCCGCCGCCGATCAGGTCGCCGATGCACTGGACGCGATGTCGAAAGGCAAGGCGGTCGAGACCGTCGATCCCGACGCGGGGTATTGAGTGCAAGGCACGAAACCAATCATGTAGCATGCTAACAAGATGGCTTAAGACTTTCGTCTTGAGTAGAATCCCCGATGCTTATCAAAGGGGATTCGAGGGATGAGACAAACAAACCGGGTATCCAGGCCGGTCAGCGCCCTGCTGATCGTGGTCGGCGCCGTCTTCGCCATATTGGGATTGGGGCTCGCGATCGGCGGCGCCATGCTGATCGGTCGCGGTGGCAGCTGGTATTACTTGCTGATGGGTCTGGCGCTAGCTGCCACGGGCATCGAAATCGTTCGCGGTGGCACCAAGGCACTGGCCATCTATTTGATTGCCTTCATTGCCACCATCATCTGGGCGTTCTGGGAAGCGGGGCTGGATTTCTGGGCGCTGCACGCGCGTATCTTCACCTTCCTGTGCGCACTGTTCCTGCTGCTGCTGATTCAACCGCTGATCCTGAAGCGAGCCGGCCTTCAAGCCAACAAAGGCATCAGCCTTGGCGCTGCCGCCGTCGCACTGATCGCTATCGTCGGCATGACCTGGGGCATGTTCCAGCCCCATGGCATCCACAACAGCGTCGCCGCCACCGGCGAGACCCCGGTTACCGATGCCACCCGTCAGGTGGACTGGGATCACTACAGCTCGGACGGCAGTGGCAATCGCTTCGCTGCGCTCGATCAGATCAACCGAGACAACGTCGACTCCCTCGAGGTCGCCTGGACCTTCCATACCGGCGACACACCGCTTAGCCCCACCGGGGCGGGTTTCGAGGATCAGCAAACGCCGCTGCAGGTCGGCGATTCCGTTTATCTCTGCACGCCGTCCAACACCGTGATTTCGGTCGATGCGGATACCGGCGAAGAGAAATGGCGCCATGAGTTCCCCACCGACACCAAGACTTGGGTGCGCTGCCGTGGACTGGCCTATTTCGATGCCGACGAGCCGGTCCAGCAGCCGACGTTGGGCGATGCCTCGCCGGTTCCACAGCCGTCCCTCGCCGCCGATGCCACGGCCTGCCGCCGCCGCATCTTCATGAATACCATCGACGCCGTTCTGGTCGCCCTGGATGCTGAAACCGGTGAGCTGTGCCAGAGCTTCGGCGACAACGGCCGCGTCGATCTCAAGGCCGGGTTGGGCGACGCCAAGGCACCGCTCTACTCCCTGACGTCGCCGCCAACGGTAGCGGGCACCACCGTCGCCGTCGGCGGCCGCGTGGCCGACAACGTCGCCCTCGACATGCCCGGCGGTGTCATGCGGGGTTTCGATGTCATTACCGGCGAGATGCGCTGGGCGTTCGATCCCGGCAATCCGCAGGATCGGGAAGCGCCGGCCCCCGGTGACAACTACGTGCGCTCGACGCCGAACGTCTGGGCGCCGATGACCTACGACCCGGCTTCCAATATCCTCTTCATGCCGGTAGGTGGCGCCGCCATCGACCTCTGGGGTCCGGAGCGCACCCCGGAAGACGAGGAGTACGGCGCGACCATGCTGGCGCTCGACGCCACCACTGGCGAGGAGAAGTGGCACTACCAGACGGTCCACCACGATCTGTGGGATTACGACGTGCCGATGCAGCCGACGCTGATCGACTTTCCCGAAACGGATGGCTCGACAACCCCGGCGCTCACCTTCGGCAGCAAGGTCGGCCAGATCTTCGTGCTGGACCGGTTGACCGGAGAGCCGCTGACCGACGTTGTCGAGAAGAGGGTCGAGCCCGCGACTATCCCCAACGAAAAGTACTCGCCGACCCAGCCGGTCTCCGTCGGCATGCCGCAGATCGGTGCCGAGCACCTGACAGAAGCGGACATGTGGGGCGCCACGCCGTTCGACCAGCTGATGTGCCGCTACATCTTCAAGGGCTATCGCTACGACGGGCTGTTCACCGCGCCGGATACCGACTACTCGCTCTCCTACCCGGGCTCGCTGGGCGGTATGAACTGGGGCGGATTCTCCTACGACCCGACCTCCCAGACACTCTACGTCAATGACATGCGCCTGGGCTTGTGGGTCCACATGGAACCGCAGGACAAGGATGCCGCCGCCTCCCAGGGTGGCGAAGCGGTCAACGCTGCCATGGGTGCGGTGCCGCTCAAGGGCACACCCTACTCGGTGGTCAAGGACCGCTTCCTGTCTCCGCTCGGTATTCCCTGCCAGGAGCCGCCGTTCGGCAGCCTGACCGCGATCGACATGAAGACCCAGAAGGTCAACTGGGAAGTCCCGCTGGGCACGATCCAGGACACGGTGATGTTCGGCACCAAGCTGCGCATGCCCATGCCGGTCGGCATGCCGACCATCGGCGGCTCGCTGACGACCCAGGGCGGCCTGACATTCTTTGCCGCGACCCAGGACTACTGGCTACGCGCCTTCGACTCGGCGACTGGCAAAGAAGTCTGGAAGGCTCGCCTGCCGGTCGGCAGCCAGGGCACGCCGATCTCCTACGTC
This sequence comes from Salinicola sp., assembly GCA_002695065.1. Classification (GTDB taxonomy): domain Bacteria; phylum Pseudomonadota; class Gammaproteobacteria; order Pseudomonadales; family Halomonadaceae; genus Salinicola. The sequence goes on along the minus strand of NZNW01000134.1, from coordinate 4,072 downwards.
TCGCCGGAGACCGGCAAGCAGTACATCCTCATCTCCGCCGGCGGTGCCCGCCAATCCGCGGATCGCGGCGACTATGTGATCGCCTACGCTCTGCCGGATAACGACTGACGTCGAAGCGTCTGCCATGACCGATCAACGGGGCCTGCGGGTCCCGTTGTCGTTGGCACGGCCTGCCGCCCTCCCCGTAAGCGCGCTGGCGCCATACCAGTAGCACTGACCGGCCCTCGGCCTCCGGCGGCATATCGAGATGAGGTCCACAAATGGCACCTTTGGGAACACCGTCAGCAATTCGGCGTCTGATGTCTCACTCGACTGAACGTGCGAGAACCGCCCCACTGAAACACGTTGCAAGGGAAACCATGTCACTCAACTATCGCCAAGCGTTCAAGGCAACGGCCGCACTGGCATTGGCCTGCTGGACTAGTCTGGCACTGGCCGCACCGACGCCGTTCACCGCCCACTATCGACTCGATATCAGCGGCTGGCCGGATGCGACGATCACCCACAAGCTCTCGCACCTGGGTAATGACTTGCAAACCGGCGATGTCTGGGAGAGCGACATGCGAGCGAGCATCAAGGTCGCCAGCGGCGAGGAACGCGGGCGATTTCAGCTCGATGGCGATCGCGTGCAGGCGCTGGACTACACCAGTGCCTACTCGCTGGTGGGAATCGGCGACGACTATCATCTGGACCGGTCCCAGTTGCAGGCGCTACCGGACCGCCAGACCGCCCTTTTCGATCTCTCGCGCAAGGCGCCGGGTGCCCGCTGCGCCAGCACTCAGGTCTCGCCCTGCCAGCTCGACTATCAGAATCACAAGGGCAAGACGGAGATGCTCTACTACCGGGTGGTCGATCGTAGCGACATCGAGACGCCCGCCGGCACGTTTCCGGGCGTTACCGTGGACACCTGGGACCCCGACAAACAGGGCCGACATCTCTATTTCACCTTTCACCGCGAAATCCCCGGCCTGCTGCTCAAGATGCGCTACGTACGCGACGACGAGGAACGCAGCCACCTGACCCTCACCGATCTGACGCTCGCCCCCTCCAGCGCAGCCCCGGCAAGCACCAACGGCGGATAACCGGCCAGCCGTTCTTCCCTCTTCAGCGCGTATCCTCTAGAGTTCATTGCCAATCACGGGCGCCGATTCATCGGCGTCCGTTTTTTTCGTGCCGCATCGTTGTCGGTGACTCATGGGTTCGCTTCGGGAGAGGTCATGCTGCTGGGGTTGTTGTGGATACTGCTGCCATTGATCGTGGGCTACCTGATCCCCGTTCACCAGGCTTGGATTCGTCAGGCCATCGATCGCGGCGTCAGTGCCTCGGTCTACGTGATCCTGCTGCTGATGGGCATCAGTCTGGGCGGGATGGAGAACCTGCTCGGGCAGTTGTCCCGCATCGGATCCACGGCACTGATCCTGTTCCTGGTGATCTCGCCGATCAATCTGCTGGCGCTGGCATGGTTATCGCGTCAACGGCTGGCTCGCCGTCAATCGCTGGTGGACAGCAAGGACAACGCCGCGCCCGCCGGCAAGCTGCAGGCGATGCTGGGCTCGCTGCAACTGGCGGGTGTGGTGCTGCTCGGCGTCATCATCGGCGCGGGCGCCCAGCTGCTGGGATGGCACCTGGCCTCGCTGGCGGAAACACTGGCGACCTGGGCGCTCTACGCCCTGCTCTTCCTGATCGGCTGCCAGCTTCGCAACTCCGGGCTCGGACTGCGCCAGATTCTGCTCAACCGATTGGGGCTGGCGATCGCGGCGACCGTGTCCGCGAGTTCGATGCTGGCGGGGCTGATCGCGGCACCGCTGCTCCAGTTGCCCTGGAACGAGGGGATGGCGATGGCCGCCGGGTTTGGCTGGTACTCGCTCTCCGGCATCCTGATCGGCGACCAGCTCGGCCCGGTGCTCGGCGGCGCCGCCTTCTTCAACGACCTGGCCCGGGAACTGCTGGCCTTCCTGCTGGTACCGCTGTTCATCCGTCGCGCCATGCCGCTGGCGATCGGCTATGCCGGCGCGACATCGATGGATGTGAGCCTGCCGGTGATCCAGCAGTACGGTGGCATCACCTGCGTGCCTCTGGCGATCGTCAGCGGGTTCCTGCTGTCACTGCTCTCCCCACCGCTGATCCTGCTGTTGCTATCGTTTACCTGAGCCAAGGCTCGCTGGCCTCGCCGGGCGCCCAGGCTTATCGACGACTGGCTGGAAGCCGCCAAGGATGCGATAGGCAAGCCCAGGCTCGCCATGCGGATCTTGTGGTAACCTTCGATACCCGCCATCGCGCCACTTGCCACGCTGACACCAGAGCCGATGATCTTGCTCCAGTCGGCGCCCTCCTCATCGTCCACGAAGGCGCCTTCTTGCCAGGAGACGATCAGGCTCCATAGCACCAGGCACGCACCGGCGACTTGGCCACTGCCCTTGTGGGCGCTGAGCAGGGTGTTGCCGATATCGCGGGCGTTCTGCGCCAGATCACCCAAGCGCTGCTGTTCATCCTCCGGCGTATAGCTGCCTGGCAGCGCGGGAGGTTCGCCACTCTCCCCCGTCACCGCTTTGATATCCACGTAGACCGGCAAGGCAATGCGTACCGTTCGGCCACTATCCGCCATCGGGGCGGAGAGATTCCAATAAAAAACCCATGGCCAATGCCATGGGTCTTAACTCTAAAGTCACACGCCACAACCTTGGAAAAATAACAATCTCAATTGGCGCGACGAATAAAACCACCGCCCACCTGAACATTATGCTCTTTCTGCCACTCCTTGGACTGACGGAGAGCTTCGTCGATCTGCTCTTGAGTCATTTCCTTGGCGATGCGTTTTTTCCCTTTTACACCAGCGGTACCACTCAGATCAAAATACTTGTATGCTTTGACTAAATCTTTCTCAGTACCTTTCCCACTCTCATAACTTTCAGCTAATGCAGGAAAGCCAAGCCTGTTGCCTTTCTCAAACTTATTAAAGATAGCCCTCTTTAACCAGGAAAAATATTTCTTTTCGTCCTTAACCACCCCAACACCTCTATTATACATGAGCGCGAGCTGTGCAGCGGACTCTCGATCTCCGGCGCTCCCTGCTTTAGCAAGCCAGCAGATGCCTTTCTCAACATCGTAAGGATATAAACCCTGCCACTTCTTACCCACATAAGCCATGCCTAACATGCGCTGAGCAAGAATATATCCCTCCTGCGCCGTTTGCGTTGCTAAGTCTCTAGCCTTGCTGACATCTTTGGATGTGCAAATACCATTATAATACATGGTCGCCAACGTATACCCGGCATCAGCCACGCCACCGTCCCAAGCAGACTGCAAAAAACCGATGGATTTCTTGCAATCTTTTTGGATCGAAAACTCTGGCGCTCCTCTTATATAAAAAAGGCCTAGAAAAAACTCTTCGCGCCTGGAGGCTAGTGAAGACCAGCCCTTAACCTCCTCTTTCGATAGACTTTTTATCGCGACATTTAAACTCTTGCCTGTCGGATCCTGAAAAAGGATATCCGCGTGGACAACGCCGGGAAAAAGCAATATAAAAAAAACAAGATATTTCATTATAAAACCCAACATGGAATCACTACCCCCCCCATAACCAAAGCCAAAGTATCGCTTTTAAGAGACTGCGTATCAGCGGACCTGAAGTCTATCGTAAGATCCGCCATATGAGTCAGGCTCCCTTTTTCATACACATTGGACCACTCTGCCTCATATGCTTCATCTTTAAGCGAAAACTTGGGTTGGTTTTCAACCTCTTGAGTCGTACCATATCCTTCTCCCGAGGCCGCAGTAGACACTAGCAGATTGCTTTCTCGAGTCTTTTGATAGGACCAGTCAAAAATTGTTCCGGGCACATCATGTGGCGTAAGCCTCAGAACAAGAGCAATAGCTTCCAACTTCGGCACCCTAACCCTGAGGTAGATCCGCACAAAATCTTTAACACGTTCCTCTTCTTTTTGTTGTGCATCTGAATCGATACTAAACGCCATGACCCCAGAGGAATCAGAGTCGATATAGTTCGTCGGATTAGGCGCGGCAGGCTCCCACGATAGCTCCACCACCACGCCCTGAAACACCATCTCCAGCG